>JBKQKS010000049.1:0-5908 GCA_052147395.1 Roseiarcus sp.
TGGCGGGCGACGTCGTGCTTGGCGTGGACGATCCTCAGGCCAGTCCACTCGGCGTCAAGGAACAGCCAGCAGTCGCCGACCGGGACATAGGTGAACGCCGAGACGTGCTTGAAGCGGCCCATCGCCAGCGCCGACAGCCAGCGCGACGAAGCGTCCGGGTGAAAGACGACGAACCATTCGGCGGCCTCGGCCGCGCCGAGCGGCTCGATAGGGTCCATCATCCGGCTATCCTGCGCATCGTCCGGCGCATACGGCCGATCTTGACCGGCATGACCAGGCCAATTGGGCTGAGGCCGATCATGCGGCGGCCGTCGCCAAGGCCAAGAACAAGATATTGCAGCGCGTCACACAGGTTAGAATACTTGTCTTTTGAAGGGGTTAGCGCCCCTTTTTCTTCTCGTTCCAAATGGTAGCGGCCGGACATGCCGACGACCAGCGTCCGGCAGACCGGCGAGATGACGACGCGGTTGACGCCAGCCGGGTTGTCGTTGAGCGCGAAGGCGACCGCCTCGACGCGCTGATCGATGTCGTTCATCTTCACGGGCGCCGGAATCACGGGCATCCCGTGCGCGGCCCAAATCTCGTAGGCCGATTGCTCGTCGTGCTTGTCGCGGCCTTTCGGGTCGCCGACAAAGCGGACCTTCTGGCCGGGATAGTGTTGGGTCAGGAACTTCTGCACCTTCGGCGCGAAGACCGACGGCCCCTCGTTGAACCCAAGCATTTCGTACTGGATGTAGACGCGGCCGCCGACCTCCTGGGCGAACACAGCAGCGGGATAGACGCGGCCGAAATCGAGGCCGACCTGTACGTCGTAATGGGGGAACGGCCGCAGCGCCTCGCGCGACACGTGAAACTCGCGCCTGAACATCGGCCAGACCGGCTGGCCCTCGGCGACCAGCGCGACGCGGTTCATCAAGCGCGAGTCGATCCACGCCTTCGTCTTGCCGCGCAGTTGGCGATCGTAATAGTCGGCCGGGAGGTTCTTGAGGTTTTCGGCCTCCGGGTTGATGTGGTAGCCGGTGATCTGGCCGCGCGCGTCGAACTCCTCGATCAGCGCGGCCGGCTGCATGTACAGGCCCCACGAGTCCGGCCATTCGTACAGCGCGCGATCGGCCTCAGCCAGGCCGACCGGCGGGTCAAGGCCGTAGGCCATCGTGGCGAGCCAGTGGTCCTCGTCGGGCGCGTTGCCGTCGCCGAGCACGCCGCGCCACGTCGGGCCGCCATGCTCCTGCGGCGGGTAGCGCAGGCGCGAGTCGGCCTCGTCAAAAAGCTCCTTCTCGATGAAGGGCAGTTCGTTGAAACAGACGCCGGTGTACTCGGTCGAGCGCAGCTTCTTGACGTCGTCGGTCTTGTCGAGCGAGATGAAGTCGACCTCGCAATGGACCGGGCCCCCCTCGAAGGGATAGCGCAGCTTATGGCCCATCGTCGCGCCATAAGTAAAGCGACCGTATGTGTCTTCCGGGTAGGTCTCAAGCCAGGTGCGGATAGTCGAGCGTTTCAGGTCCGGCATCGTGTTGCGGACCATCGCGAAGCGCGTATATCTAACGCCGTCTTTTGGGCTTGGCCTCTGTTCTTGGGCGTGGCGTCCGACGCGCAGACACATGGCTTTAGTCTTGCCGCTGCCGATCGGTCCGCCGATGTAATCTACCGGATGATTGGCGAGGATGAAATCTGCCGCCTTGGTGCCGCCGATGAAATTGAAGACGGAACTCACGGCATTCTCGCTTCCTGGACCTGCATCAGGCGCGCGCGGGCGGCGCGGAGGATTGGCAGGATTTTGGCGTCATCGTCGTCTTCGGCCTTGTCGCTGTCGCCGGCGGGCTCGTAGGGGCCTTGGTACAGATCGGGGGGGACGGTTTCAGACGAAATTCTTTCGCTCTCGGTTTCCGAGACGTAGCTTGCCAGTTCCTTTTCGTAGGCATCGATGTCCTGATCCGACCAGCCGTCGAGCTTGAGGTTCATGTGCTCGAAGCCGGTCGCCCACCAGTGCGCGGACTTGGCGCCCGGCCCTTCCCAATACGCCTTGTCGAGCCGCGTCATCATCCACCATTCAAGTCCCTCATGACAGCAGAGGTACTTGTCGGGCTCGACGCCCATCTTGAGCCGGGCCGGCACGCCCTCGTCGATGTAGGTCACAATCCCGTCGGTCGATCGGCCGGCGAGGTAAGGCACGAGGAACTGCCGCGAGACGATGCACGGCCAGGGGTGGAAGTTCTGCAAGCCGGGGTATTTCTGGAACAGCGAGACGATGGCGCTGACCGGCGCGGCTTCGGAGGGCTTGTCGCCGGAACTCACTTCTTACCGCCCTTCGACTTCCCCGCGGTCCGCATGGCGATCGCAATCGCCTGCTTCTGCGGTCGGCCGGCGTGCATCTCGGTCTTGATGTTCTGCGAGATGACTTTCTTGCTGGAGCCCTTCTTGAGCGGCATGAACGGAATCTCCTCTAGGATAGGGCCGGGACGCGCATCACACGCCCCCGTCGGCCGGCGGCTTCGGCGCGCCGATGATGTTAGGGAAAGCCGGCATGCCGGGCCGCGGCGGCTCGACGAGGCTGGCGACGGCGGGGATTCCCACGCGGGTCATCTTCTCACAGTGCTTGGCGATGATCATTTCGTCCTTTTCGGACGCCGGCGCGATGATCAGCCGGAGGTCGACGCCGTTGTCCATCCGCTCGATCTTGGCCTGGAGCTTCACGCCGAGCAGCACGGCGCCGATCTCGGGATCGGGCGACAGGTCGCTCAGGGTCCCCTCGCGCAGCACGATCGTCTTGACGAGGCCAATTTTCTTGAGGTTGCGGCCCCACTCGCGCAACTCAAAGCCGTAGCGCTGGACGAAGTACTCGGGCAGGCTGAACACGGCCGACACCGCGCCGCGCGGCTTGTCGCGGTTGACTTCCGCCGCCGCCCGGTGCGCCCGCATGATCCCCGGCAGGTCCTCGCAGTGCTTGGCGACGCGCGCCGCGTCCGCCTCGTCGTCGGGCTGGATCACAAGCCTCACCGCCTTGTTGGCGGGGTTGACCGTGACGTCGCAGCGCAGCGTGACCTTGCCCTGATGCCCGGCGGCGAGGACCGAAGTGGCGCCCGGCGGATTCCAAAGCATGACCTCTAGGAACTGCCCCTTCGTTTCGAGCCCCGCCGCCCAATCGAGCAGTTCCTGCGAGTAGACCTTGAGGAAGGCTTCCGGGATGCGCACGAACTCCGCCGCCACTCCCGGCCGGTTGTCGTTGATCGGCCGCTGGATCGTGATGCTCATAGCCTCAATGACCTCTTGGTGAGTGGATCGCCCTGGTAGTCCACGTTGCAGCCGGCCGCCTTGAGAATCGCCGAGCCGAATCTGATCGCATCCTCCGGCGACAACACGCAGCCGGCGGCGCCCAGAATCACCCTCACGCCGCCGGAAATGTCGCGCTCGACGCGCAGCTCCTGAAACGCACCCTTAGCCTTGAGAAACGACATCGAGTCCATCTCGATCATGGGCTAGACCCCTGTTTCATGTGAAACGCCCCTTGACTATCCGCCCGAGTCATGACACCAATCGGGGCGGAATGCAAGAGGGAAAAATGACCCCCATCGTCTCCTACCTCCGCGTCTCAACGCAAAAGCAGGGCTTCTCCGGCCTCGGTATGGACGCCCAGCGCGCCGCCGTCGAGCAGTTCGCCGCCAACAACGACATGCGCATTGTCCAGGAGTTCGTCGAGGTCGAGACCGGCAAGGGCGCCGACGCGCTCGATCAACGCCCGGAACTCAAAGCCGCCATCGACCTCGCGTCCCGCCTGCCAGGCCCGGTCGTCGTCGCCAAGCTCGACCGCCTCTCCCGCGACGTCCACTTCATCTCCGGCCTGATGCTGCACAAAATCCCCTTCATCGTCGCCGAACTCGGTCCAAACGTCGATCCCTTCATGCTCCACATCTACGCCGCGGTCGCCGAAAAGGAGCGCGCCCTCATCTCGCAGCGCACCAAGGCCGCTCTCGCCCGCGCCAAGATCGTCGGCACCAAATCAGGCCGCAAGCTCGGCCAGACCACCGAAGTCGGCGAGCGCCGCAAAGCCGAAGCCAACGCGCGCGCCAAAGAACTCGCCCCCGTCTTCGGCCGCCTCAAAGACCTCGCGTCCCACACCGCCGCCAACAAACTCAACCAGATTGGCATTGCGACGCCGACCGGCGCGCCGTGGAGCGCCCGCACAGTCATCCGCGTCCGCGACCGGATCGCCGCAATGAGCCGGATATGAAACCGCTGGCGATCGATCTGTTCTGCGGGCTGTTTGGTTGGGGCGAAGTATTCGCCGAACAAGGATATGACGTCGTTGGATTTGATTTAGAGGACATGCGCGCAAATTTCGGATTTCCTAGAATACCTCACTGCAATCTCGTCATCCAAGACGTCAGGACACTTCACGGCTCACAATTCCGTCAGGCGGCGTGCATAGTCGCGAGCCCTCCGTGTCAAGAATATTCTTGGATGTCGATGCCTTGGTCGAAAGCCAAGGCGAAGCGCGCCGCGATCTTGGCCGACGATACTGGCGTCGCGCGGGCGAAGCTGACGGAACTGTTCGACGCCTGCTTTCGCATTCAGCGTGAGGCGTGCGAAGCCGCCGGTCATCATATTCCGCTGATCGTTGAGAATGTGCGCGGGGCCAACGAATGGGTTGGTCGCGCGCGTTGGAACTTTGGCAGCTTTTACCTTTGGGGCGATGTACCGGCACTGATGCCGCCGACGTTCAAGGGCGCGAAGGTTCCGGGCTTCCGGTTCGATGGCTCCGGAGGATCGTTTCAGACGGCCTCGGTCGAGGAAAGCGGCGTCAAGGCGCGCGGGATGAATTGGTCGGACCAGTCGAAGCGCGGACAGGATTTCACGCGCATCGCGGGGCAGCAGCGCGCGGATGGCCAGAAGCACGTCGGTCCGAAATGGGACCCGGAAACCAAGAGCGGGGCTCATGGGATGCGGCGATGGACCAATCCCGCCGAGGGAACGAAGCAGGGCAACGACTGGTTTGGCGCGGGCGAGAATTGCTCGGCGCAACGTCGCGCGGGCTCGGGGTCGAAAGCCCGCAAGCAAGCCTCCGCGATGATCGCCCGCATCCCCTATCCGCTGGCGAAGCATATCGCCGAGACGTTCAAGCCGCAGATTGCGGAGGTCGCATGACCCGCCTATTCGACGCCCCCAGCTACAACGCCGGTGTCGACGCCTGCCGCTCCGTGATTGACGCAGCGCAGCAAGAGATCGAGGCGCGGTTCAGCTTGAGTCTGCACCGGCGGGAGATTGGCGCGGTGTTCGGCGTGCTCGCGGCTGAGTTGGCGGCGCTGCGCATAGGCCCGGAAGGCGAACCGCCTGCGCTCGCACCGGTTGGCGATGATCCAACCCCACCCTCGATCTCTCCGATGTCCGCGGAGGCCATTGTCTGATGCCAATCCGAGAGGAAATGAAGGCGCTTTATCCGCCGAATTGGCATGAAATTTCGCTGGCGATTCGCGAGCGTGCTAGCCAGCGGTGCGAGGAATGCGGCGTTCCAAATTACGAGATCGGCGCTAGAGAAGACGGCAAGTGGTGGAAAGCCGAGTCGAAGGGTTCCGGCCTAAACGACAATCCGCGCGCCGGCGAAGAATTTCCTTGCCGTAATAGCGGTGAGGTTCGATGGTTGCGCACAATCAGGATCGTTCTAACGGTCGCCCACCTTGATCATGATCCGCGAAATTGTTCGCCCGACAACCTGCGCGCTTGGTGTCAGCGATGCCACAACGCATACGATGCATCAATGAGGCGATCTGGAATTCGCGAGCGCGCTCGCAAAGAAAACGCCATCGGCGATTTGTTGGAGGGGAATAATGGCTAGGCAAAGCAATTGGACTTCTCGCGCCCGTGCGCTGGCCCGTCGCGGCTGGTCCGTCGATCGCATCGCTGAGGAATGCGG
>JBKQKS010000050.1:0-2655 GCA_052147395.1 Roseiarcus sp.
GCCTGAGAACCTCGGCGTGGGCGCTCTCGGCCGAGACGTGGCCGGCCAGGCAATGGTCGAGCGCGCTTCGATCCAGCGCGTCGAGCACCGCAGCAGCGGAGCAGACGACGAAGCCGTCGAGCAGCACCGGCACGCGCTGGATGCGCGCGGCGAGGATCGCGCCCGCCGTCGCGGCGATTTCGCGTCCGCCGAGACGACGCAGGACTTCCAGCGGATCGCCCAAGTGCTCGCGATGGCGCGCGACCGCCGCGCGCACAGCGTCCGCCTTGCGCTTGAGCCCGGCGTCATCGACGCCGGTGCCGCGGCCGACCCAATCCTCCGCCTTGCCGCCGTAAAGGGCGTGATAGATCGCGGCGGCGACCGTGGTGTTGCCGATGCCCATTTCGCCCAGGCACAGGAGATCGGGTTGCGAGGCGAGCGCCTCCATGCCGAAGGCCATCGTCGCCGCGCAGGCCTTTTCGTCGAGCGCCGGCTCCTGCGTGATGTCGCCGGTCGGCTGCTCGAGCGCGAGTTCGAACACTTTCAGCGAAATGTCGAAGGTTTTGCAAATCTGATTGATCGCCGCGCCGCCGCCGGAGAAATTGGCGACCATCGCCCGCGTCACGGATTGCGGGAACGGCGAAACGCCCTGGGCGACGACGCCGTGGTTGCCGGCGAAAACCGCGACGAGCGGCGCGTCGACGTGCGGGCGCGCGGCGCCCTGCCAAGCCGCCAGCCACTGCGTGATTTCTTCGAGCCGCCCGAGCGAGCCAGCCGGCTTGGTCAGCTGCGCCTCGCGCGCTCGGACGGCGGCGAGCGCCGCCGCGTCGGGCTCGGGCATCGCGCCGATGAGGGCGCGGATATCGTCGAAAGGACGCGTCGAGTCATTCATGGCGGGGCGACTTTTCTCGAGATGCATCAGGCCGCCGCGGTGGTATCGGAATTCTCCGGGGAAGGAAATGGCCTCCCGGCGCGAGACCTGCGTCGTCGGGCCGCGCCGCTATTCGGCCGCCGCGCGCAGCGCCAGGCAGCGCGTCAACAGGGCGCGCAACGGGGCGGGCTTCAGCGGCTTGTTGAGCAAGGCGACGTCGGCGCGCGCGGCCGCCTCGCGCACCTCCTGGCTGCGGTCGGCGGTGGCCAGAATCGCCGCGACGGAAAAGCCGACGCCTTCGCGCAGCGCGGCGATGACGGCGAGCCCATCGCCTTCGTCGAGTTGATAGTCGGCGATGATCGCGTCCGGCGCGCCGTCGAACGCCGCCAGCGCCTCGCGCGCGTCGTCGAGCCCGCGCGCGATGGCGACCCGGCATCCCCATTTGCTCAGCAGCACACGCATGCCGTCGAGCACGCGCGGCTCGTTGTCGATCGCCAGGACGCGCAGGCCGTTCAGCGCCTCGCCCGCCAGCGCCGGCTCCGGCAGGGACGCGTCGGCGGCGAGGGTGGGGCTCGCCACGCCGAGCGGCGCGACGACCGCGAACACCGAACCGACGCCGGGCTTGGAGCGTAGCGTCACGGCGTGGCCAAGAACCCGCCCCAGCCGTTCGACGATGGAAAGACCGAGGCCGAGGCCACGCGCCGCCCGCGCGCCTTGTTCGAGGCGCTCGAACTCCTCGAAGATCTGGCGCTGCTTGTCGCCGGGGATACCGAGCCCGGTGTCCCAAACCTCGATCCGCACCGCGCCTGCGACGCGGCGGCAGCCGACCAGCACGCGCCCCTTCGGCGTGTACTTGACGGCGTTGGAGACGAGATTCTGTAACAGCCGCCGCATCAGCCGGCGATCGGAGCGCACGCACAGCGACGAAGCGACGAAGCGCAACGCCAATCCCTTGGCGCGCGCTGTCGGCGCGAATTCGATTTCGAGCTGACGGAAAATGTCGTTGACGGGAAAATCGACGATTTCGGGCCGCGTCGCGCCGGCGTCGAGCCGGGAAATGTCGAGCAAGGCGCCCAAGATTTCCTCGACCGCCTCGAGCGACGCGTCGACGTTGCGCGCGAGCGAAACGCGTTCGTCCGCCCCGCCCTCGGCCGCGCTTTCGGTCAGCGAACTCGCATAGAGCCGCGCCGCGTTCAGCGGCTGGAGAATGTCGTGGCCCGCCGCCGCGAGGAACCGCGTCTTGGAAACATTGGCTTCCTCCGCCTCGGTCTTGGCCTGCGCCAACGCCTGATTGAGCCGCTCGAGTTCGGCGGTGCGCGCTTGCACGCGGCGCTCCAGCCGCTCGTTGGCCGCGGCGAGTTCCTCCTCCGCCAGAACGGTCTGCGTCACGTCGGTATAGGTCGTGACGATGCCGCCGTCGGGCAGCCGCGCCGAGCGGATTTCGATCACCCGCTGGGAGGGATAGAGACGCAAGCGCAACGGCTCTTCGTCGTTGAGGAGGCTCTCGATGCGCTCGGCGACGAAGTCGTCCGACGATCCCGGCCCGTAGGCGCCGCGCGAAGCGTTGAAGCGCACGATCTCGTCGAGGCCGACGCCGAGCCTGAGCATCGAGGGCGGCAGCTCGAACAGATCGGCGAATTCGCGGTTCCAGGTGGTCAAGGCGAGATTGCTGTCGAACACCGTGATGCCCTGGCGGGCATGGTCGAGCGCGTGTTGCAGCTGATCGCGGCTCGACTGGATCGCCGCCGAGGCGTCGTCGAGCAATTTGAGCGCCGACTTGCCCGACATCGCGCGCCGGCGCAGCA
>JBKQKS010000051.1:0-3014 GCA_052147395.1 Roseiarcus sp.
GTTGTAGCCGGGGGCGCCGACCCCGGCTCCGCGCCGCCGCATGACGCGCCGGGGGCGACGCCCCCGGCTACAATGACGCCGCCGAAAGAGCCGGGGTCGACGCCCCCGGCTACAACGGCGCCGGCGAAAGAGCCGGGGTCGGCGCCCCCGGCTACAACGGCGCCCCCGGCTACAACGGCGCCTCCCGCCATTGCGGCCGAGCCGGCCTCGGCGCCGCCGGCGAGCGCGGCGCCAAAACCGCTCGCCGATTTTTCCGGCGTCAACGCCGGTCCGGCGGTGCGCCGTCTCGCCCGCGAGCTCGGCATCGATCTCAATACGCTCGAGGGCAGTGGCGACAAGGGCCGCATCACCCGCGAGGACGTCAAGGCGGCGCTGACCGCAGGCCCCGCCGCCGGCGTCGCGCTGCCGCAAGTCCCGGTCGTCGATTACGCCAAGTTCGGTCCCGTGGAGACCGTCCCGCTCACGCGTATAAAACGCATCTCGGGGCCGCGGCTGCACGCCTCCTGGGTCAACGTGCCTCACGTCACCCATTGCGACGAGGCCGACATCACCGACCTCGAGCCCTTCCGCAAGTCGCTCGACGATGCGGCCAAGGCCGACAAAACGGCGTCCTACCGCGTCTCGCTGCTGCCGCTGTTGATGAAGGCGAGCGTCGCGGCCCTGAAAGCCTTCCCGACCTTCAACAGCGCTTTAAGTCAAGACAAGAGCGCTTTGATCTATCGGCAATATTGGCACATCGGGGTCGCCGTCGACACGGCCGAGGGGCTCATCGTCGCCGTCATCAAGGACGTCGACCGCAAGGGGGTGATCGAGCTCGCGCGCGAGCTCGGCGCGCTCTCGGCCAAGGCGCGCGACGGCAAGCTTTCGCCCGCCGACATGCAGGGCGCGACCTTCACCATCTCGTCGCTCGGCGGCATCGGCGGCACGGCGTTCACGCCGATCGTCAATGCGCCGGAGGTCGCGATCCTCGGCGTCGTGCGCTCGAAGATGGCGCCGGTGTGGGATGGCGAGAAATTCGCGCCCCGGCTGATGCTGCCGCTGTGTCTCTCCTATGATCATCGCGTCATCGATGGCGCGGCGGCGGCGCGCTTCATGCGCCATCTCGCCTCGACGATCGAAGACATGCGCCGCGTTCTGCTCTGACGGGGGTCCGAAATGGCGATCGAAATCCGGCTCCCCGACATCGGCGACTTCAAAAACGTCCCGATCATCGAAATCAACATCAAGCCCGGCGACAAGGTGGTCGCCGAGCAACCGCTGATGACGCTGGAAAGCGACAAGGCGGCGCTCGAAGTGCCGTCGCCGACCGAGGGCGTCATCGAGGAAGTGAAAGTCAAAGTCGGAGACCGGGTGAGCGAGGGCGCGCTGCTGGCGACGCTGGCCTCGGTCGCCGGCAGGGGAGAAGTCGACGCGCCGCGGGCGCCCGCCACACCCGACCGCATCGACTACGACACCGACGTGCTGGTGCTCGGCGCCGGCCCCGGCGGCTACACCGCCGCCTTCCGCGCCGCCGATCTCGGACAGAAGGTGGTGCTCATCGAGCGCATGGCGATGCTCGGCGGCGTCTGCCTCAACATCGGCTGCATCCCGTCGAAGGCGCTGCTGCATGTCGCCAAGGTGATCGACGAGGCCAAGCACATGTCGGCGCATGGCGTGCGCTTCGTCGGCCCCGAGATCGACCTTCTGGGCGTGCGCGGCTTCAAGGACGGCGTCGTCCGGCGGCTGACGAGCGGGCTCAGCGCGCTGGCAAAACAGCGCAAAGTGACTGTTGTCACCGGGGAAGGGCGCTTCACCTCGCCCCATACGCTCGCCGTCGACACGTCGGAGGGGCGGCGCATCGCGCGCTTCGCCAAGGCGATCATCGCCGCCGGCTCCGAGCCGGTGGCGCCGGGCTTCATTCCCAAAGACCCGCGGATCTGGGATTCTACCAGCGCGCTCGAATTGCGCGCCATTCCCGAGCGGCTGCTCATCCTCGGAGGCGGAATCATCGGGCTCGAGATGGCGACCGTCTACGAGGCGCTGGGGTCTGAAATCACCGTCATCGAGATGATGGACCAGCTGATCCCGGGCGCCGACCGCGACATCGTCCGCCCGTTGCTCGAGCGGCTGGAGACGCGCTACCGCAAGATCCTGCTCGGAACCAAGGTGACCAGGGTCGAGGCAAGGCCCGACGCGCTGCACGTCTCCTACGAGGGCAGGGGCGGCGAGGGGACGGAAGCCTTCGACGCCATGCTGGTCTCGGTCGGGCGCAAGCCGAACGGGGCGCTGATCGGCGCCGACGCCGCCGGCGTCGCGGTCGACGAGCGCGGCTTCATCGCGGTCGACAGGCAGATGCGCACCAACGTGCCGCACATCTTCGCCATCGGCGATCTCGTCGGCCAGCCGATGCTGGCGCACAAGGCGTCGCACGAGGGCAAGGTGGCGGCGGAAGCGGCCAGCGGACACAAATCCGCGTTCGACGCCAAGGTGATACCGTCCGTTGCTTACACCGACCCTGAAGTCGCCTGGGTCGGCGTCACCGAGACCGAAGCCAAGGCCAAGGGCGTCGAATACGGGAAAGCCGTATTCCCCTGGGTAGCGAGCGGACGCTCGCTGTCCTTGGGCCGCGACGAGGGCGTCACCAAGACGCTGTGGGACGAGGAGAGCGGCCGGCTGATCGGAACCGCGATCGTCGGCCCCAACGCCGGCGACCTCATCTCCGAGGCCGCGCTGGCGATCGAAATGGGCGCCGACGCCGAGGACATAGGATTGACGGTCCACCCGCACCCGACGCTGTCGGAAACCTTCGCGATGTCCGCGGAAGCGTTCGCGGGCACGCTGACGGATCTTTACATGCCGAAGAAGAAGTGAGGGGGCGGCCGGGGGCGATGACCCCGGCAGCCGGGGGGCGATGACCCCGGCTTTCCCTCACGCCGCCCTTCGCGCGGAATTCGGCGATTCACCGTATTCCGGACACGCACGATCGAGGAGCGTCGGCGTCCACGCCGACGTTTTGCGTCGAGACGTCGGCGTGG
>JBKQKS010000052.1:0-4140 GCA_052147395.1 Roseiarcus sp.
GGATCGGGTCGCCGCGGAAGATCGCGACGCCGATAATCACCGCTACCAGAATCACCGCGAGGAAGATCAGGTAATTGCCGATCTTCAGCACCGCGCGTTGAAAGTGGCTGACGGTCTCGGCGCCCTGCACCAGCTCCGCGGTCTTGCCGAAATAGGTCTTGGCGCCGGTGGCGTAGATCATGGCGCCGATTTCACCCTGACGATTGATCGAACCGGAAAATATCGCCTCGCCGGATTTGCGCGTGGCGGGCAACGACTCTCCCGTCAGCGCGGACTGATCCACCTCCACCGGGTCGCCTTCCAGCAGGCGCGCATCCGCCGGCACGATGTCGCCCAAGCGGACGCGGATGACGTCCCCCGGCACCAGTTCACGCGCCGCGGGCGTGACCCATTTCCCGTCACGCTTCACCCTGGCCTTGATCGCCAGCGTGGCCTTCAGGGCGGCGATGGCGTTGCCCGCCTCGTGCTCTTCCCAGAATCCAACGATCGCGTTGGCCAGAAGCAGAACGAGGATGATGCCGAAATCCGGCCAATGCCGGGCTACCGCCGAAAGAATCACCGCCGCTTCGATCATCCACGGGATCGGACCCCAAAAATAGCCGAGAAATTTGAGGACCTCGTTGGTCCTCTCTTCTTCGATCTCGTTGGCGCCATATTGGATCAGGCGCCTCTGCGCCTCGTCTTGCGTGAGACCCTCCGGCGACGACCCCAACTTTGCCAGCAAGTCGGGCACTGAAAGAGATTTCAGGTCTTCGTTGGGATCGGACTTCGCTCCCGGCTTGGAGACCGCAGCTCGGGTCTGGGCGTCGTTGGCTGCCATGATGAGTGTTCCTTCTGTCTTTGCGATGCCTCGAGTTTCGTGATCTCAGGGATATCTTCGCGGTCACGGCTTTTCGGGAGCGCCTGTGATCCAGTCTTTCGCGGCAGGCAATTGGGCGAGCCTGAACAGCCGGGCTTCGCCGTGAAAGAAGGGTTTGAACATGTTGACCATCGCGCTCCTCCACGCGTGATCAGTGACCACGGCGATGCGGCTGAAATCATGCCAATGCCCGAGGCCGAACGCGCTGTCATCCCACAACGCCTCGAGCTCGAAGCCTGTGAAATCCTCGCCGATGACATAAAGCATCCTGACCGGACCTTTGGCCATCATTGCCTCGGCCTTGGGGATGAGCGTGTCGCGATAATCCTCGTGCGTTACTTTGCCGCTGGCTTCGATCGCCATCACGTCCGGCGGCAGGCCGTCGATGAACTCGAGCATTTTCTCGCTCCCAATACGCGCCGTCCCCAGCACGCGCTTCCTCTATGGGCGAACGAGCGCCAGCGTGTGCTGCGCGATCATCAGTTCTTCGTTGGTGGGGATGACCCAGACCGACACGGCGCTGTCCGAGGTGGAAATGCGCGGTCCGCCCGAAGCGTTCGCCTGCGCGTCCAGCTTCACGCCGAGCCACGACAGCTTGTTGCATAGCGCCGCGCGCACGGGAGCCGAGTTCTCGCCGATGCCGGCGGTGAAGACAAAGGCGTCCAGCCCGCCGAGCACGGCCGCGTAGGCGCCGACGTACTTCGCCATCGCGTAGACGAAATATTCCACGGCGGCGACCGCCCGCGGGTCGGCGCTGTCCTGCAATACCCGCATGTCGCCGCTGATGCCGGACAGGCCGAGCAGGCCCGATCGCTCGCTCAGCATCGCCTCCAGCGATGCGTCGTCGAACAACTTTCGGCGCAGGAGATAGAACAGCAAGTCCAGCGGCGCGTCACCGGACCGCGTGGCCATGGGCAATCCAGAGAGCGCCCCGAAGCCCATCGTCGTCTCGACGCTTCGCCCCTCCAGCATCGCGCAGAGGCTCGCGCCACCCCCGAGATGCGCGGCGACGACTCGCCGAGCTCCCGGCGCGTATTTGGGAACCTGACGGCTGATGTATTCATAGGAGATGCCATGATAGCCCCAGTGTCGCGCGCCGGCGTCCAGCACCTCCTTCGGCAGGGCGTAGATCTGCGCCACCTCGGGCATCGTCCGGTGGAACGAGGTGTCGAAACAGGCTGCCTGCGGCAGGCCGGGGAACGCCTCGGCCAGCGCACGGGCGCCACGTATGTTGTAAGACTGGTGCGACGGCTCCATGACGACGAGCGAGTCGAGATACGCCAGCACATCGGCGTCGATCAACACCGGCGCCTCGAACCTCGCGCCGCCGAGCACCACCCGATGTCCGGCCGCAACCACCTTCATGCTCGCGATGTTGTTCTCGAGCCAGTTGACGACAAAATGCAGCGCAGTGCGGTGGTCTATCTCGTGACCTTTGCCAAACTCGTGCGCATCGAGCGGTTTGCCGGCCGCGTTCTTCGCAAGGAACCGCGGGTCGGTCTGCATGTCGCCAACCTCGCCATGACTGATCGGCGTTAGCGACTTGATGCCGTCCACTGCATAGGCGGCGAACTTCAGGCTAGTGGAGCCCGAGTTGATGACGACAATGGCCTCGGTCATCGCCGTTCACTCCGCGGTTTCAGGCAGCAGGACGGTTGGATCGCGCGCCAGTGCGGCGGCATAGAGAACAGCGGCGGCAGCGGAGAAGCGGCGCGCGGCGGGCGTGTTGGCGCGGCTGGTCAGGATCACCGGCGCCCGGGCGCCGACCACGAGGCCGGCGATCTCAGCATCGGCCATGAAAGCGAGGTTCTTGTACACCATGTTGCCGGCCTCGATGTTCGGCACGATGAGGACATCGGCGCAGCCCGCGACGGGCGACGAGATGTGCTTGATCCTGGCGGCCTCGGCATCGACCGCGGCATCGAGGTCGAGCGGCCAGTCGACAATGCCGCCGACGATTTGCCCTCGATCGGCCATCTTGGCCAGAATCGCCCCGTCGAGCGTGGCCGGCATTTTGGTCTGCACCATTTCGACCGCCGCCGGCACCGCTACTTTCGGCAAGTCGACGCCGAGCGCCCGCGCGAAACCGATCGCGTTCTGGCAGATGTCGCGCTTCTGGTCGGTGTCGGGCGCGATATTCAACGCGACGTCGCTGAGGACGAAGCGGCGCGCATAGGTCGCCGCCGACACCATCACGCAGTGGCTGATCAGCCGCCCGGTGCGCATCGGTTCGAGATTCCGACAACGCTCGATCAGCCCCTCGAGCCGCTGCTCTGCGACCTGGCGCTGCAGCTGCGTCGTCGGCGCAGCGACTTCCAAACTCGCGGTCGCAACGACCCGCCCCGCGGGGTCTGTGCATTCGCCGTCGAGCACCACGATGCCCTGATCCGAACGCTTCTCTCGCACAACGAGCCGCGCGGTCGTCGCCGCGTCGATCGGCAGCGCGCTCCTGATCTGCACCGAAGTCGAGCGGATCGACGTCCCAGGTCCCGGGAGGGCTGAACCGGCGAGTGCGGTCAGGATGCCCGTGACGATGCCGGCGGCCTCCTGGCTCTCGCCCGGCCCGGCGAGCGCCTCGCCGAAGGCGGCGGCCCAGGCCCGCACGTCGCCGACCTGCAGCGTGCGCTGGACCGACGCGACGTCGCCGACAGCGATCTCTTCGAACGTCTTGCTCACGATGGTCTTCATTGCGGCGCCTCCGTGGCGCCAGGCTCGTGCGGCAATTCGGCGGACGTAGCGCGGGCCGCCGGCGGGTCCATCGGCGCCGCCAGCGCCTGCGACAGCCGGGCCAGGCGCTCGCCCTCGGCCGCGGTCTGAGGATCGCCCGCGCCGGCGATCGCGCGCACCTGCTTCAGCAGTTCCATGCGCGCGTCCGCCTTCGGCACAATGGACGCTAGCGCCTCTATCGCCCGCTCGGGCTCGAACTGCAGTAAGAAGAACTGGTTTCGCGCCATCACTTTGAACTCCGCGAGCGACAGATGCATGAGTTGTTGGCGCGCGACGTTCAACGCGAGCGCGCAGCGCTGGTCGAGCATCCGATCGGCGGCGATGACATACAGCACCGCTCGGGTCAGCGCCTCGTCGAACCCACCGATCCCCAGCATCGCCTCGTAGGCGTTCGTCTGGGCCTGTCGCGCCGTCAGCTTTTCGGGCGATATGTCCGGAACCGGCCGCACGATGCTGTCCTCGTTGATGCCGAGGAGCGCCTGGACGAACGGGGCGCCATAGAACCCGAAGAACATCTGCTCTTCCAGTTTGTCACGCGCTGCGCCAACGCCGTC
>JBKQKS010000053.1:0-2630 GCA_052147395.1 Roseiarcus sp.
CTTCGTTTTTTCCGCGCCCGAATATCTCGAGGCCGCCGTGGCGGCGTTCGACGCGGTGACGAGAACCCTGGTCGACGCCGAGGGCCGGCTCGTGCATTCGGCGCGGGCGGGAAAGATCGGCGCGCCGGCGATGCTCGACGACTACGCCTCCCTCGCCCGCGCAGCGCTGGCGCTTTTCGAGGCGACCGGCCGGCCCGCCCACCTGGCGAAGGCCGACGCGCTCGCTCGCGAGGCCATCGACCGCTTCGGCGACGGCGACGGCGGGCTCTACCTCACCGCGAAGGACGCTGTCGACGCGCCCAAAGTCCGGGCGCGCATCGCCCACGACGGGGCGACGCCCTCGGGCGTCGGGCTGATGGCGGAAGTGTTCGTCAAGCTCACCCATCTCACGGACGCCGCCGAATGGCGCGAGGCCGCTGAGCGGTTGATCCGCGCCTTCTCCGGCGTCTCGCTGCAGGAACTCGCCGGCCGGCCGCTGCTGCTGTTCGCCGCCGACGCGCTCGCGCGCGGCGGCTGCATTGTTATCGAGGGCCGGCTCGATGATCCCGAGGCCGAAGAGCTCGCCCGCGTCGCGCTCGCCGCTCCCGACCCGACGCTGAGCGTATTCCGCCTCGACCGCTCGCTATGGCCCGACGGCGTTCCCGGCGCCCGCCCGGCGCTGCCGCAGACGCCCGCCGCCATGCTCTGCCGCGCGCAGGTGTGCGGACTGCCGCAGACGACGGCGGAGGGGTTGCGGCGCGCGATACGGCAGTGAAACCCGTCGGCCGCAAAGCTGTCCAGACGGCCCGGGCGCATGCCGGTTGGCTCCCCGATGGGGGGTCGATTCTGTCAAGGGATTCTGCGATTCCAATGGGTTGAGCTGTCGTTTTTGTCCGGGGTCGCGTCCGAACGGGATCGCGGGCGCGCCTCGGTCAGATATTGATATTATGTCGATAGCTTTGCTCACAGATAGCAGCCCTAGATTCCTTCGTTTCGCACGCTTTTGGTCGCGCCGATTCACATCGATCGGATACCGTAACCGGGGCAATTTCCCGGGCGCCGTTGTAGGCGAGGTCGTTGACCTCGCTCCTTCCGCTACGAAGAGTCGTGCAGAGTGAGGCGCTTACGCGCCCGCCGAGGTCAACGACCTCGGCTACAGAATGGCGCCGCCCGGGAATCTGCCCCGGTTACCGGAAACCGCTCAAGACCCTGTCCGATCGCTCCCCCCGAACCGCGCCCGCAACGCTGCCGCTTCCTCGCCGCGGCCGAGGGCGTCGAGCGCGGCGGCGGTGATGCGGGCGGAGATTTGTGTCGTGCGGAGCGCGGCGCCGAGAACCTTTTCATGCGCGGCGAGCGCGATTTCGGCGAGGGGAAGCGCTTCCGCTGGCGCGCCCAGCGCGAGATGCAGGCCGGCAAGATTTCCCCGTGCGATGTTGGTGTTCGGATGCTCGCGGCCAAGCGCCTTCTCGACGATCGCCAGCGCCCGCTCGTAAAGCGGCCGCGCGCCCGCGAGGTCGCCTTGGGCCTGAAGCAGCCCGGCTAAGTTGTTGAGGCTCTGCGCGGTATCGGGATGCTCGGGGCCGAGCGCCTTCTCGTAGATCGCCAGCGCGCGCTCGCAAAGCGGTCGCGCGCCCGCGAGGTCGCCTTGGGTCCGGAGCAGTTCAGCGAGGTTGTTGAGGCTCGTCGCGGTAGCGGGATGCTCGCGGCCAAGCGCCTTCTCGCGGATCGCCAGCGCGCGCTCGAAAAGCGGCCGCGCGCCCGCGAGGTCGCCCTGGGCTCGAAGCAAGAGGGCGAGGTTGTTGAGGCTCGTCGCGGTGTCGGGATGCTCGGGGCCGAGCGCCTTCTCACGAATCGCCAACGCGCGCTGGAAAAGGCTCCGTGCCTCGGCGTAGGCCGCGAGCGACGTTTGCCGATACGACGCTAGCCGGTCGAGCAAGAAGCTCGCCGCCGTTTCCGCGCCAACCGGCGCCGGCCCCTCGCCGCCGACGAGGTCCATCGCCAGCGCGTCAAGCCGCCGCGCGCGCGGCCAGACGCTCGGGTTGTTAAAGACATCGAGCGGATAAACGCTGGCGAACACCTCGATCCACGCCCGCCGCGCTTCCTCTCTCGGTTCCGCCGCGCATCGTCCCGCCGCGACCGTGCGCACCAGCCGATGCAGCCGGATCGCCTCGGTCTCGATTGCCGGCTCGCGCTCGTCGGCGATCGTCTCGTCCTCAACAAGTGCGAACGCGCGCAGCGCCGCCAGCGCCTCGTCGAGCCCGTCGCCGGTGAGCGACGACGCCAGCGGCTCGCCGAATTTCTCCCGCCCCTCGCGCAACACGAACAGCGGGATCGGCTCCGGCGCCAGCAGCGCGGCGCGCACAATCAGCGGTTCGGCGGCGGGGCAGAGCTTGGCGGCCTCGTCGATGGCAAGAGTGAAGGTTTTGGCGACGGTCAGGCCGTATTCGGACGGCGCGTATTTGGCGTCGTCGAGCATTTTTATCGGCGCGGCTTCGAAGCGCTTCAAATATTCGGCGAACGAAACATGCAGACGGACGCAATAGGCCGCCGCTTGTTCGTGGGCGAGAGGCAGGCCGCCGAGGGCGAGGCTCAGCGCCTCCGCCTCGGCGCGCTCTTTTGCGCGCGCGGTGCGGGCGATGAGGTAATCGGCG
>JBKQKS010000054.1:0-43262 GCA_052147395.1 Roseiarcus sp.
ATGACCGACCCCGCCGCCCCGGCCACGCCGAAGACCCTGCGTCCTCGCGACGCCGCGACTTTGATCCTATGCGACAAGACCCTCGCGGGGCTTCACGTGCTGATGGGCAAGCGGCACGACGGGCACAAATTCATGCCCGGCAAATTCGTGTTTCCCGGCGGCGCGGTGGAGCCGGACGACCGGCGCATGAGCATCGCCGGGCCGCTCGACCCCACCGTCGAGCAGAAGCTGCTCGCCCGGACGAAGCATACTTCGTCCAATTATGCGCGCGGCCTCGCGCTCGCCGCGCTGCGGGAAACCTTCGAGGAGACCGGGCTCGCGATCGGCGTCGCCGATGTCGGCGCGCCCGAGGACGCCCCGAGCGAGGGCTGGAGGCAGTTCGCCGCGACGGGCGTGTTTCCCGCGCTCGACGGGCTCGATTTCCTCGCCCGCGCGATCACGCCGCCGGGCCGTCCGCGGCGCTTCGACGCGCGGTTCTTCGTCATCGACGCCAAGTGGATCGCCCATGAAACGCCTGATGTGGTCGGGCCCGAGGCCGAGCTCGTCGACCTTGTCTGGACGCGGCTCGACGCCGCGCTGACGCTCGAGCTTCCCAACATCACGCGAACCGTGCTCGGGGATCTGGCGAAGCTGGTCGAGAGCGGCCCGGATCGCTTGCGGCCGCGCCCCTTCTATCGCACGCTGCGCGGCCAATGGCTGCGCGAAGAGTTGTGACGGTTCAGGGTAACAGGGCCGAATTCCCGGGCGCCCTTGTAGGCGAGGTCGTTGACCTCGCTCCTTCCGCTCGGAAGAGTCGTGTGAAAATGAGGCGCTCACGCGCCGACCGAGGTCGTCCTTCGACAAGCTCAGGATGAGGGACCTCGGCTACAGAATGGCGCCGCCCGCGAATCTGCCCCGGTTACGCGATGACGCGGTAGGCGCCGATGCAATAGCGCCAGAATTCGCCCAGCGTCGAACCTTGCAGCACGCAGCGCCACGCGGTCGAACTCAATCCGCCTAGCCATGGCGCCGAACGACTTCCGCCAACGTTACGGTGTCGGATCGCCCTGCGGCGAGATCGCGAAAGCGCTGCTCGGCGATCGCGAGGTCGGCGATCTCCTCCAGGCGGTCGTCGAGCGCTTCGATCACGAGCTCGGCCGGGCTGCGGCCGGTCCGCGCGGCGAGCTCATCCAGTCGGGCCGCGATTTCCGGAGGCAATTGTAAAGCGAGCATGGCGTCGAACCGCGATGTACACTATTCCTGTACCGCGTTTCGCCGGCGCGCGCCGAGATCACGACGAATTCGAGGATTCGTCCCTCTTTCAAAGGAGGTTTCCATGCCCGTGGAATCGAGGCCGGACGCCGATGCGAAGCTCGGAGCGGCGGTCGCGGCGCGCCGCGGCGAAGGAGCTGAATTCGCGAGCGAACGCGCCACGCCGGACCTCCAAACCGTGTTGAATGCGCCCCATGGGCGAACGGATGCGCTGGCGCCGTCGCGCGGAAGGCTCAGGCGGCGGGCTTCGGCCGTTCAGGACTGACCTCGCATCGAACTGCGCGCCCCATCGGTTTCGCGTCTGCGATTTGACCGTCGCCACGCGCGCCACTAAGGACTTTTCGGTGTTCGGCGTCGGGACTTGCGCCCCGCTCCGCCAGCGTCCCTCGAGGCCAATTTCGAGACCCCATGCTCCCAAACCCAACAGTCCAGGTCGGCCGCGGGCCGGGCGCGGTCAGCTTCGGCGCCGATCTGCCGCTGGCGCTCATCGCCGGCCCGTGCCAGCTGGAAAGCCGCGCCCACGCGCTGGAAATGGCGAGCGCGCTGAAGGAGATCGCGACGCGGCGGCATATCGGTCTCGTCTTCAAGACCTCGTTCGACAAGGCCAATCGCACCTCGGGCGCCGCCGCGCGGGGCTTGGGCCTCGAGGCGGCGCTGCCGATCTTCGCCGAGATTCGCGAGTCCCTCGGCCTCACCGTGCTCACCGACGTGCACGAGAGCGCGCAATGCGCGAAAGCGGCCGAGGCCGTCGATGTGCTGCAGATCCCAGCGTTCCTCTGCCGCCAGACCGACTTGCTGGTCGCCGCCGCGCGCACGGGCCGCGCGGTCAATGTGAAGAAAGGTCAGTTCCTCGCCCCCTGGGACATGAAGCACGTGGTCGCCAAGCTGACCAGCGCCGGGGCGGGCGACGTGCTGGTGACCGAGCGGGGGGTCAGCTTCGGGTACAACACGCTCGTCTCCGACATGCGCGCGCTGCCGATTCTGAGCGAGATCGGCGCGCCGGTGATCTTCGATGCGACCCACTCCGTGCAGCAGCCGGGCGGGCAGGGGACGGCCTCGGGCGGCGAGCGGAGGTTCGTGCCGGTGCTCGCCCGCGCCGCGGTCGCGGTCGGCGTCGCCGGCGTGTTCATCGAGACTCATCAGGACCCGGACCATGCGCCCTCTGACGGCCCGAACATGGTCCCGCTGCAAGACTTCGAGGCGCTCGTCGCCGAATTGCAGGCTTTCGACATATTGGCAAAAGGTCGAAATCTTCACAAGGGCCGTGACAATTCGTGAGCTTTCCGTCATAACACTTACACCGTTTCGTCGTATTGGCGAGCCATGGACGAATATCTCTTCAGCTACGCCACCCGCGAGGATCCGCCGCTCAAGCGGGGGGTCATCCGCCTCGTCGAGCGCGCGACCGGGCAGCCGAAGCTGAAGCGTCTCTATCTCGACAATCAACGCAACCCGCGGCCCGACGAGAGTTTCTGGCAGGCCGCCGTGCGCAAGCTCGAGCTCGACGTGCGCTTCGATGCCGCAGCGCTGCAGCGCATCCCGAAGAGCGGCTCGGTGGTGGTGGTCGCCAATCATCCCTATGGCGTGCTCGACGGCATCGTCATTTCTTGGCTCATCGAGCACGCGCGGCCCGATTTCGTCGTGCTCACCAATGCGGTGCTGATGCGCGCGCCCGAGGTGCACGGCTTCATCCTGCCGATCGACTTCAGCGAGACGCCGGAGGCGATGGAGACCAATTTGAAGTCGCGCGCCGCGGCGCGCGCGCAGCTCGAACGCGGCGGCGTGGTCGTCGTTTTTCCCGCCGGCTCGGTCTCGACGGCGCCGGATCGGCTCGGCCTTCAGCCGGCCGTCGATGGCCGCTGGCAGCCGTTCGTCGCCCAGCTCCTTCAGCGCTCCAAGGCGACCGTGGTCCCGATCTGGTTCGGCGGCCAAAACAGCCGGCTGTTCCAGATCGCGAGCCATCTGAGCCAGACGCTCCGGCTGTCGCTCATCTTCCACGAGGTGAAGGCGCGCATCGGGGCGCTGATGCAGGTGGAGATCGGTGAGCCGATCGCGTTCGAAAATCTCGCCGCGATCAAGGACCGCCAGGCGCTCGCCGATCATCTGCGCGAGATCACCTATGCGCTGGAGCGCGACGCGCCGAAGCGCAAGCGCAAGCTGATGGGCAAGTTCGGCGCCCTCAAATTGAAGAAGCTCGCCAAGCGCGCGGCCTGACGGCTCACCCGCGCCCGCGATAGGCCGCGACGCCCTGGTCGGGGGCCCAGACCCCTTTCGGCAACTCGCCGGTCTGCCAGAATACGTCGATCGGGATGCCGCCGCGCGGATACCAATAGCCGCCGATGCGCAGCCAGCGCGGCGCGATGAGCGCTTTCAGCTCCTTGCCGATGCGCACCGTGCAATCCTCGTGGAAGGCGCCGTGGTTGCGGAAGCTCGCCAGATGCAGCTTCAACGACTTCGACTCGACGATCCATTGGTCGGGGACGTAGTCGATGACCAGATGGGCGAAATCGGGCTGGCCGGTCACCGGGCAGATCGAGGTGAACTCCGGCGCGGCGAACCGCGTCACGTAATCGACGTCGGGGTGAGGGTTCGGCACGCGCTCGAGCGTTCCGGCGTCGGGCGCGTCCGGGATGCGCGAGGCGTGGCCGAGATGGGAAAGATGGGGATCGATCATGATTTCGGTCTTCACCCTCGTGCGCGGAAAATCAATGCATACCGCCGGCCGCGGCGTGACCGCTCACATAGCCGCCGACCGTGACGCAGGTCGAGCCGTCGGCGGTCAGGAAGCCCCGCTTGCCCCCGAGTTCGCAAGTTTTCGCGTGTTCCGGCAGCGCGGATTGCTGCCGCGACGGCAGTTCGGCGGCGGCGGGTTGGATGAGCAGGATCAGCGCGGCGAGCGCGATCTTGGCGGACATGGGGAAGCTCCGGGATTCAAGCGGCGGCGAAGCCGATGTCGGCCGAAGTCGACACCCGCGCAATGCGCGGAAAAATCGACTGGATCGCCATCTGGTGCAGCTCAGCCGAAACGCTGGCGCAGGCGTCCTCGGCGATGACGACGGCGTAGCCGCGCTCCCAAGCCTGGCGCGCCGTCGATTCGACGCCGAAATTGGTGGCGATGCCGCCGATCACCACGGTGGCGACGCCGCGCCGGCGCAACTGCAGGTCCATGTCGGTACCGTAGAATGCGCCCCACTGCCGTTTGACGATGTGGATGTCGCCGGGCTCGGCAAGTCCCTCGGCGAGCTCGCTCCAGCCGGGCGCCCGCGCGCCGCGCCACGGGGCGTCGACCGGCTGTTTCAGCACATCGCCGAAATCGTCGGCGAAATCGACCCTGACCAGCACGACTCTTGCGCCCGCGGCGCGGAATTTTTGCGCCAGCGCCTTGCCGGCGGCGAGCGTGTCCGCCGGCGAACGCGGTTCGCTCTCCCTGGAGAGCGCGCCCGCCTGCAAATCGATGAGGATGAGGGCGGAAGATTTGGGGTCGAGGGCGATCATGGGAGCCTCCTGTTCGTTACTGTCCGCGTCCGTCGCGGGTCTGCGGTTCGGCTTTCTCGAGGACGATGACCATCGTGACGCCCAGCGCCTAATACAGGCTTTCGCCTCCGAGGCCGGAATCCTCCGCGATTTGCGCCATCCCGCGGGCCTTGGCGGCATCGCCGAGGGTGGCGACGAACACGTCGGGGTTCGGGTCTTCAGCGGCGGCGGTCAAATATTCCGCCATCGTTTCGTCGCTGTCGAGATAATCGGCGGCGTCGAACGGCGCGAAAGTGGTTTTCATCGTTGTTCCTCTCGCGCGGCGCGCGCCATTTCGAGCGCGCGACCGATGTCTCTTTTCTGGGTGGACTTGTCGCCGCCGGTCAGCAGCGGATAGACAGTCCGCTCCATACGCAGGAAATAGACGCGATAACCTGGGCCGGCATCAATGCGCATTTCCGACTCGCCTTCTCAGATGGCTCGGCAGTCCCCGAAATTGCCGCACTCGGCGCTGCGAATGCGCGCTAAGAGTTCCGCCCGAGCCAAGCGCGAAATGGCCGTGAGCGCAAGATTGCGGGCATGGGCGCGCCGCGCAATCGTTCTGGCGCTGCTCGGCGCCGCAGCGCCGCCGGTCGCCGCCCAGCCGATGACGTTGCGGGTTTCGGGCGCGCCGCTCGCCGATCCCGGCTCTTCCTGCCCGGAGCAGGCCTGGGTGGTGAGCCCGTATCCCGGGTTCGAGCGCACCGATTGCGCCTACAGCGCGTCTGAGACCGTGCATTCCGCCAACGCCCATCGCGATCTTACCGGCCGCGTCTATTCCACGACCTATCGTCTGCAAGTTCCTGTCGAGCCGGTCGCCGGCGCGATCTACCGCGAGGCGACGGCGGCGATGGGAAGAATCGGCGCGAGGCAGGTCTACGACCCCAAAGCCGACGATCCCTCGCTTACTTTTGTGCGCGAAACCGCTGCAGGCGAGTTCTGGTACATCGTCGACGACGAGGGCGACAGCTATTCGCTCGTCACGGTCGAGGTCGCCCGCTGAGCGCCACGGGGCGCCGTCCCTCGGGGCGTCGAGCGGGGAGAGGGTTGGGGCGGTTCAGCCAAATCGGGAATCGCCCTAATGCCGGCCCGACGGCGCCTCGAAGCAGGAAAACCCAACCAATTCTTGATGCGGGCCCCAAACCGGGTCGGCGTCGTCCGGCTCGCAATCGGAAGGGTTTTCAGCCAGACAGCTGCCATGCGTCGCGCCCATCGACGCCGTGATGTCGTCGACCTGGGCTTGCGTCACGCCGTCGGGAAACTTGGTTACGCACGGGAAACCTTGCCACGACCGGCGCACATGGGAGCTGGTTTTGGCAAGCGCCGGCTCGCTCGCCCCGGCGGCCGTCGGGCAGGCGGCCAAACCGATCAGGACAAGCGCGGCGACGGCGAGACGAGGTTTCAGCATTGCGGACTCCTTCCACGAGCCCCGCGCCCGTCGCTGTCGGCCCTTACAGGGACATGATACCGATGGCGCGCATATCACGCCCTCGGTTACATTCTCACGCCGCGACGGTCTTGCGCAGCGGCAGGGCGATGGTTTCGAGTTCGGTGAGGTCGAAACGTTGCGACGCCAAGTCGATGTCGAAGCCGACGACCTCGCCGTTGGCGTCGATGTCGACGTTGAGGCCGTCTGCGACTTCGCGCGTCTCCGCGCCCGGCCCACGTTTCAACTCGATGTAGAGACTGTCCGTCTCGGGATAGTAGTGGAGCTTCATGGACGTGCGGCCTCGAAGTCGCGGTCGAAAAGGCGTTATGCACCATGCGCGGCGGCGCTGCCGCGTTGTAGCCGAGGTCAGCGACCTCGGCTACAGGGCGAGCGGCGCAACCTCACCCGAGAACGGCCAGTCCACGGCCCTCGCAACGAGTCCCGCACGCACCGGATTTTCAACGACGTAGCGCCATTTGTTGTCGTAGCTTTCGTCAGAGCGAAGAACATGGTCGAAGAACTCGCGTTGCCACAACGGCGGATCGAGCGAGAGTTCGGCCATTATCGCTTTTGCGCTCCACTGTTTGATGCGGCCAACGAAATCCGAAAGCGAAACCGGATGACGCTCGCCGCCCGCGGCGCAAAAGAAATGCAAGTGATCGGGCATCACTACGTAGCGCCCGACCGTCCAGCCGTGGCGCGCGGGCGCGGCTACGAATTCGGCGCGCAGCGCGTCCGCGGCGGCGGGGCAGGCGAGAACCGGTCTACGATCCTCGACGGCGGTGGTGATGAAATAGATCGGTGCGTCGACCCAGACTCGATCCAAGCGGCGAAGGTGTGGAAGCAAAGACATGGCGCATGCTTTGTAGCCGAGGTCGCCGACCTCGGCAAAGCGGCTTGCCGAGGCCAGCGACCTCGGCTACAGAGCGCGCCGCCACGCCTTCTCCCCGACCTTCACCGATAACACCTGCAGCTCACCCTTCGGCTCGAACGCATCCTCGGCGAGCTTCACCTCGCCGTCGACCTCATCGATGCCGACGAGGGCGTAGGCGGCGATGAGCATGCGGGCGGCGGCGCCAGTGTACCAGGACCAGCCGCCGCGGCCGCCGTGGCCGTAGCCGTCATAAATGTCGGCGGGCTGTTGGATGGGGATGAGGCCGTAATGCTCGATGGCGCCCGGCTCGGTCTTCCTCAGCGGCGAAATTTTTTCGAAGATTTCGAACGCGCGCGCCTGCAGCCGCGCCGCCGCGTCCAGATCGCCTCTGGCGCGGGCCTCCCGTGCGGCCCGCACGAAACCGTCGACGATCCACGAGGCGCCGTGACTGTACTGGCCGCCGTTCTCGCGCACGCCGGGGGGATAGTCGGCGATGCGGCCGGGGTAGGGGTCAGAATGCTCGAAGAACGGTTTTTCCAACAGCAGAATGCGGGCGGCCTTCTCGATGCCCCTCAATCCCCCTTCGAGGGCCGCGACGGCGCGCTCGAAGGGCACGGCGCCGGAATGCGCCGCCCAGCCGGTCGTCATCGCGTTCGCCATCGGCAGCGCGCGGCCGTCGTCGGCGAAGTCGAGGCCGTAGTGATCGCCGAACCAGCCGACCTCCAGGGCCTGCTGCAAGTCCGCCTTGGCCTCATCGCAGCGCCGGCGGAACGGCTCGTCGCCCTTCGCGCGAGCGAGTGGCGCGAAACCGTCGATGACGTTGTAGAGGAAGAAGCCCATCCACACGCCCGTGCCTTTTTCTTCGCGTCCCAATCCGTCGATGCCGTCGTTCCAGTCGCCGGCGCGCAGCAGCGGCAGGCCGTTGGCGCCGATATGCTTCAGCGTGTATTCAATCGCGAGCTTGGCGTGCTCGTAGACGCTCGCGGTCTCGCGCGACGGGCGCGGCGCGATGACAGAGGTGTCCTCGCCCGCCGGCACGGGAGGCCCTTCGAGGAAGGGGACGACCTCGTCGAGCACGCTGCGGTCGCCTGTCGCGCCGATGAAGCGTGCGAGCACATAGGGCAGCCACAGATGCGGGTCGCTCGCCTTGGTGCGCTGGCCGAGCCCCGTGCCGCCGCCGGGCGCCGTGTGCCACCATTTGAGCACGTCGCCTTCGAGGAACTGCTGGCCGGCATGCAGCACGATCTGTTTGCGGGCGAGCCGGGGCTCGACAATCGCGAGCGGCAGCACGTCCTGCAACTGATCGCGATAGCCGAAGGCGCCGCCGCGCTGGTTGGGGCCGACGCGGCCGAACAGCCGCGACGCATAGAGCTGATAGGGCAGCCAGATGTTGACGAGACGGTCGAAGTCCGGCCGGTTGGTCTCGATGCGAACGACGGAAAGGCGTTTCGCCCAGTGGTCGCGCGTCGCCTGCAAGCGCTTTTCCGCTTCGAGCACGGAAAAGCGCGAGGTGAGCCGCAGCGCCTCGTTGCGCGTCGGCGCCTCGCCGATCGTCAGCGCGATGCGAATCTCGGCGCCGGGCGCCAGCGTGATGTCGCTGGAGAAGGCGGCGACGCGGCGGCCGTCGTCGTGGCAACCGAGATCGCTGGCGCCGGTCTCGACGAACACGGGACAAGTGATGTCGCGCCCGGCGGCGCCGAAGAAGCGGCGGCGCATCGTCTCGGTTTTCGGCTCGTCGAGCGTGGTCGCGACGAACGCAGTTCCGCGCACAAAGTCGTTTTTCGGGTTCTCGAACAGCAGCGTGCCGCCGGTAATCTCGGCGTCGAGATGGCCGGCGCTCTCGTTGGGGCTCTCGTCGAGCGCCATGTCGAACAACGGCGCGATGCGCAGGCTGAGCGGCTTCGCGCCGCGATTGCCGAGCGTGAGGAGCCGCATGTCGCCGGGAAAATCCGGGGGCACGAACACTTCGCAAGTGCTGACGAGGTCGTCGCTGAGCCGCGTAAAAGTGGCGACGCCGGGCTCGTAGGCGATTTCCATCGTCGCGTCCTCGCGATTGAAAGGCGCGAAGCCGGTCACATAGGTCTCGTTGGTGTCGAGGTTGCGGATATAGACGATCTGACCGGGCATCGGCGTCGTCGCGCTGTCGAAGCGGAACGCGGTCAATGCGTTGTGGCGCGCATTGGCGAACGCCGAATAGACGTCGCCGTCGTTAGAAACCATGCAAGATGCGCCGAGCTCGTTGGCCATCACGTGCGCCCAGGGGCGAGGGGTGCGGTGGGTCAGATGCAACGTCCAGCCGTCCGCGGAGAAAGCGAACGGCCAGCGCGAGGGCAGGGCCGGCGAGGGCTCTACCGCACGCGTTTCGTAGAGCCATTTTTGCAGCTCGGGCTCGGGAAGCGGCGGCAGGCCGAGGCGGCGCGAAATGAGTTCCGAGGCCCAGACGGCGTTATCCGAGCGGCCCATGATGTATTCGATCTCGACCGCGCCCTTGGCCGCGATCGTCGCCTCGACCGTGAAGCTCGCGGCCGGGTCGAAGGTCCAGAGTTTGCCCTGGTCGTCGAGTTTGCGCCAGCGCCAGGGCCCGCATCCGGTTGGCGCCCTCAGAGAACCCTCGCCGAGGAATCGCGTGCGAGAATCCTCGTAGCCGATGAGCTCGACTTTCGCGCCGGGGCGGATGGCGAACAACGAGGTCTCGCCGCGATGGGCGCGCGCCGAGCGCAACAGCCGGTTGCGCGCGAGGATGGCGTTGAGGCCGCGTACGAAAAACGTCTCGACGTGCATGCCGGCGAAATCGAGGTCGCGGGCATAATGGCCGGTCTCGTGGCCGGCGATTTCCGCAAAGCTCGCGAGCCTGACGACGCGCTTCTTTCCCGAGAGGTCCTCGAGGCGGATGCGGAAGCTCAGGATCGCTTCGCCGGCATCCGGCGCGATGCGCAAAGTCGCCCTGAGATCATTGAATGTATGAGATATTTCCACCTCGGCGAAGCCGACGCGGCGAACGCGGTAGTCGCCCGCCCGGCGCGCGGGCTCGAAGCCGATCGACCACGGCTCGCCGTCGTTCTCGGTGAGATAGAAGAACTGACCGCGGGATTGGATCGGATCGAGCGGGCGGCGGATGAGGTCGATCGGGAATTTTCCGCGCGCATCGGCTGAAACGGTCGCCGCGCCGCGGCCGTCGCGCCAGATTTCCGCCGAAACGAGGCCGTTGCCGACAACGAGCGGGTTCGGAGTCTCGTCGAGCCCGGCGGGCGCGCCCGTGAGGGCGGGGCCGGCGCGCCCGATCCGGGCGCCCATGTTCTGCCTCACCGCCCAGGCCGCGAAGGCGAAGCCGACGGCGGCGAAACCATAGGCCCCGGCGAGCAGCTTGACCGGCCCCGGAATCGCGCCGCCGTGCGCCAACGTTTCCGCCCCCGTCCACGCCTTGTCCCATTCTGGCCCACGCGGGATGTAGAACGGGATCAGCAGCGGCGCCCAGGTGCCGAAGCGGCGGATGCCGTCAGGGATCGGGCGGGTGCGCGCGCCATGGCCGAGCAGGCGCCCGGCGGCCTCGTCGGCGCGATCGCCGCCGATGAACGACAGGTTGACCAGCGTCGCGACCCTGAGCCCCATGTGGTCGAACCAGATGATGACGCGCAGCCAGTCGTAGGCGAGGAGCCCTAAGAAGATGGTGAGGCTGAAGGCGCGGTAGTCGCCGCCGGGCAGGATGAAGTCGGCGCCGGCCGCCACGACCGAGCGCACCGCGCCGTCCTGGTTGTACCAGGAGGGGTCGGGCGACTGGCGCAGGAAGGTGTTGATGATCGGCGCCATCCACAGGCCCCAGCGCATCACCCTCACCGCCTGCTCGACGAGCCCCTCGGCGCCGCGCGCGCTGAAAAGCCCACGGAACGGCCGCGTCGAGCGATCGATGAGCGCCGAGAGCAGCACGAAATTGATCGAGAACAGCGGCGCGGCGAGCGACCAGTTGATGACGCCCGCCACCGATTCCGCCCAGAACAGCCTGACCCCGCCGGCGACCTCGCCGAGATTGACGGCGCCGTATTTGTTGAAGATCGGATAGGTGACGAAATCGCTTAACTTTCGGCCACTGAGGCGGTAGTCGACATCGGCATAGGCCCAGAACTTGTCGAGGACGACTTTCAGCTGCGCGGCGTCGAAATACCAGCCGATAGCGCCGGCGACGACGCCGCCGAGCACGGCGTTCAGCGCATATTTGCGCCAGGTCTGCAGCTTGCGGCGCTCGCCGGCGAGCACGCGCGAGTAGTCGAGCGCGAGGTCGACGCCGGCATAGGCCGCGGCGCCGATCGCGAAGGCGACGAGGAAACGGGTGAGGCCGTCCATCGCCGCGAGATCGCCCTGATAGGCGAGCGCGCCGCCGAGCCCGACGACGACGCCGCGCAGATAGCACGCGCGGTCGCGATAGGCGGCGGCGAGCCGGCCGAAGAACGGCGGCGTGCCGTCGGCGCTGCCGATGAGGGTCTGAGCGAAGGGAAAGCCCAGCGCGCCGGCGACGGCGCCGGCGAGGAAGAGATTGTTGCGGGCGAAGTCGATGGCGCCGGGGATTTGCAGCAGCGACGCGCCGGCGAGCGTCAGCGCCATGAACACGCCGCCGTAGATCGCCCCCTTGATGAAGCCGATCCTCCAGTGTTCGCGCATCGCCGAAAAACTGACCGGGCGGCCGGCGAAGGCGTCGAGCGGCAGGCCGGTCGCGACATAGACGAGGCTCCACAGGCCGGCCTGAGCGAGCGACGCCGCGGCGGCGCCGGCGAAGATGAGCACGACCGGCGCGGCGACGGCCTGAGCCGAATTGGCGATCAGCGGCGTCGCCGCGCCGATCGCGGCGCTCATGACGACGAGCCCGTGCAGCCGGACGTCGCGGGGCCAGCGCTCGATCTCGATCAGCGACAGCAGGTTGAGCCCGAGCTCAGCGAGCAGCGTCAGCGTCAGCGCCCGGCCGATGAACACCTGCAGCGGGAAGGGCGCGTCGGCGAGCGGCGGGGCGAGCTTGGCGATCTCCGCCATGTGCCAGTCGGCGCCCAGCGTCACCAGCAGGTTGAACATGAACGGCGCGGCGATCAGTGCGATCGCTTCGACGAGGCGCAGCGAGCGGCGGCCGTTGGCGAGCACGTAGAGCGTCGCGATCAGATAAGTGACATAGAACATCGCCGCGCCGGCGACGTTGAACTTGGGCACGTCGCCCCATGGGCCCACGAGCTGCCAGAAGCTCAACGCATCGTTGCGCATGTGGGCGAACAGCGCGAAGGCGACGAAGTCGACGAAGAGGATCGGCTGCGCCCAGTCGAGCTTCGCCGCGCGCCGCCACAGCGCGAGGCCCGCCGCCCCTGCGATCCCCGCGACGAGGGTCTCTCGAGCCATCAGCGAGGCGGCGACCGCGGCGGCGACTAGCGCCCCCCCGAGCGCGATTTCGATCATAGGCCCGAGGCCCCACCCTTCGCGCCGCGCCTCAGTCATGCCTCTCCCCGGAATGAACGCGAATCGAGCCGCCCCGGCTAGCGTTGCGCGAAGTCGGCGCGCGGCGCAAGCCGGGCTCGACCCGACCTCAGGGCACTCGGGGGCGTGGCTTGACGCGGCCTCGCCCGCCTCGCAAAGGAGAGGCGTCACGGCTCCACGGGGACGCGCCTTGCCTCAGTCCATCGCTCTCGACATCCGTTTCGAAGCCGCCAAGGCGCTTGCCCGCGAGGCCGGCGTCATAGCGCGGCGGCGCTTTCGCGACCGCGGCTCGTTCACCGTCGGCTTCAAGGGGCCGCAGGACTACCTGACCGAGGTCGACGGCGAGGTCGAACGCCTCATCGCCGATCGCGTGCGAAAATTGTTTCCGGGCGACGGGTTCATCGGCGAGGAGGGCGGGGGCCGCGCAGGCGCCCGCGACGAGCCGGTCTGGGTCGTCGACCCGATCGACGGCACCGCCAATTTCGCTCGCGGCGCGCCGCATTTCTGCATCTCGATCGCCATTCTCGTCGGCCGCGACGTGGAGGTCGGCGTCGTCTACGACCCCATGGTCGACGAATTGTTCGCGGCGCGCCGAGGCGCCGGGGCAACGCTGAACGGCGTGAAATTGCGGGTCTCCGACGCCACGGATCTGAAGCGCGGGACGGTCGAGATCGGCTGGAACGTGCGCTACGCCGCCGAGAAGTATCTCGGCCTTGTCGGCCGCGTGGTCGCCACCGGCGCTTCCCCGATGCGCTCGGGCTCGGGCGCGCTCGGGCTCGCCTATGTCGCGGCGGGGCGGAGCGACGGTTACGTGGAGAACCACATCCGCGCCTGGGATTGCCTCGCCGCCATCGCTCTAGTGAGTGAGGCGGGCGGCTACGTCAGCGATTACCTGGCGAACGATGGCCTGCGCAACGGCGGCCCGATCCTCGCCGCGGCCCCAGGCGTCAAGGACGCCCTCATCGCGGCCGCTGCGATCGAAGGGCTCACGCTCTGAACCTTGCGGGACCGCTCTTGCATCTCCGCGCGCCGGCGCCGATCTTGGCTGAACAGCCAGGGAGGTTTTATGCGCGCGATTCGTGTTCATGAGACGGGCGGGCCCGAGGTGTTGAAGCTCGAAGATGTCGACCTGCCGCCGGCCGGCCCCGGCGAGGCGCGGGTGCGTCACGGCGCCATCGGCGTCAATTATCTCGACGTCTATCATCGCACCGGCTTCTACCCCGCGGCGCTGCCGATGACGCCGGGCTGCGAGGGGGCGGGCGAAGTGGTCGCCGTCGGCCCCGGCGTCGAAAACTTCGCGCCCGGGGACCGCGTCGCTTATGCGTCGACGCCGGGCTCGTACGCCGAGGAGCGCAACGTCGCCGCGCGCCATCTCGTCCATCTGCCGCAGGCGATCTCCTACGAGACCGCGGCGGGCATGATGCTCAAGGGGCTCACCGCGCAATATCTGCTGCGCCAGACTTATCGCGTCGAGCCGGGCGATTGGATCCTCGTCCACGCCGCGGCGGGCGGCGTCGGGCAGATTCTCTGCCAATGGGGCAAGGCGCTCGGCGCCAACGTGATCGCAACGGTCGGCTCGGAAGCGAAAGCAAAGATCGCGCGCGAAGTCGGGGCGGCGCATGTGATCAATTATTCGACCGAGAATTTCGCCGAGCGGGTCGCCGAGATCACCGAGGGCGCGAAATGCGCGGTGGTCTACGACGGCGTCGGCAAGGCGACGTTTCCCGCTTCGCTCGATTGCCTGCGTCCGTTCGGCATGTTCGCGAGCTACGGCTCGGCGTCGGGCGGAATCGACGCCTTCAGTCTCGCGATGCTCGGCCAGAAGGGCTCGCTGTTCGCGACCCGGCCGGTGCTGTTCGCGTTCCTCGCCGACCGCGTCCGGTTGGAGACGATGGCGCGCGAATTGTTCGAGGTCGTCGGCGACGGCCAGGTGAAGATCGCGGTCAGCGAAGCCGCGCCGCTCGCCGAGGCCCGCCGCATCCACGAGGCGCTGGAAGCGCGGCGCACGACGGGCTCGATCGTGCTGCTTCCCTGAGGAAAAGCGGCCACAGCGCCGCCGCTTTCGCGATCTAGGAACGGCGCCCCGGCGCGTCCGCCCCGCTTGGCGGTCGGGCGCGCTCGCTATATAGCTCCCTTTCGGGCACGCCGCCCGGGGCGGCCACGAGGCAGATTTCATTCCGATGTCAGAACCGAAAATCTTCAAGGGCGCTGCGAACGACGCCCCTGCCGTCAAGGAAGAGGGCTGGTGGGAAACCATCAAGGTGATCGTCGAGGCGCTCATCATCGCCCTCGTCGTGCGCACGGTGTTGTTCCAGCCCTTCAACATCCCCTCGGGCTCGCTGATCCCGACGCTGCTGATCGGCGACTATCTGTTCGTCTCCAAATATTCCTACGGCTATTCCCACTATTCGCTGCCCGGCTTCCTCGACCTCGTGCCCTCGGAGATGCCGGGACGGCTGTTCTATTCGCCGCCGAATCGCGGCGACATCGTGGTGTTCCGCCCGCCCGGGGATCCGAGCGAGGATTTCATCAAGCGCGTGATCGGGCTGCCCGGCGACAAGGTGCAGATGATCCAGGACCGTCTCTACATCAACGGCCAGATCGTGCCGCGCCAGGAGACGACGCCCTATGCGATGGACGACCCCTATGGCAAGCCGACCAGGGTCGCGCGTTATATCGAGACGCTGCCGGATTCGAACGATGGCCCCGATGGCGTGCGCCACCAGATCATCCAGTTGCGGGGCGACGAGGGCGAACTCGCCAACACCGGGGTGTTCGACGTTCCCAAGGACCATTTTTTCATGATGGGCGACAACCGCGACAATTCCTCGGACTCGCGGGTCGTGGGCGGCGTCGTCGGCATGGTGCCGGACGAAAATCTGATCGGCCGCGCCGAAATCATCTTCTTCTCGCTCGACGAGAACACGGCGCCCTGGGAGATCTGGAAATGGCCGACCGCGGTGCGCTGGAGCCGCCTGTTCCAGCGCGTGCATTGAGGCGATGGCCAGACGCAACAAGCCGGAACTGGCCGAGCTGGAGGCTGCGCTCGGCTATGTATTCGCCGACCGGGACCTGCTCGCGCGGGCGCTTACCCATGTTTCCGCGCCATCGACCGGCGGCGGGGCGCGCGGGCAATCTTACCAGCGGCTCGAGTTTCTCGGCGACCGGGTGCTCGGCGTCGCCGTCGCCGAGATGCTCTATCGCGCCTATCCGCAGGCGACCGAGGGCGAGCTGTCGATGCGGCTGGCCAAGCTGGTGCGCCGCGAGACCTGCGCCGCGGTCGCCGAAGATTGGGACGTCGGACCGCACATCGTGCTCGGGCAGGGCGAGGCGCGCGGCGGCGGACGCAAGAAGGGCGCGATCCTCTCCGACGTGTGCGAGAGCTTGGTCGGCGCCGTCTATCTCGACGCCGGCTACGACGCCGCGCGCGAGCTCGTCGCCCGCTCCTGGAAGGATCGCATGTCCGCCGATCTCGAGCCCGAGCGCGACGCCAAGACCGCGGTGCAGGAATGGGCGCAGGGACGCTCGCTGCCGGCGCCCCATTATGTCGAAGTGTCGCGCAGCGGACCGCCGCACTTGCCGGTGTTCACGATGGAGGTCAGGCTCGACGGCTTCGAGCCGGAGCGCGGCGAAGCGAGTTCCAAACGCGCCGCCGAACAGGCCGCCGCCCAGGCTTTTCTCGACCGCTGGGCTTCGACATGAAAGCAACCCGTTGCGGCTTCGTCGCCCTGGTGGGCGCGCCGAACGCCGGCAAGTCGACCCTTCTCAACGCCCTCGTCGGCGCCAAGGTTTCCATCGTGTCGCGCAAGGCGCAGACCACGCGCACGGCCGTGCGTGGGGTGGTCGTCGAGGGCGCGGCGCAGATCGTGTTCGTCGACACGCCCGGCCTGTTCGCGCCCAAGCGCCGCCTCGACCGGGCGATGAACTTCGCCGCCTGGGGCGCCGCGGGGGACGCCGACGCCGTCGCGCTGTTGATCGACTCGCGCGTGCAAACCGCCGCGGCCGGCAGGAATGGCGCCTCGCCCGATCCCGCCCATCTGAGCGAGGGCGTTCGGACGATCCTCGCCGTGCTGAAAGGGCGGCCGGCGCCGAAGCTCCTCGTCCTCAACAAGATCGATCTCGTAGAGCGCCCGACGCTGCTCGCGCTCGCCGCGCGCCTCAACGCGGCGCTGCCGTTCCGCGAAACGTTCATGATCAGCGCCGCGACCGGCGACGGGCTCGACCGCCTGAAGCGCGACCTCGGCGCGCTGATGCCCGAGGGTCCCTGGCTCTACCCGGAAGACCAGATCGCCGACGCGCCGATGCGCGCGCTGGCGGCTGAAATAACGCGCGAAAAACTGCTCGAGCGGCTGCACGACGAGCTGCCCTACCAAACCACCGTCGAGACCGAATCGTGGAAGGATCTTCCGGACGGCTCGGTGCGCATCGAACAGACGATCTATGTCGCGCGCGAGAGCCAGAAGAAAATCGTGATCGGCGAGGGCGGGCGCACCATCAAGGCGATTGGCGCGGCGGCGCGCAAGGAGATCGCCGAGGCCAACGAGTCCAGGGCGCACCTGTTCCTGTTCGTCAAGGTGCGTGAGAACTGGCTCGACGACCCCGAGCGCTATCGCGCGATGGGGCTCGAATTTCCCAAGGGCTGAGGCGTGTGCAGGAGCGGCCCCCGCCGCTTGCGGCGGGGGTCGTGCCGGCCTAGCGGCGGTTAGCTCAAGGCGCCGCTGACTTCGGAGAATTCACTGCTCAACCTGCCGCCGAGCGCGGTGAGCACGCCGACCAGGGCGACTGCGATCAGGCTCGCGATCAGCGCATATTCGATCGCCGTGGCGCCCGACGCGTCGGTAAAGAAGGTCTTCAACTGTTTCATGGGCTCGCCTCCAGATTTGCAAGGTGAGCCCGAGCGTATTCGCCTCATGCTAAGCGAACCCTAATGTCAACACTGAAAATCGCCCAACACTGCGTCATTGGGCGCGACCCTTCGCTGCGCCGCGCTTCATGGGATGCGAGCTGAAGCGCGTTGGTGGGAATGCATCGCCTCTGGCGGCGGAATCGCGCTATTCTGACGCATGGCTCTCCATCTCATCAAGCTGTGCGTCGGCGCCGAATCGATCGCCGATCTCGAGGATTGGGTCGCGGCGCGGGTGAAGGAGCGCGCGCAGGCCGGCGGCCCGCCTCGCTCTCAGCATGTCACGCGCGCAACCCCCAAGCGCGCCGCCGAACTGGTCGACGGCGGGTCGCTGTACTGGATCATCAAGGGCCAGGTCGCGGCGCGCCAGCAGCTTCTCGATATCGAGCCATTCGTCGACGCCGACGCAACCGGCCGCTGCCGGCTGTGGCTCGCGCCGGAGGTGATTCACGTCAGCCCGCGCCGCCATCGCGCCTTTCAGGGTTGGCGTTATTATGAGGCCAAGGACGCTCCGCCCGACCTCGCTTCGGCGCGCGGCGCCGACGAGATGCCGGAGGCGCTCAGGCGCGAGCTCGGCGCGCTCGGCCTCATCTGAACGTCACGGCTTCAGCGTTCCTCCACGCGCGCGTCGTATGCGCTCTTTCCGTTTCCAGCGCTCGAGGCAGATCAGCCGTAACCGAGGCAATTTCCCGGGCGGCGCCATTCTGTAGCCGAGGTCGTCGACCTCGGTCGGCGCGTAAGCGCCTCATTCTCACACGACTCTTCCAAGCGGAAGAAGCGAGGTCAGCGACCTCGCCTACAAGGGCGCCCGGGAAATTGCCCCGGTTACAATCACCCCGCCGGTTGGGGGCTGAGCGCCGCGCTTGCGCAAAAGGCCGGGCGCGCCAATGTTACGCTGGAGCCGGGCCGGGGCGCGGCTCGCGTAGAGCAGGGCTCGTTGGCCCGGCGGTCGGCCCGGATCGCAGCAAGCGGAAAGAAGAGGCCATCCATGATCGAACTGTTGCCGGACTTTCCCGCCGACGCCGTCGCCGTCAGATGCCGCGGCTACGTCGACAAGGCGGATTACGTCGCGACGCTCGTTCCCAGCGTCGAGCGCGCGCTCGCGAGCCACGAGCGCCTGCGCCTGTACTACGAGATCGGGTCCGATTTCTCGGGCATCTCGCCGGGCGCGATGTGGGAGGATTTCTGGGTTGGCATGCGGCATCTGACGCGCTGGAAGCGGGTGGCGGTCGTGACCGACGTCCCTTGGATCGAGCACATGGTCCATTTGTTCGGGTTCCTGATGCCCGGGCCGACGCGGGTGTTTCCGCTCGCCGAAGCCGCCGCCGCGCGCGCCTGGATCGCACGAGACACGTGATCCGCGCCGCTTGCGAAGCGCGCCGCGAACCCCGATCTGAGGCGGGTCCATCGAGGGGAGCCTTGGCCATGAGCCCGTCCGATTCGAATCGCCCGCTCGCGCCGCGCGGCGGCGCCACGGACGTCGACGCTTTCGTGGCGGCTGCGCGCCAGGTTCCTGTGCAGGCGGGGGCAAGGGGGCGGCTCATCTTCGCGCTCGACGCGACGATGAGCCGGCAGCCGACCTGGGACCTCGCGCAGGCGCTGCAGGGCCAGATGTTCGAGGCGGCGGCGCGCGTCGGCGGTCTCGACGTGCAGCTCGTCTATTTCCGCGGCCAGAACGAATGCCGCGCCTCGCATTTCGTTTCCGGAGGGCAGGGGCTCGCCGCGCTGATGAGCCGCATTTCCGTGCGCGGCGGTTTGACGCAGCTGCGTCGCGTGTTCGCGCACGCACGCGACGAGGCCCGCCGCGCGCCGGTCGGCGCCTTGGTGTTCGTCGGCGACGCCATGGAGGAGGCGGTCGACCCGATCGTCGCCGCGGCGGGGGAGCTCGCGCTCCTCGGCGTCAAGGCGTTCATGTTCCAGGAGGGCGACGATCCCAAGGCGCGGCGCGCCTTCCAGGAGGTCGCTCGCGTGACCGGCGGCGCCTATGGCGCTTTCGACCAGGGCGCGGCGGCGCGGCTCGCGACGTTGCTCAGAGCGGCGGCGTCCTATGCCGCCGGCGGGCGCGCGGCGCTCGAGGCGCTGGCGCGCGAGGCCCCCGAGGCGCGGCCGCTGTTGCAACAGATACGCGGCTGAGCCAAGGACATGGGCGGGCGCACGGCGTGCGTCCCCGGGGTCGAGTCGAGAGGCGAAAGCATGCCGACTTTCATCGCGGGCCTGCTGCTGCTCTATCTGCTGCTGGCGGCGATCAAGCGCTTCGGGCGGATGACGCCCGCTGAAGCCGCCAAGCTGGTGCGCAAGGGCGGAGTCGCGCTCGGTCTCGCCGGGCTCGCGCTGACGCTGCTGCGTGGACGCTTCGGCGTCATCGGGGCCTTGGCGAGCGCGCTCATGGGTCTCGCCGGCAAGACCGGCGGCGGTTCCGTCGGCGGCGCATTTCGCGATGTCGGCGCCGGCCCGCGTGCGAGCTCGGCGCGTTCGCTGTGGCTCGACATGCGGCTCGATCTCGACAGCGGCGCGGTCGAGGGCAGGGTGGTCGCCGGTCCGTTCGCCGGCCGCGACCTTTCCTCGTTCGACCGCGCGCAGGCGCTCGGGCTGCTCTCCGCCTGCCGGCGCGAAGATCCCGACGGGGCGCGGCTGTTAGAGACTTATCTCGACCGCCGGTTCGCCGCTTGGCGTGATGCAGACCAGGGTCAGGCTGAGGCGCGGGGCCGACGGGTCGAAGGCGGCGGCGCGATGTCGCGCGACGAAGCGTATGAAATCTTGGGCCTGCCGAAAGGCGCGAACCGCGAGGAGGTCGTCCGCGCCCATAGATCGTTGATGAAGAAGCTTCATCCAGACCATGGCGGCTCGACCGCCCTGGCTGCGCGGGTCAATCAGGCCAAGGATGTTCTGCTGGACAGTCATGGTTGACGAAAAACTCCGTCGACAACACGCGTTACGCTACCGAACCGCCCCGCCGCGCGCTCAATCCAAGTGGGCCGCGAAGCAGGGAAAACCATTACGACGCAGGGACTTGCATGCGCTCTCGGCCCCCGACTGGTCGAGCCCGGCAAAGCGCGCGCGATAGAAGGTGCCGCCGTCCTTGACGAACTTCTCGGTGAAGGGCTTGGCCGCGGCGAGCGGGCCGCGGGTCTGCGCCCTGGCGCGGCTGAGGAGCTCTGCCGCCTTCACCGCGTCGTCGCTGGCGCCGATCTGGATGATCCAACCCGAATGCGCGCTCCGAGGCTCGGGGGCGTCGTCACGCGCGACGCGCGTCTCGTCCTTGCCCTTGCCTTTGGCGCGAGCGGCCTCGAGCGGCTTGCCCTCGGGACCCTTGACCCAGCCGAGCGCGGCGGGGTCGTCGACGGGCTTGGCGGCTGGATGCGTGTCGGCGACCGCGAGGACCGACGGCGCCTCGGCGGCGGGGCGCGCCGGCGCGAGCTTTGGCGTCGGCGCATCGTCGGAATCCGAATCGTCCCCCTCCGCGTCGTTCTCCGCCATGACGACGTGACGCGGCGGCGGCGCCGCGACGGCGGCAACGGCCGGCCGCGGCGGCGGCGCGACGGCGGCGACGGCGGGCCGAGACGGCGGCGCAGCGACCGGCGACTCGTTGTCGGCGATCATCGGCGCCGTGTGGCCGCGGTCCGAGGCTTCGGCGACATGGTCGTCGAGCATGGCCGCCATGATGCGGTCGCGCTGCCCGGACGTGCGTCCGCCGAGCACGACCGCGACCACCGACCGCCCGTCGCTGTGCAGCGTGGTGAGCAGGTTGAAACCGGAGGCGCGGGTATACCCGGTCTTCATGCCGTCGACGCCGTCGACGCGGCCGATGAGGTGGTCGTGATTGCCGATCACCTCGCCGTCCCAGTCGAACTCGTGGGTCGAGAAGTAGTGGAAGTATTGCGGGAAATGGTCCTCGGTGGCGCGCGCGAGGATCGACAGGTCGCGCGCCGTGGTCAGCTGCTCGTCGTTGGGCAGGCCCGAGGCGTTGCGATAGAGCGTGCGCGACATGCCGAGCGCGTGCGCCTTGCGCGTCATCATTTCGGCGAAAGTGGATTCGTCGTGGCCGATAGTCTCGGCGATGGCGACCGCGACGTCGTTCGCCGAGCGGGTGACGATGGCCTTGATCGCCTGATCGGCGGTGAGGCTGTCGCCGGCCGGGATGCCGAGCTTGGAGGGCTCCTGCGCCGCCGCATGCTCCGAGATGCGGATCGGCGTATCCAGGGTCATCGCGCCCTTCTGCAACTCATCGAACAGCAGGTAGAGCGTCATCACCTTGGTGAGCGACGCGGGATGGCGCAACGCATTCTCGTCGACGCCATAGAGTTCGCGGCCGTTGTTGGCGTCGACGACGATCGCCGAGAACGGCGGATCGGACGCCGAGGGCCGATAATGCGCGAACGCGTTGCGGGGCCTGGCGGGGTAGACGAGCGCCGGGGAGGTTTGTTCGCCGGTTCCGGGCACGTAGGCGCGCCCCCCGGCCGCTAGGGCGTCCGCGCCGAAGGCGAACAACGACGCCGTGAGTGAGACGCCCAGGATCGCCCTCGCGACCCGACGAACCCTGATGCCGCCAACGCAAACGATCATGACGCGCCCTTACAACCCCAGCACGAAGGCCCACACCCGCGAGGCCCGTGACGAAGACGCCACGGAAAGCAAGGTTATGTCGGCGCGGTTACGGCGGGGTTAACCGCCGAGCGCCAAAAAGGGTTGAGATCAGCCGCAAGTTGCAGAACGCGCAGGGGTTTGCACGAATCGGGCGAATTTGACCGGCGAGCGCGTCGCTAAATCTTTTCGTTTTTCGTTAAGAACCGCGTTCACGGTCCGCGCCCGATTCGCCGGACGTTTGCGGCTCGACGCGGCGCGCGGCATCGACGAAAGTTCATTGTGCAGTGCAACAAATCATTTGACCTTCATTGTGCAGTGCAGTATAAGACAGTCATCGCCAGCGCGCGAACCGTCCCGGAGACCGGAGCGGCCGTCGGGGCGGGCGAAAAATCATGAGAGAGGGGCCGAGTCATGACCGTCGCACCGAAGTTCGAGGACTTTCAGAAGTACTCCAAGCAACAGATGGACGCCGTCGACTCGGCGGCCGCCACGTGGACCAAGGCGCTGCAGGACATCGCCGCGGAAACGACCGAATATTCGAAGAAGACCATAGCCGCGAATACGGCCGTGATCGAGAAGCTGCTCGGCGCCAAGTCGGTCGAGGGCGCGATCGAGATCCAGTCGGCGTTCGTCAAGGGCGCCTATGACGATTTCGTCGTCGAAGCGACGAAGCTGAACGAAATGTGCGCCAAGCTCGCTGCCGAAGCTTTCAAGCCGGTCGAGACCGTTTTCGCGGCTTTTCAGGCGATGTGATCGTCGGTGCGGCGACGCCGCGTATTGGGCGTCGCCAGCGTTGCATGTGTGCGGTTTCGGGGCCGGCGGCGACGCCGGCCTTTTTTCTTGGCCGGCGCCCCTTGCGCGGGCGCCGCAAATTCGCAATCCTCCCCTTCGCTGCGTCGCCCGAACGACGCGTTCGGCGCTTTTCAGGCTGGCCGGGCGCGCCTATATGAGGGCGTAAGGCCTCGGGAGCGGCGAGGTCTCCAGCGAGCGCTGCTCGTCCGTTGGGGAGAAAGGGTCGCAAGTGATCGCCGAGCCTCGTCCGTTCCTCTCCCGGTTCCGGGCTGGTATGGCTTTCTTGGCGCGTTTGCTGTTCGCGCCTCGCACGGTCCAGACGCCCCCGGCGCCGCCGCCTCCGGTGATCGCCGCGCGCGAGCCCCGGCGGGGGTCGGAAACGCCAGGGGCCGGCGCGGCCGTGATCACCCGCACCCGAGCTCAGGCCAAGCGGCCGAACATGTATCGCGTGCTGCTGCTCAATGACGACTACACGCCGATGGATTTCGTGGTCTCGATCTTGCGTACGTTCTTCAACAAGAACGTCGAAGAGGCGACGGAGATCATGCTGCACGTGCACCGCAACGGCGTCGGCGAATGCGGGGTGTTCACCTACGAGGTCGCCGAGACCAAAGTGGCGCAGGTGATGGACCATGCGCGCAAGCACCAGCATCCGTTGCAGTGCATAATGGAAAAGAAGTGAGAGGCCGGCGATGCCTGTATTTTCCCGAGCGCTCGAGAAGACCCTGCGCAAGGCGCTGGCGCTAGCCAACGAGCGCCGCCACGAATACGCGACCCTGGAGCATCTGCTGCTCGCCTTGATCGATGACGGCGACGCCGCGGCGGTGATGCGCGCCTGCAACGTCGACCTCGACGCCCTGCGCAAGAACGTGACCCGCTACGTCGACAGCGAGCTCGAGAACCTGGTCGTCGAGCCGGGCGAGGAGGCCAAGGCCACCGCCGGCTTCCAGCGCGTCGTGCAGCGCGCGGCGATCCATGTGCAATCCTCGGGCCGCGAGGAGGTCACCGGCGCCAACGTGCTGGTCGCGATCTTCGCCGAACGCGAGAGCCACGCCGCCTATTTCCTGCAAGAGCAGGACATGACCCGCTACGACGCGGTCAACTACATCTCCCACGGAATCGCCAAGCGCCCCGGCTTCAGCGACCCGTCGCGCACGCCGCGCGGCGTGGAGGACGAAGCCGACGCCCGCGACGCGAAGGACTCCAAGGAAGCGCCCGACTCCAAGAAGAAGGAAGGCGCGCTCGATGCTTATTGCGTCAACCTCAACAAGAAGGCGAGGGACGGGCGGATCGATCCGTTGATCGGCCGCGAGCCCGAGGTGCAGCGCACGATCCAGGTGCTGTGCCGGCGGCAGAAAAACAATCCGCTGCTGGTCGGCGATCCCGGCGTCGGCAAGACGGCCATCGCCGAGGGTCTCGCCCGCAAGATCGTCAACAGCGAAGTGCCGGAAGTGCTCTCCGGCGCGACCGTGTTCGCGCTCGACATGGGCGCGTTGCTGGCCGGCACGCGCTATCGCGGCGATTTCGAAGAGCGTTTGAAGCAGGTGATGAAGGAGATCGAGCAGCACAAGGACGCGATCCTGTTCATCGACGAGATCCATACTGTGATCGGCGCCGGCGCGACCTCGGGCGGGGCGATGGACGCCTCCAACCTGCTGAAACCGGCGCTGGCGCAAGGCGCGTTGCGCTGCATCGGCTCGACCACCTACAAGGAATATCGCCAGTATTTCGAGAAGGATCGCGCGCTGGTGCGCCGGTTCCAGAAGATCGACGTCAAGGAGCCGAGCGTCGAGGACGCGGTCGAGATTCTCAAAGGCCTGAAGCCCTATTTCGAAGAATTCCACAAGCTCACGTACACGGCCGAGGCGGTGAAGGCGGCCGTCGAGCTGTCGGCCCGCTACATCCACGACCGCAAGCTGCCCGACAAGGCGATCGACGTGATCGACGAGACAGGCGCCTCGCAGATGCTGGTGCCCGAAGCCAAGCGCAAAAAGAAGATCGGCATCAAGGAGATCGAGGCGACCATCGCCTCGATGGCGCGCATTCCGCCGAAGTCCGTGTCGAAGGATGACGCCGAAGTGCTGCAGCATCTCGAGGAGACGCTGCAGCGCGCGGTCTACGGGCAGAACGAGGCGCTGACCCAACTCGCGGCGGCGATAAAACTCGCCCGGGCGGGCTTGCGCGACCCGGAAAAGCCGATCGGCTGCTACCTGTTCTCGGGCCCGACCGGCGTCGGCAAGACCGAAGCCGCGCGCCAGCTGGCCTCCAGCCTCGGGCTCGAGCTGATCCGCTTCGACATGTCCGAGTACATGGAGCGTCATACGGTGTCGCGGCTCATCGGCGCGCCGCCCGGCTACGTCGGCTTCGATCAGGGCGGCCTGCTCACCGATGCGATCGACCAGCATCCGCACTGCGTGCTGCTGCTCGACGAGATCGAGAAGGCGCACCCCGACCTCTACAACATCCTGCTGCAGGTGATGGACCACGGCAAGCTCACCGACCATTCCGGCAAGCAGATCGACTTCCGCAACGTTATCCTGATCATGACCACCAACGCGGGCGCGCAAGACCTGGCCAAGGAAGCCTTCGGCTTCCGACGCTCGAAGCGCGAGGGCGACGACACGGAGGCGATCAACCGCATGTTCACGCCGGAATTCCGCAACCGCCTCGACGCCATCGTGGCGTTCGCGCGGCTGCCGAAAGAGGTCATCACGCGGGTCGTCGACAAGTTCATCCTGCAGCTCGAGGCGCAGCTCGCCGACCGCAACGTCGCCATCGAGCTCTCGGAAGAAGCCCGCGACTGGTTGGTGTCCAACGGCTACGACGAAACGATGGGCGCGCGGCCGATGGCGCGCGTGATCCAGAAGCAGATCAAGACGCCGCTCGCCGACGAGGTGCTGTTCGGCCGGCTCAAGAACGGCGGCGTGGTGCGCGTCGTCGTCACCGGAGACGACAACGGCGTCAAAACGCTGGGCTTCGTCTATCCCGAGGGGCCGGCGCAGCCGCAGCTCGAACGCGACCTGCTGGTCGCCGGCCGCAAGGGCAAGGGCAAGAAGCGTAGCGAGGGCGCGTCCGAGTCCGACAACGGCGAGCCGTCGACGGCGCCGGAGCCGTCGACGACTCCGGAGCCGCAGGGGACGTGACCGCGAACGAGGCGCCGAGCCCTCTATGAGCGGCTCGGCGGCGAGGCGGGGCTCACGGCCTGCGTCGACCGCTTCTACGAGCTGATACGGAGCGACCCGGCGGCGGCGCCGGTCTCAGCGATGCATCGGCGCGACCTCGGCGATCTGAAGGCGCGGCTCGTCGCCTTCCTCTGCGGCTTCGTCGGCGGCCCGGTCGTCTATGCGGAAAAATACGTCGCGCCGATGAGGCGCGCCCGCCATCTGCCGTTCCCGATCGACGTTGAAGCCTGCGGCCTCTGGCTCTTCTGCGCCTACCGAGCGCTCGCCGCGACGTTCACGGACCCGGCTGCGGCGTTGCAGTTCGCGCGAGGTCTCGCGGAGTTCGCTGATCACATGAGAAACGCGTAGTGGAGCGCGCCAACCGATAGGCGTTAGGTTAGTGTCAGGCGCGGCGCCATCCGTCCCACGCCCGCTCACGGGGATGTAATCAATCCTGGGAAAGGCGCGACCTCGAGCAATGAGGAGAGAGTGGATAGCGTGAACACCCGGCCATCGGTATCACGGACCACTGGTCCGAGCGCATCATTGATGCGCGCCCAGCCGATCCCCCCGAGGACAGCAATGAGAGGCACGCCACCGAGTCGCATAGACTCGGCCTTGAGGCTTCGGAACCGAAGGGCCTTGTCTCGCGCTGTACCGCCGTTGTTGGTGCCCTTGCATTCGAGCATCGCTTTCAGGCTGTCGTCGGCGGGGTCGAACACCACGAAGTCGGGCGCCGGCGTGACGTGGACCTCGAACCGCCGCGCAATATCGGCTTGGTTGTGGCTACCTGTGCGGATAAATGAAATGTGTTTGGCCGAGAATAGCACCTCCACCGCGTTCTCGATCAAGTCACCGCGCAGAGTCGATGTGGCGTCGAGGACCTGGCGGAACGCGCCGCCATAGTGGCGCTGATGGAGGAAGACGCGCAGCGGCACGCCGTCTTTCGCGTAGGCGCGTACGCTGGCCCACCCGTGTTGCGTGTCGGGCTTGCGCTGCTTGCTCACGAGGCCGGTCGGCGCATCGCCGAAGAGGTCCCCATTCATCGCCATCGTGACGGTTTTGGCAGCCACTTGCGCCTGCGCCGACGCCTTGGCTGAAGCCGCGGCTGTGTTTGGCCGTCGGATGTCGATCGCGTTGCGCTCCAGCGTGTCGACCTGCGATGCCGATAGCGCGGCCAGTTCGTCGGGGCCGCCAGCCAGTAGCGTTGAATGTGCGAACTCGTCTTTCGTCAGACCTAACAGTGTGCGGAAGACTAGCAGCGTACGCGGGCACTCCAAGAGGGTGGCCTGAATGTCGGCCTCGGTGACGCGAGTGAAGCCCTTGGTCAGCTTGGCTGCCTCATCGTAGGCCGCGAAGAAGTGTTCGGTCTCGTAGAAGGGGGACTTGTGGATGTAGGCGAAATCTGGTGCCAAGTGCGGCATGTAAAGCTCGCGGGCGACCGCCGCGTAAATCGCGCCGTGGTCCTCGGTGCCGTGCCGCTGAGGCACCAGGCGGATTTGCTGGATGCGTTGGGTCCATGTGCTGGCCGAGAGAATCGCCTGAATCGTTGCTTCGACGTTCACCGAGTCAAGCTCCCATCGCGGTAACCAATCGGCCGGGCGTGTCCTCAGCCAGGTCAGCCGCAATGCGACGCAGACCTTCTCTAACAAACGGCTCGTGCAACTCGACGCCGCCAGCTTGGCGGCCTAATTTGCGGCCGACCACAACCGTAGTTGCAGCACCGGCGAAGGGGTCGATCACGACGCCGGCGACGGGGCTTGCCGCCTTGATAAAGAATTCGGCCAGGCCCTCGGGCATTGCTGCTGTGTGTGCGACTCCCTTGTGCTGATTGTAGGTTTGAGGCACCGAGACCACGTTGCCGGGGTCGGCGCCGCCCAGAAGATAGGTTTTCGTGCGGTCACGACCGAAACCCGCTTCGGTGCTGCGGCGACCGAGGGTGTCTTTCTTCCGACGCTCGATCTCCGAGGCATCCGCCTTGTAGGGCACGCGGATCGCGTTGAGGTCAAAGAATGGCTTGGTCCCACGTGCGAAGTGATAGACGTACTCGAAGCTGTCTTTGGTCCTCGGGCCGAACCTGCCCGGCACAGCGTTGGGCTTGGCCCAAATGTAGGTTTCCACCCAGCGCCAGCCCATGTTTTGGAGGGCAATCACAAGCTGGTAGACGTAGGGATGACGCTGGCCCTTCAGAAGACCCCCATTGGCGACTCGGTTCTTTATATTGATGATCAGGCTGCCGCTTGGCTTGACCGCATCATACATGCTCCGCGCGAAGGGCAAGAACCACTCGACGTAACGATCAGGGTGAACGCGGGTATATCCGCGCGCGTCGGCATAGGGTGGTGAGGTGAAAAAAAGATCGACGCTCTCGCGCGGCAACGACGGCAGAATCGACGCCGAGTCGCCCTCGATTAGTCCTGTGTCGAGGATCCGGTCGAGCAGGCGCTGACCGCTCTCGGCGATCGTCTGTGAGCCATTGGGCGTGGGGGCAGGCGAGACGGATCGGCAAGTCTGTAATCCTGCCGACTCATGTACCCGCGTCAATGTGGGTTTCACGCGCAATTCTGTGATTCCAGTTTGGTTTGGAGTATACTCACTCCGTTCGCTTTTTGCAGGCTTTGCGGGTAATTGTCGGGGGTGCCGCGCACGTGTTTGTGTTGCGCGGTCCCGCGCAGCAGTTCGCGCGCGCTCAATTAATTCGCCGATCACATGAGGAACGTGTAAAGAAACACGAACGCCGTCGTTCACGGACCTCGTCCTGAGGCGCCCCGAAGGGGCCTCGGAGGACAACTCGGTAGGAATGAAAGCCCAAGCCCCTGCCGGGCATTGTTCCGGTGATGCTCGCCTCGTGGCCGTGCATGCCGCGATCTTCAGCGCCCCCTGGACCGTCCTTCGAGGCCCCTTCGGGGCGCCTCAGGACGAGGGGATGGGTTGCACAACCGTCGGCCGAATCAGAACGCATAGACCGCATCGGCAGTAGCGTTCGGCCGCACATAGGGCTTTAGGCCGCGTTGATTCACGACGTCCACGGGATCGTCGAAAAGGCTGGCAATGTAGAGCTTCAGCCCGGCATAAGCATACACGTCGCGAACGGCTTTGGGGTCGAAGTCGATCATGATGTCGATGTCGCTATCCGGCCTATTGTCGCCGCGCGCGCGGGACCCGAACAGGGCGGCATGAACGACGCCCCGCGCCCGAAGCGCGGCCTCGTTCGCCCGCAATTGCGCGAGTATGGCGTCCTTGTCCATGGGGAGATCCTATCATCGACGGCGAGCCGCGCGAAGCAAAATGCGAAAGCCGAGGGGAATGCGGTCGAGCATTGCTGACCACTACGGCTCGCCGCCCCGATCGGGGCGCGGCAAGGCTTCCCGATGGCGGCGAACGCGCCGTTCACGTGAGAGCGTGGGCCGCGTAGCGCCGTCCGGACACTCGCGCGATCGAGGAGCGTCGGCCCTTCGGCAAGCTCGGGGCAGGCTGTCCACGCCGACGTTTCGCGTCGAGATGTCGGCGTGGACGCCGACGCTCCTATCTTCATCCTCGCCATGCGCAAGGGCGTCGAACGGATTGAAGAATAGCCAGAATTCTCCTTTCGCGCGCCCTGGTCGCAGGGCCAGAAGATGGGCGTCGACGGCAACCCGCTGGAAACCGAGGGCGAGCATCGCCCGTCCTGGCAGCCGACGCGAGAACGTTCGCCACCGATCATTTGCCGGTGCTGAAGGCGCTCTTCGAGCGCCGAGCGAATCAAACACCGGCGCCGCCTCGAGCTCGGCGGCGCAAGGTCATCCCATTGTCGCATGACGCCTGGCTTCGCTCGCTCGGCGCGCCGTGCTATCCAAGCGGCAAAAGCGCGAACGTTGCGGAGACGTCCGATGAAAGAGATGCTCGCCAAACTCGATATTCGCCGCGAACGCGCGAGGCTCGGCGGCGGGCAGGGGCGCATCGACGCCCAGCACGCCCGCGGCAAGCTCACCGCGCGCGAGCGTATCGAGCTCCTGATGGACCGCGACTCGTTCGAAGAGTTCGACATGTTCGTCGAGCATCGCTGCAACGATTTCGGCGCCGAGAAGACCAAGTTTCCCGGCGACGGCGTAGTCACCGGCTGGGGCACCGTCAACGGCCGCACAGTTTACGTTTTCGCCAAGGACTTTACCGTGTTCGGCGGCTCTCTGTCCGAGGAGCACGCGCGCAAGATCACCAAGATCCAGGACATGGCGGTCAAGAACCGGGCGCCGATCATCGGCCTGTTCGACGCCGGCGGCGCGCGCATTCAGGAGGGCGTCGCCGCGCTCGGCGGCTATGGCGAGGTGTTCCAGCGCAACGTCCTCTCGTCCGGCGTCATCCCGCAGATTTCGCTGATCATGGGTCCGTGCGCCGGCGGCGACGTCTATTCGCCGGCGATGACCGACTTCATCTTCATGGTGCGCGACTCGAGCTACATGTTCGTCACGGGTCCGGACGTGGTGAAGACGGTGACCAACGAAACGGTCACCGCCGAAGAGCTGGGCGGCGCGCACGTGCACACCACGCGCTCCTCGATCGCCGACCGCGCCTATGACAACGACGTCGAGGCGCTGTTGCAGATGCGCCGCCTCATCGACTTCCTGCCGAGTTCGAACCTGGAGACGGCGCCGACGATTCCGAGCTTCGACCATCCCGACCGCATCGACACGTCGCTCGACACGCTGGTGCCCGAGAATACGAACAAGCCCTACGATATCAAGGAGCTGATCGTCAAGGTGGCCGACGAGGGCGATTTCTTCGAGATCCAGGAAGCCCACGCCAAGAACATCGTCACCGGCTTCATCCGCATCGAGGGCACGACGATCGGCGTCGTCGCCAACCAGCCGCTGGCCCTCGCGGGCGTGCTCGATAGCGACGCGTCGCGCAAGGCCGCGCGCTTCGTGCGCTTCTGCGACTGCTACAATATCCCGATCGTCACCTTCGTCGACGTGCCCGGCTTCCTACCGGGGACGGCGCAGGAATACGGCGGGCTCATCAAGCACGGCGCCAAGCTCTTATTCGCCTATGCCGAGGCGACGGTGCCGAAGGTCACCATCATCACCCGCAAGGCGTTCGGCGGCGCCTATGACGTCATGTCCTCCAAGCACTTGCGCGGCGACATCAATCTCGCCTGGCCGACGGCGCAGATCGCCGTCATGGGCGCCAAGGGCGCGGTCGAGATCATCTTCCGCTCCGACATGAACGATCCCGCAAAAATCGCGGAGCGGACGAAAGAATACGAGGACCGCTTCCTGTCGCCGTTCGTCGCCGCCGAGCGCGGCTACATCGACGAGGTGATCATGCCGCACGCGACCCGCAAGCGCCTATCGCGCGTGCTGGCGATGCTGCGCAACAAGAAGCTCGAGAACCCCTGGAAGAAACACGACAACATCCCGCTGTGACGGCGCATGGGCGCCGGACGGTTCGCGTAATTCGGCCAGAAAGGGATCGGACGACTTCAACTTAACCTCGAATTCATTCCGCTGCGTCAATCTCGCGCAAATTGGCAAGAATGGGGCAATGACGATGGCGGCGGAATTCCGGCGGGCTTGTAGGCTGAGCCGTCCGGGGCTCGTTTTCGGGCGCCAAGCGGACATCCAGGGTCGATCTCTCCAGAGCGCCGATCTCGCCGAGGATCTGAGCGCAGCGCTGGAACGCTGCGAGATCGAGGCGCACTATCAGCCGATCGTGCGCAGTTCGGATCGCCGAATTCTCGGCATGGAAGCGTTGGCGCGCTGGCGCCATCCGGTGCGGGGCTGGGTCTCGCCGGCGGTCTTCCTGCCGGTCGCGCACGAATCCGGGCAGCTCGCGGCGCTCGACGATCGCATCATGCGTCGCGCCTGCGCCGACGCATCGCGGTGGCCGCGCGAAACGATCCTCTCGCTCAACATCTCCTCCGTCGAGTTCTCCGAGCCCGGTTTCTTCGATCGCGTCAACGCGGCGCTGCGCGCGACCGGGCTCGAGCCGCGGCGGCTGCAGATCGAGATCACCGACTCGGAGCTGTTGACCAATGTGGAAGCGACGCTCGCCGCCATGCGCCGCCTCGGCGAACTCGGCGTCGCGTTCGCGCTCGACGACTTCGGCGCCGGCGGCGCGTCGCTGGCCTACCTGCAAACCTTCCGCTTCGACAATATCAAGATCGATCCCACATTCGTCGCCAACATCTCCCGGGATCCGCGATCGATCGGCATCGTGGTCGCGATGGTCGCGCTCGCGCGCGGCCTCGACATGACGGTCACCGCCGAGGGCGTCGAGACCCTCGAACAGCGCGACTGCCTCGAACTGATCGGCGTCACGAGCCTGCAAGGCTATCTCATCGGCCGGCCGGCGCCCAATCCGTTCCTCGAAGCGGAGCGCAGCGGCGCCTGCGCCACTTTCGGCAACGCGTGAGGCCGGGCCGCGGCGCCGTTCGAGCGCGATTCGCGCCGGGAGGTCCTAGGCTCGTCGAGCCGGCCGGCTGCCGGTTCGCGATCTGGAACCCGCGGTCCGATCGTCGCCGCTCGCGCTTGCCCGCTATCGAGGAATAGGCGGGCGCAAATTTCGCCTCCCGCCCGCCGCTCGCCGAAACCCTCGCCCACGCCTGGCGCCGCATCTTGGTTTGCGACTGAACCCACAGACGCGGGCCGCGCGACGGCGCGGCGGGCAAACCATGAACGTTTCGTCGCGACCCGCGGGCCGCGACGCTTTCCAGTTTCAGCCCCCCTTAACACTAAGCCCCGTTAGGGATGCGTCATTCAGCACCTGGCAGCAATTCCGCGCCATCCTGAGCCCATAACAGAGCCGGCGAAAAGCCCGGCGAGGCCGGAACAGGGTAGCGTCATGAACTTCACTGTCGATCGCAGCCGTTCGATCATCACCGCCATGATCCACGGCCGCAAGGTTACCGCCTTGGACGTCGCATGGCTGAGGCGCGAAGTGTTCGCCGGCGGCGAAGTCACGCGCGACACCGCCAACGAATTGTTCGAGGTCGAGCGCGCGGCAATAGCCAAGTCGGCGGAATGGACCGACCTGTTCGTCGAAATGATCACCGACCACGTGGTCTGGGAATCGCGTCCGACCGGCCTGTTGAGCGACGCCCAGGCCGAATGGCTGATCGAGCGCTGCGATTCGTGTGCTTCCGTCAACGGGCTCGCCTTGCTCGTCAACGTGCTCGGCGAAGCCGATCGCGCGCCCCGCTGGTTCCTCGCCGCGGTGCGGGCGCGGGCGACCCGGGGCTGGACCGGCGTCGCGGAGGCGCTGCAGCTCGCGAGCTGAAACCGACGGCGCGAATTCTCGCAACGCCGGAGCGCCGGGCCAGGCGCTCCGGCGTTTCGATTCCGGGCGGCCTGTCAGCGCGGCATTTCATCCGATTTGCTGAACTCGTGCGACTGGCGGCGTATTTACGCGAGGGCGAGGAACGCTTAGAACCCAACGCGTGGCGCCCCTTCACGAAAGGCGCCTGCTCGAGGGGACGATGTTCAAGAAGATCCTGATCGCCAACCGTGGCGAGATCGCCTGCCGAGTCATCAAGACGGCGCGAAAAATGGGGATCGCGACAGTCGCCGTATTTTCCGAGGCCGACAAGGACTCGCTGCATGTCGAGATGGCCGACGAACGCGTGCTCATCGGCCCGCCGCAGGCGGCGCAGTCCTATCTGGTGATCGAGAAGATCATCGACGCCTGCAATCGCACCGGGGCGGAAGCGGTGCATCCGGGCTACGGGTTCCTCTCCGAGCGCGAGGCCTTCGCGATCGCGCTCGCCGAAGCCGGCATCGTGTTCATCGGCCCGAATCGGCGCGCCATCCAGGCGATGGGCGACAAGATCGAATCGAAGAAATTCGCCAACGCCGCCAAGGTCACCACCGTGCCGGGCTATCTCGGCGTCATCGACAGCCCGGCGCGCGCCGCGGAGATCGCCGACGACATCGGCTATCCCGTGATGATCAAGGCGTCCGCCGGCGGCGGCGGCAAGGGCATGCGCATCGCGCATACGCGCCAGGAAGTGGCCGAAGGTTTCGCCCGCGCCAAGTCGGAGGCCAAGTCGTCGTTCGGCGACGATCGCGTATTCGTCGAGAAATTCATCGTCAATCCGCGCCATATCGAGATCCAGGTGCTCGGCGACAAGCACGGTAACGTCATCTATCTCGGCGAGCGCGAATGTTCGATCCAGCGCCGCAATCAAAAGGTGATCGAGGAAGCGCCTTCGCCGCTACTCGACGAGGCGACGCGCAAGAAAATGGGCGAGCAGGCGGTGGCGCTCGCCAAGGCGGTCGACTACGATTCCGCCGGCACTGTGGAATTCGTCGCCGGCCAGGACAAGAGCTTCTATTTCCTGGAGATGAACACACGCCTTCAGGTCGAGCATCCGGTCACCGAGCTCGTCACCGGCATCGATCTCGTCGAGCAGATGATCCGCGTCGCCTACGGCGAGAAGCTGACGATCACCCAGGACGACGTGACGTTGAAGGGCTGGGCGGTCGAGAGCCGCGTCTATGCCGAGGACCCGATGCGCGGGTTCCTGCCTTCGACCGGGCGCCTGGTGCGCTATCGGCCGCCGCAAGAGGGCGCGTTCGAGGGCGTCACCGTGCGCAACGACACCGGCGTCTACGAGGGCGGTGAAATCTCGATCTTCTACGATCCGATGATCGCCAAGCTCGTCACCCACGCGCCGACCCGCCTCGAGGCGATCGACGCGCAGGCGACCGCGCTCGACTCGTTCTACATCGACGGCATCCGCCACAACATCCCGTTCCTGTCGACGCTGATGCAGCATCCGCGCTGGCGCGACGGGCGGCTGTCGACCGGCTTCATCGCCGAAGAATTCCCGAACGGTTTCACCCGGCCGACGCCCGAGGGCGACACGGCCAACATCATGGCGACCATCGCCGCCTTCGTCGATCATCGCCACAATACCCGCAAGCGCAAAATCAGCGGCCAGCTGCGCGCGCCAGAAAGATTGCACTTCGACGTCAAACGCGTCGTGATGCTCGGCAAGACCCGCGTCGACGTCGAAGTGGTCGATCGCGAGGCGCAAGGGGGCCTGGACGTGGTGTTCGCCGACGACAAGCGGATGCGCGTCGATTCGCCGTGGATGCCGGGGCATCCGGTGTGGCGCGGCGACATCGACGAAAAGCCGATGTCGGCGAAGATCCGGCCGATCCTCAACGGCTACGAAATCTCCCACGGCGGCGCCCATGCTTTTGCGCGCGTCTACACGCTGCGTGAGGCCGAACTCGCGGGCTGGATGCTCGATCGCAAGGGCGCGGCCGACACGCGCTTCCTGCTCTGTCCGATGCCCGGCCTCGTCAAGTCGATCTCGGTCGAGGTAGGACAGGAGGTCAAGGTCGGCGAGCCTCTGTGCATCGTGGAGGCGATGAAGATGGAGAACGTGCTGGTCGCCGAGCGCGACGCCACCGTCGCCAAGCTGGTCGCCTCGCCCGGAGACTCTTTGGCGGTCGACGCCGTCATCATGGAATTCGCGTGAGCGGAGGGGCCGGCGCCGGGGCGATGAAAAACCGCCATTGTAGGCGAGGTCGCTGACCTCGCTGCTTCCGCTTGGAAGAGTCGTGAGGGAATGAGGCGCTTACGCGGCGACCGGGGTGGTCCTTCGACAAACTCAGGATGAGGGACCTCGGCTACAGAATGGCGCCGCCCGGGAACGCGCAAATTCAGCCCGCGGCGATCACCCCCGGCAGTCCCGCCAGCGACTCCAGCACGACATCGGGCGCGCCCGGCAGCCGTTCCGGCCGCTGGCCATTGCGGTTGATCCAGGCGACGCGGAAGCCAAAATCGGCGGCGGCGTAGGCGTCCCAGCCGTTCGACGACGCGAACAGCACCTGCCGCGACTGCAGGGCGAGCGCGTCGAGCGCATATTGGTAGACGCGGCGGTCGGTCTTGAAGGCGCCGACGGCGTCGACGGAGAATGCGTGATCGATGCGGTCGCCGAGGCCGGCGCTGCGAACGGCGCTCGCGAGCATCGCCGGCGCGCCGTTGGACAGGATCGCGATCGTCAGCCCCCGAGCTTTCAGCGCGGCGAGCGCGCCGAGAACTTCGGGAAACGGCTGCAAGGTCAGATAGAGCTGCATCAGCTCGGCGCGCAGCGCAGGATCGCCGAGGCTGCAGCTTTCGAGCGCAAAATCGAGCGCGTCGCCGGTCACCTGCCAGAAGTCGGCGTAGCGGCCCTGCAGCGTGCGCAGCCACGTATATTGCAGCTGCTTGTCGCGCCACAGCGCGGTCAGCGCCGCGCGCCTGTCGTCCGGCACGTCCGCGCGCGCTGCGGCGGAGGCGAAATCGAACAACGTCCCATAGGCGTCGAACACGCAGGCGCGGAGCCCAGAGATCACTTCGAGGACCCCTTGTCGTTGCCGAACGTGTACGCGAGCTTCGCCAGGAACAGATAGTTGGCGTAGTCGCCGTAGACCGCCGACTCGGTCTGGATGCGGTCGAACTCGCCGCCAATGTCGAAGCTCTTGTTGATCTCGTAGGTCGCGCCGACCGAGTAGACGTGCATCTGCCGGTCGGAGCGGAAGGTCGGATCGCCGGTGTCGTTGGAATAGAGCATGCTGGCGCCGGCGACCCAGGGGCCGGTCCCGTACTGCACGCCGCCGGCGAGCGAGAAGGTGGTGAGCCGCTTCGGCGTCCCCGGCGTTTCGGTGATGCCGCTGACCCCGGCGCCAACGCCGCCGAAACCGACGCTCCAGCCGCGCCAGCCGACCTGGACGCCGGCCTGATACGAGTTCAGGTCGTTGAACTTGGCGCCGGTCGGCGACGGGATGGCGTCGCCATGAATCCCCGCCGCGCTTCCCTGCAGGCGGAAATCGCCGAAACGCTGGTCGTAATTGGCGCCGGCTTCGACCACATTGTCAAAACCGGCGGTCTCGGCCTCGTACGTGCCGGTCGCGGTCGGCTCGCGGCCGAGCACGCCCATTTGCGTCCCGCCATATTCGAATTGGAAATCGGCGTCGCGGGTGTCGGGCTGATAGGAGACGCCGACCTGGAAGCCGGAGAGCCGCGGCGACAGATAGATGAAGCGCGGGCTGGTGTTGGCGCTGCCATAGGCGCTCAGCGTGTCGAAGCCGACGTCCTCGGGCTTGTCGAGAAAATAGGGATAATCGCCGGCGACGCCGCCGAGGCCGTAATCGTGCGGCGCGCCGACCCAGGTGCGCTCGCTGACGCCCGCGCCCCAGCCGGCCTCGGCGCGGCCGTAGGGGCCGTCGTAGAACAGCGCCAGATGGTCGAAGTCGAGCGGCGTCTGCGGTTTTATGCGCGTGAGCTGGAGATTGGCGCTGTCGATCGGCGCCATGCCGCGGCGGCCGACATTGGCGGTGTTCTCGTTGGAATAGAGGCCGAGCGACAGGCCGTAGCTGGCGCTGCCGTCGTAATAGGCGGGGGTGAGTTCGACATGACCCCACTCGCGGCCGATCGTGTCGGGCGCGGGCGCAAATGTCCAGGGCGCGAGCGGCCACGGTGGCAGATAGGCGACATTCGACTTGACGAAGCCGAACTCGGGATCGAACTCGCCGGAATAATCCAGCCGAGTTTCGCCCCACACGTCCGAAGCGCTCATCGACGCCGCCACGAGGAGCAATCCCACCAACCTCACGCACGCCCCCCTCGACGCCGCCCGCCCGAGCACCCATAGAACGAGGCGCCGGAGGCGTCAACGCGACGCTAGAGCGCTCGCCCGATCAGCGCGCCAATGGCGGAGGTCACGCCGAGCGCGAGGGCGCCCCAGAAGGTCACCCGGATCGAGGGTTTCAGAGGCGGCGCGCCGCCGAGCCCCGCCCCGAGCGCGCCGAGCGCGGCCAGCGCGACGAGCGTGGAGACCGACGTGACTGCGATCGTCGACCGTGTCGGCGCCAGCAGGGCGGCCAGCGTCGGCAGCATCGCTCCGGCGGAAAAGCTGACCGCGGAGGCCATGGCGGCGAGGATCGGGTTGGCGCCTTCGCCGCCGAGGCCGAGCTCGTCGCGCGCGTGCGCCGCGAGCGGGTCGCGGCGCATCAGCTCGTGCGCGACTTTCTCGGCCAGCTCGTGGGAAATCCCGCGGCGCTCGTAAATGGCGACGAGCTCGCCGAACTCCGTCTCGGGCTCGGTCTCGAGCGCGAGCCGCTCGCGCTCGAGGTCGGCGGCTTCGGAATCGGCCTGCGAGCCGACCGAGACATATTCGCCCGCCGCCATCGCCATCGCCCCCGCTGTCCAGCCGGCGAAGGCGGCGGTGAGGATCGCGATGCGCCCCGAGGAGGCCGAAGCGACGCCGACGATCAGGCTCGCCGTCGAGATGAGGCCGTCGTTGGCGCCGAGCACGGCGGCGCGCAGCCAGCCCGCGCGGTTGACGAAATGCTTCTCGGGCCCGGGCAATGGACGTCCCTCTCGCTCCGCGGCGTTATGTCCCGATTCGCCGACCGGGACATGACGGAGCGCAAAGTGTCAGGGCTTAGCCGGCTGATCCGCGGGCGTCGTCTGAGTCTGCCGAGCCTTCAGCGCGTCGAGGGCGTTCGTCGCGTCCTCGATCTGGCGCTGCACATCGGCGAGCTGGCTGTGCGCCGTCGCGAGCGCGGTCTCAGCCGTGGCCTGCTGCTCCGCGAGCGTCGTCGTCCCAGCCTGAGCCGCCGTCAGCTTCGCGGTCTCCGCCTGGAGCTGCTGATCGACCGATTCCAGGGCCTTGGCCTTGGCGTTCGCTTCCTCCTGGGCGCCGGAAATCGCCAGCTTGGCGTCGTTGATCTGTTTGGACAGCTCGCTGAGGTCGTTCTGCGCCGAGGCGCGTGCGGCGACCGCATCCGCGAGCGATTTGCGCGCGTCCTCGGCGCGCTTCTTCAGCGCCTCTTCGGTTCCCGCTGACCTCTGCAGGTTGTCCAAGTCGGACGCGAGCGTCTGGCGCGCGATCTCGACGCGTCGCAAGCTATCTTCCGCCTGCTGGCGCGTATCGCCGAGCTCGGACCAGAAGTAGGCCGCGCCGATCCAGCCGACGATCGCCAAAGCGGCGAACACCAGCGGGACGGGACGCTGAAACTCGTTGCCAAACTCGGACATGATGGCCTCCCTCCAGACCCTCATTGTGGAACTTTGCGCCCGCCGCGCCAAGACCAAAACGCCGATGGCGTCGAATCCTTCGTTGTCCGTACAGCCCGGCCGGTCTCCCCCCGCGCGCCAAAGCCAACGCGCGCCGCCGAGGCCGCGAGTTCACGCGCTCGGCGCCGTGGAACGGCCGAACTTTCACGGAGCGGCAAATCGCCGCGGCGCTGACGGCGTCCGCTCGAGCGGGAACCGCTCTAGCGGCGAATGCTCGCTCTCGGCTTCGATGGCCTCAGTCGGCGAGAATCTTACGGACCACGTCGGTCATGGAGAGCACCCCGACCGGTTGATCGTTCTCAGTTATCACCAACCGATGCATTCGCCGCCCGGTCATCAGGCTGACCGCTTCACTCAGAATCATGCCCACATCGCAGGTGGCGCAACCGGGCGTCATGATGTCTCTGGCGAGCAGGGCCCGGGCTTGGTCGACGGTTCGGCCTTGGCGCGCGAGCACCATGTCCGTCTGCGACACCACGCCGACGGCCTTGCCGCCTTCCATCACCACCACCGCATGAACGTCATTATCGATCATGGTCTTGGCGACCTGGCCGACGCTATCGGCCGGCGCGCAGGCGATGACGCCGCGGTGCATCAGGTCGCCGACTCTGGCGCCGTCGTCGGCGATCGTCACCGGCTCGGCCTCGGCGATGCTCGGCAGCGGCACAGACATCGGATACGGATGAGGGGTGGTATGGACGTCGTCTTTCGGCATGGCGGGATGCTCCACCACGATCGGCGCCTTGCTGGTGACGCCGAGGCCGAATCCCGTCGCCCCCACGAGCACCGCCATGTTGCCGTGCGGATGCTTGTTATCGTGCATCAACTGATGCGCGAGCGGCACTTCGTCATAGGTGAACGCGCGCGACATGCACGGGTCCAACTGGCCACTGAGCGCCAGTTTGTTCATCTCGTTGGATTGTACGGTGTTGGCGAAATGCGAGCCCTGCAGGCGCTTCTGCCGCATCCACAAGTAGCGCAGATCGACGGTGGCGTTATAGCCCGTGGTGCCGGCGCACACGACAACCATCCCGCCGGTTTCGCACACGAAAATCGAGGTTGGGATGGTCGTCTCGCCGGGATGCTCGAACACGACGTTGGGGGCGCGCTTTTCGCCCAACACCTCCCAGATCTTGGCGCCGAAAGTCCGGACGCCCTTCAACCACTTGCCGTACCCGGCATTGTCCTTCCAATGCGGCAGCATTCCCCAGTGGTCGAATTCGTTGCGGTTGATGCAGCCCTTGGCGCCCAGTTTCATGCAGTAGTCGTACTTGTCTTGTCCCGAGACGACGGCAATCGGGGTCGCGCCCGCCGCCTTGGCGATCTGGATCGCCATCGAACCGAGGCCGCCGGCGCCGCCCCAGACCAGCGCGACATCGCCCTTCTTGACCGCATTGACGCCCCAGCCGTGCAGCATCCGCCAGGCTGTCGCCGCCACCAAGGTGTAGGATGCCGATTCCTCCCAGCTCATGTGTTTGGGTCTCGGCATGCATTGCTGGGCCTGGACCCGCGCGAACTGGGCGAAGCTGCCGTAATTGGTCTCGTAGCCCCAAATTCTGAACGTAGGCGAATACATGGGATCGCTGCCGCTCTTAACCAACGGGCAATCGCGGCTGTAATTCGCGCAGTGCACCACCACTTCATCGCCGACTTTGACATTGGCGACGTCCTTGCCGACCTTGTAGACGATGCCGGAAGCGTCGCTGCCGCCGATATGGAACGGCTCGGGCTCGCCGGCCTTGTTGCGAGCCGCGATGACATTGACGGGAATGCCGAGGGCGGCCCAGACATTGTTGTAATTGATGCCGGCCGCCATCACATAGACCAGCGCCTCGTCGTCGGCGATCTTCGGAGTGGCCACCACTTCCTTCTGGAACGCCGCGATCGGTTTGCCGAAGCGTTCCGGCCGGATCACCCAGGCGTGCATCTCGGCGGGAACATGTCCGAGCGGCGGCATTTCCCCGATGTCGTAGAGGTCCTTGAATTTTTCGCTTGGCGAAAGCTTGGCGTCGACGGACATCACGTCCTCCGGTCGTTTTTCAGCGGGCAGGGAGCGACTCTCGGGAACCTGCCTTGGCGCATGGCAGAACAAAACACTTAAATCTGTTCTCCAGCTCCTGGTATTGCCGAAGGTCAATTCTCGAAGCCCACGGAGCAAGAAATCCTGCTCACTGTCAGACAATTAGCGGCCGACGGCGCAATGACCGAGCGCAGGACGCGGTTCGTCTGGGGCGAGATGACAGGATGTTCCTTCGATGCCGGTCTCGGCCCCAATTCGAAAGTTGCATTCGGGTCGCTTCCGGTCCTCGAGTCGTCGGCCAAGTCGGGCGCCGAACGTCGGCTTCGAACCCGCCCAAAACTTTCGACGCCAACGCCCGAGGCTGCGCTACGCGTTGCGCGCGCCTTTGGCGAGCAACGGGGAGCCCCGCTTTCGCGGCGCGCTTCACGGGGATGGACGCCGGGCTTCGCAGGGGTTTAACTCGCGTTGAAGTAACGGGGCAGATTCCCGGCCGGCATTGTAGGCGAGGTCGCTGACCTCGCTGCCTCCGCTTGGAAGACTCGTGCAGGATGAGGCGCTTACGCGCCGACCGAGGTCGACGACCTCGGCTACAGGGTCACACCGCCCGGGAATCTGCCCCGGTTACACGTTGAAGCGGTCGGGGATGGTCGGGTGAAATACTCGTTCTTCAATCTCGTGAGGCAGGCGCTCGACGGCCACCGCGGTTGGCCGCAGCAGTGGCGCGCGGCCGAGCCGAAGGCCGCCTATGACGTCGTCATCGTCGGCGGCGGCGGCCACGGGCTCGCCACCGCCTATTATCTCGCCAAGGAGCACGGGCTCACGGATGTCGCCGTGATCGAGAAGGGGTGGCTCGGGGGCGGCAACACCGGGCGCAATACCACGGTGGTGCGTTCCAACTATCTCTGGGAAGCGTCGGAGGCGCTCTACGGCCACGCCCACCGCATGTGGCCGGGGCTGTCCGCGGAGCTCAACTACAACCTGATGTTCTCGCCGCGCGGCGAAATGATGCTCGCCCATTCCGACCACGAGGCGCAGGCGTTCAAGCGCCACGTCTACGCCAATCGCCTCGCCGGAATCGACAACGAATGGCTGACGCCGGAGGAAGCCAAGGCCTTCTGCCCGATCCTGAACATCGATCGCGACGCGCGCTTTCCCATCGTCGGCGCCATGCTGCAACGTAGCGGCGGCACGGCGCGCCACGACGCCGTCGCCTGGGGTTACGCTAGGAGCGCTTCCGCGCGCGGGGTCGATATCATCGAGAACTGCGAGGTGCAGGCGATTTTACGCGACGCTTCGGGCGCGGCGAGCGGCGTCGACACGACCCGGGGGACGATTCGCGCGCGGCGCATCGGCGTCGCCGTCGCCGGCCATGCCAGCCACGTCATGGCGATGGCGGGCGTGAAGCTGCCCGTCGAGTCGGTGACGCTGCAGGCGCTGGTCTCCGAGCCGCTGAAACCCGTCATGCCCTGCGTCGTCGCCTCCAACGCCGTGCATTGCTACATGTCGCAGTCGGACAAGGGCGACCTGGTGATTGGCGCCGGGGCGGACGCTTACGTCTCCTACACCCAGCGCGGCGGGCTCGCGGTCACAGCGGCGACGCTGGAGGCGATTTGCGAGCTGTTCCCGATTCTGTCGCGGGTGCGCATGATGCGCAACTGGGGCGGCATCGTAGATATGACCCCGGACCGCTCGCCGATCCTGAGCAGGACCGCGGTTCCTGGCCTCTACGTCAATTGCGGCTGGGGCACCGGCGGCTTCAAGGCGACGCCGGGCTCAGGCCACGTGTTCGCGCATCTGATCGCGGCCGGCGAGCCCAACGCGCTCGCCGCGCCGTTCGCCCTGGATCGCTTCCGCACCGGCGCGCTCATCAACGAGGCGACCGCGGCGGCGGTCGTGCATTGAGGCTTTCCATGCTGCTGATCCGCTGCCCCTATTGCGAGATGGAGCGCCCGGAGCTCGAGTTCCGCTACGCGGGCGAAGCGCATCTGAAGCGCGACCCTCAGACCCCCGACGACGATTCGTGGACCGACTTCCTGTTCTTCCGCGACAATCGCAAAGGGGTCCACGCCGAGCGCTGGCGCCACGCCTACGGCTGCGGGCGCTATTTCAACTCGTTGCGCGACACCACGAACGATCGCATCCTCGCGACCTACAAGGCGGGCGAGCCGCGGCCGGAACTCCCTTGACCGTTGTAGCCGGGGGCGCCGACCCCGGCCTTCGGCGTCGAGAGCCGGGGTCGG
>JBKQKS010000055.1:0-19464 GCA_052147395.1 Roseiarcus sp.
GCCCGCCTTCCACGACCTCCATCGCCAACCGCGCCATTTCCGGCACGGAGGCGCCCATGCGCCGGCCGCGCTCGGGGTTGGAAGCGTTTCCGTCGAGCGCGCGCTTGTAGACGCCCTGCACGATCGCGGCGACGCGGAAGAAGCTGAAGGCGATGAGGAACGGCCAGTGCGGCGCTTCGGCGAGGCTCATGCGCTCGCAGTAGCGCTGGACGTATTCGGCCTCGGAGGGAATGCCGAGCGCCTCGCGGTCCACGCCCTCGAGGCCGCGGAAGTCGCTGTGGTTGGGCAGCCGCCACTGCATGCACTGATAGGCGAGATCGGCGAACGGATGGCCGAGCGTCGACAATTCCCAGTCGAGCACGGCGAGCAGCCTCGGCTCGGCGGGCGCGAAAATCATGTTGTCGATGCGATAGTCGCCATGCACCAGCGACACCCGCCCGTCGTCGAGCGGCATGTTCGTGCCGAGCCAGTCGATGAGCCGGTTCATGTCGCGAAGCTCCGCGGTCTCGCTGGCGCGATATTGCTCGCTCCAGCGCTGCCACTGACGCATGAAATAGTTGCCGGGCTTGCCGTAATCGGAAAGCCCGACCGCGGCGAGGTCGATCGTCTGCATCCGAACCAGCGCCGCGTTCATCGCATCGTAGACCGCCGCGCGCTCGGCGGGATTCGATTCCGGCATCGCCGGATCCCAGAAGATGCGGCCCTCGACATGCGCCATCAGGTAGAACACCGAGCCGACGACGTTCTCGTCCTCGCACAGCGCGAGCGCGCGGGGGGCGGGAAAATTCGCCCGCGCGAGGGCCTGAAGCACGCGGAACTCGCGTTCGACCATGTGCGCGCTCTTCAAGAGCTTGCCGAGCGGCTTGCGTCTGAGCACATAGCGCGCGTCCGCCGTTTCGATCAGATAGGTCGGATTCGATTGCCCGGTCGGGAATTTCTTCGCCCGACTGGGACCGCGATAGTTTTCGACATGCGCTTCAGCCCAGGAATCGAGGGCGCGGGTGTCCTCGGGGAAAGCCGCTGCCGTCATTTGCTCGAGCCTTCGTTGCTGCAGCGCTTCGGCTCGGCCTTGGAGATCACCCGCGGCGTCGGCTGGAAGCGGTCGCCGCTCCTGCCGATTTCGGCCTCGTATTCCTCTTCGATCGGGATCACGCCGTCGCGTACGATGGCGCGCATCGCGGCGACGAGCGGTTCGACCTTGTCCGTGACGCCGAGATCCATGAATTCCTTCCGCGACGGGTCGAAACTTATCGCTCTTATTGCAAATTGTGTTGTCCGGCCGCTCCGGCGCAATTGTGGCCGGCCGCGCCGAGGCCGGCCCCGGCCGCATTTGTCAGCTGCGCCAGCCGGCCTCGACGCGGCCGGCTACAAACATCGCGGCGAGTTACCGCCATTCGGGCAACACGACTCACAATAAGAGCGAAACTTATTGTGCGGCTCAGCCGCCGCGCAAGTTCTTTCGTGAACCGATTTTTCCGTCATCCGGCCGCGACTCGAAGGAGAGCCCTGCCGGCGACGCGGCGGCGCGTCCAATCGTTCGGCGACGCTGCGCCTCGAGACTTGCGGAACTCGATCGGCGAGCAATTCCCGTCGAGCGACAACCGGCGCCGCCTCCCGACGGTTCGACTCTCTCCCTTGGCGCCCACTGGCGTAGCTTGTTCGAGGGCAGGACCCGACCCGTTGCGGAAGTTGCGCGCCTACTGCGCGCGCATTCGCTGATGGCCGCGTTCTCGGGTATGGTCTCGAGAGCGGCGACTTCGCCATTCGTAGAAATCGGATGACGATGTTCTGCCCGAGGGCCCCCCGCGTTTTGGCATTAGGCGCCGCCGCGTTCGCGCCGGCGAGAACGCGTGCGCAAGACCGAAGACCTCCGCGTCGGCTTCGTCCATGCGTCCTGGACCAAAGCGGACGCGGCGCATCCCGAGAGCGGACAGCCCTATTCGGTGTGAAAATCGATGTTCGCACGGCCGAAGAACGAGCCGCCCGGCGGCGGCGGCGGTTCGATCGAACGCACGATCTGCCGCGCGGCGCCGTCGAGTTCCTCGGACCCCGAGGTCTTGACGATCGTCACCGCGCCGACCCGGCCGCCCGCGCCGACCGTGAACGTTACGCCCACCGCGCCGGTCACGCCGCGCGCCCGCGCGTCGGAGGGATAGAATGTACGCGCCCGGACGAGCGCGAAGAGCATCGCTGCATAGTTCGCTCGCGTTGCGCCTTGGGCTGCGGGTTGACCGCTCGCGACGCCCGCGCGCCGCGCCTGGGTCGCGGACGACGACGGGGGCGCGGTTTCCGGCCTGGCGACGGCGGCAGGATGCGGCGCAGGCTTGGTCCGCATGGGCGCCGGCGGCTTCGCCGCAGCGGCGCCGGCGCGAGTCGCCCTCGGCGGAGGCTCGCGCGACGGCGCGGCCACACGGGGCTCCTTGGCGACCCACGGCGAGGCCGCTGGCCTGGCGGCGACGATGCGCGGCGCCGCCGTCAGTGGCGGCGGCGCTTCCGCCACCGCGGGCGCGCGCGGCGGCGGCGTCTCTACAGCCTCGGGCGGGGCCACGCGTTCGGGCGGAGGCGGCAGCGCTTCCGCCACGACGGGCGCGGGGGGCGGCGTCTCGACAGCTTCGGGCGGGGCCACGGGTTCGGCGGGAGGCGGCGGCGCTTCCACCACGGCGGGAGCGGGGGCGGCCGGCGCCTCGGCTCGAGCGCCGGGAGGCGCCGCGTCCGCCTCGACGCCCACCGTCAGCTCGACAGGTTTCGCGACCGGCGGTTCAGAGACGCGAAGACCCCCGAGGACCACCAGCGCCCCCGCGTGCAAAGCCGCCGCCGACAGGAGCGCTGACAGACGAAGCCAGCGTGGCGGGAACTCGGGCGCGTGGCCCGGGCCGCCGTCGGACGCTGTCGCCGATATCGTCACGGCGTCGAAACGGGCGCGGGTTTCGCCGCCACGTCCTGCGGGCGCGCGTCGGTAAGGAACACCACGCGGGTCATCCCGGCGCCGACGAGCAGATCGAGCACGCCGACGATATCTCCGTAGTTCGCGTCCCGGTCGCCACGGAGCCGGATGGACTCATCCTCGCGCCCCGCCAGACGCGCGCGCACGCTCGCGATCAGGGCCTCGCGCGGCGTCAAGTCAGCATTGACGTAGAGGGTCCGCTCCTTCGACACCGTGATCGTCACCGGATCGCGCTGCGGCAACGGGGTCGCGGCCTGGACCGCTCGCGGCAGATGGACCTTGACGCCGGCGGACAGCATCGGCGCCGTCACCATGAAAACGATCAGCAACACCAGCATCACGTCGACCAACGGAGTGACGTTGATGTCGGCGAGCGGCCGATAGAGGCCGGCCCCCGGTTTGCGAGACGGCCCGAGCGCCATCACGCCGTTTCCTTGGAACGGGAGGCCAAGCTGGCAGCCAGGAGTTCGGGGCCGCGCACTTCGATCCAGTCTCCGAGTTCCGACGCCGCCCGTCCGAGGGCCGCCCCCAGCCGCGAATAGCCCACCGAGGCCGGTATCGCCGCCGCGAGGCCGAACGCGGTCGTCGCCAAAGCCTCGGATATGCCGGGCGCGACGACCGCGAGGCTCGTGTCTTGCGCTTGGGCGATGCCGGCGAAGCTGGTCATGATGCCCCAGACCGTGCCGAAAAGTCCGATGAAAGGCGCGATCGAGGAGATGATCGCCAGATTCGGCAACCCGCCTTCCAGGCGGCGCAGCAGCGCGCGCCCGCCCCTGTTCATCGCCTGCTCGACCCGCGCCCGCGCGTCCCCCTTCGCTTCACTCTCGGAGCACGTTGCGGCCGCATCCTCCCCGGCCGCCAGAACCGGGCGCAGCAGCGGTAGCACCTCGTCTCCGTGCGTGGAACGCAAAGCGCGCTTCAGCTTCGTCAGCGCGAAAGCGCCCTCGACGATCAGCGCCCAGCACCAGATGGACAGCGCCAGCAAAAGGCCGATCACACCTTTGCCGACCGCCCCTGCGCCGAGGAACCATTCCCAGGGCGATATGCTCAAATCGTACATGCCTCGAACAGTTCCTCTTCCGGCGCCGCCGACGCTCGGGGACCGGCAGTCCCGGCGACGACGAAACTCGACGGCGAACCGGCCGGCCTCGCGATCGAGGCGACAGGAGATCGGCAAATATCAGCCCTCCTTCTGCGCCAGGCGCCGAACTTCGCCAGTTTCGATGTCGTCGAACGCAAATCTATCGTCGCTTTTCCTCGAATGTGTGACACTCCGGCATTCACGTTCCGCTACGGAAGGGCGCGCGCCGACGCAGCGTCAGTCGCCGGGTCGGGCGCCACCCTCGACTCCTGCGCCGTCGAGGAGGCCGCGCAGCGGCCCGAGCCAAGGCGCGTAACGACGCCAGCGCTCGACGGAATGGCGATTGATGGGCTGGCGCGTCTGCCATTTGCTCGGGGTCCTCACGATGCGAGGATTTTTTTCGGGGCGAAGGCAGGCGTCGTCCCACGTCAGGCCGCAGCTCGCGATGGTCCGCCGAATGGCCGACTCCGGCGCTCCGGTCAGATCTTCGTACGCGACCTCGATGAACCGATCCGCCGGCAAGAGCTTGCGCCAATGGTCGGTCAGCCGACGGTAGGTGCGGAAATAGGCCACGAGCTCGTCGCCTCCGGTCGGAAACGCCAGCCCCGGATGGAAGAGGGTCTGATGAATGGAGAGCGCCGTGTCGATCTCGGAGCGGCGGCAATGGATGATCGTCGCGCGGGGCAGCGCGAGGTGGATCAATCCAACCCATAAGAAGTTGAACGGCATCTTGTCGGTCACGCGCGCAACTTTGGGCCCGATTTCCCTGAGAACGCCGAGATACTCGGCGCCGATCCGCCGCAGGAACGGCGCTTCGGTCCCCTCGGGGCCAGTCCTGGTCCACGCGGCCCCCCGCTCGTTCCAGAAATTCAGTTCGCCGCCGGCGCCGACCGCGGGATGGGAGGAGACAATCTGCTCGACGAGGGTGGTGCCGGATCTCGGCATGCCGACGATCAGCACCGGCGTGGCGTCGTCGGCGCCCAGGTCCGGCGCCTGCGCGATCCATTCGGGCGTGCAGCGCGCGATGATACGGTCGACCTGCGTATCGAACGCCGCGGAATCGAAAGACGCCGTCTTCCGCCGCACGGCGTCCGCCGCATCCAGATGCCGCATCGCCAACGCGTAGTCGCCGAGATCGTCCGCCGCTTTGCCGAGCGCGAGATGAAGCCGCTGCCCTTGCGTCGCGTCCAGCCCCGACTTGGCAAGCGCCTTCTCCATCTGCGCCAGCAGGCCTTCGTCGGCCGCCGTCAAGCGGCGACAACGCACCAGGTCGTAGTAGGTTCCCGCCATTTCCGGCGCGAGCGCGATCGCGCGCCGAAACCATTCGTAGGCCTCGTCGAAGCGGCCGGATTGGGCGAGCAGGTCGCCCAAGAGATCGCACGCCATGGCGTTCGTCGGTTCGACTGTCAGCGTCTGCCGCAATACGCGCTCGGCTTCCGCGTCGCGTTCTTCGGTCAGCAGCGCGCGCGCTTCGCCCAAGCGTCCGAACTTATTCTTCCGCCCCGTAGCCGCCGCGCGGCGGAAGCAGCCGATCGCCTCTGTGCGATGACCCAGCATGTGGACGATGGCGCCAGCGCGGAACCACGCTTCGGTCAGCGACGGCAGCAGTTCGGTGGCGCGATCATAGGCCAACACCGCCCCGCCGAGATCGTTGAGCTTTTCCAATGCGATCCCCAAGCGGAAATGGGCGTCGGCATAGCGGGGGTCGGCGGCTATGGCCCGGCGAAAGGCGGCAACGGCGTCCGGCGCGCGCCCGATTTCCAGGCAAGCCAGTCCGAGATCGTGATGAATCCGGGAATTCGACGGCTGCAGACGGGCGGCTTCGCTGAGGGGCGCGACCGCCTCCGCGGGTCGACCCTGGCGAAGAAACTCGGCGGCGGAAGCGAGCAATCGCGCAACGTGACCGGATCGAAGCGGCTGGGGCGATGGTGGCATGCAGCGTGAATTTCGGTTGCGAGCGGGATTGGCGGCGGCCGACGCCGGCAAATTTTCCGGGGAAACCCTGATCCCGCTTCCATTACAGTTTCGTGGCGATCCGCGACATGCATTCGACGCATGGAGCGAAGCCGCTCGTGCCGCGGTCGCGGCTTCGTTCGATCCCCGACGAGTCGATCTCCTCGAGGGCGGGTATGAACCCGCAGGAGAATGTGCGGCAGTTCGCGCGCGACAACAGGCTCTCGAATAGAATCTTCGAATCCTGCGACGACATCGTCGATCACGGCCGCCACTCCCGGAGCGAGCGCGTCGACGAACCCTGGGGCATCATGTCCGCCGCGTTGCGCGAATGGGCGCAGCGGTCCTGATCCGCGCGTCCTGGTATAAGAGCCATTTTCTTTCCCTCCGTTCTGTCGCCTCGCGCGCCGTTGGTCGTCGCCGTCGCGGCGAAAACCTCGCTCATCTTGCCGATCGCGCGGATCTCGAGCGCCGACAAAGGTTGATGCAATACGCCAGAACCCGGTTGGCGGCGAGATCGTCGTCGCTCGCGTATTCGCGGCTCATCGGCCAGTGCTGCGCATAGCGGCCGCTCAGGATCTCGATGCGGCGGACGCTGCAGCCGCCGTTGCGGCAACCGACGGGAGCGCCTCGAAGAGGCTCTCGTCGTTGCGGCAGCGGCAGGTCTCGCCGGTTTCTCGGATGGGGACGGCGACAAAGGCCGGAAGCGCATCCGCCTCCCCGTCGGCCGTCCTTGCGATTGCCGTTTCCATTCCCACGCGCGCGCTCCGCGATGAACTCGCTTTGTTGCGGCGGGATCATGCCCCCTCTTCGGGCGGCGAAAATTCAATTGTGACCGCTCAATTCCAAAGTGACGAGAATCCGTAACGTAATCCTTCCATGACATGCTCGCTCTCGACCGGAAGCGTCGATGGCCCCGATCGCCGTCAGCTTTGTGCGAACAACTTTGGGGACTTGTCGTGCAAATACCGTCAAAGACGCTCGTCTTCATCGATAAGCTCGAGCTCGACCTGGCTCCTGAGGCGGCGGCCTCGAGGCTGGCGCCACGGCGCGATCCGATCGTTCCCCTTATGATGCTAGCTCGACCGTCGAGAGCGTCGATCGCGCGCGTCTGGGCCAGGTTGAAAGAGTCGGGCGTTTCCCAGGACGCGCGTTCGATTCTGGCGGATGACGTGACCGTCGAGAACGCACAATTGTTTGCCGGCCACGTCGAGAATTTGATCGCAACCGTGAAAGTCCCAGTCGGCGTGATCGGGCCGATGCGCGTCAATGGCGTCAACGCATTGGGCGACTATTTCGTCCCGCTGGCGGCCACGGAAGCCGCGCTCGTCGCGTCTTACGGGCGCGGCGCCTCAGCCGTCCGCAAGGCCGGGGGCGTCCACAGAACGCCTGCGTTTCGGTTCACGTCGATCGCCGACGCGGGTCTCTTCGTCAATTGGACGATCGGCGCCGTGGACCGATTGGCCGAAGCTGCCGAAGCGACGACGCACTACGGCAAGTTGGTCTCTCTCGATCCCATGATTGACGGAGAGATCGTCTTCCTGCCTTGCCGGTTCGCGACCGGCGATGCGAGCGGACAGAACATGGTTACGTTCGCGACGGAAGCCCCACGCCGTCAGGCGGTTGAAAACTCGCCCGTGAAGCCGAAGAGCTGGTTCCTCGAAGCGAACTTTTCCGGGGACGAGAAGGCGAGCTTCCTGGGCGCGACGTTCGGCCGCGGTTGTCGAGTCACGGCGCAGGTCGATATCCCTGCGGCGGTTGGCGAGTCGGTTCTCGGCGTCACGATCGAGAAGATTGTGGAATACGGGCGCATCGCCAATCTGGGGAGCCTGACGAGTGGGCAAATCGGCGCGCGGGCTCATTTCGCCGACGGCTTGGCGGCGCTCTATCTCGCGACCGGCCAGGATGTCGCTCGCGTCGCCGAATCCGCCGTCGGTTTCACGCGCATGGAACCCACTGCAGCCGGCCTCCTCGTGACTGTGACCCTCCCCAATCTGCTGGTCGGCACGGTCGGCGGCGGCACACGCCTGCCCTCGCAGGCCGCCTGTTTGGACGTCGTCGACCTTCGGGGCCCCGGGAAGGCCGCAGCCTTGGCGGAAGTCGCGGCGGCGCTTTGCCTATGCGGAAAATTGTTGCTGACGGCAGCGGTGGCCGGCGAACAATTCGGCTCCGCTCACAAACGACTCGCGCGAGGGACGATCTGATGGCCGTCGCCGTCAATGGGGACGCTTCGACGCTTGCCCGTCTTTGGGTCTATCAGGCCGAGCGCTTTCCCCTGGCGCGGACGGTTCCGCTTCTGACAGCGTTCTCCGCCTCCTCGGTCACGGCTTCCGCTCGACTCGGCCATCACGCCCTGCCGGATGTCCGCGTCTATCTCGTTGCTTTGCTGCTGGTATTCGTCTTCTTCTGGCAGTTGCGCGCCATGGACGAGGTCAAGGACGCAGAAACAGACCGGCTTTACCGTCCCGAAAGACCGATCCCACGTGGTCTCGTTTCCCTTCGATTGATCGTTAGCCTGGCAGCCGCGGCAATCGTCCCAGCGCTCGTTGCAGCTCTCGTTCTCGCGCAGGGCGTGCTTCTCGCGGTCTGCCTGGTCTGGACCTGGCTGGCGTTGATGACCGCGGAATTCTTCGCCCCCAAACTGCTCCATCGATCCCCGTTTCTCTATCTCATTTCGCATATGGCGATAATGCCGTTGATCGACGTCGTGCTGACGGGGTGCGAATGGATACCTGGCGCCGGCGTTCCTCCCGTGGGCCTGTGGACCTTCCTCTGGATGAGCCTGTGCAACGGGTGCGTCGTGGAATTCGGGCGCAAGATCTGGGCTCCGGACCAAGAACGCAAAGGCGTGGAGACCTATACGTCAGCCTGGGGCGTCGATCGTTCGCTCGTGGCGATTTCCTTGGCGGTGGGCGGCGCGATGATCGGTTTGCTTTGCTGCGGCGTCTATCTCGCCCGTCCGGCAACGACGGCAATCTGCGGCTTCATCGCTCTCGCGCCGATCGCGACCGCGTTGCGCGAATTCCGTCGGACGCCGACGCTCGCGGCGCAGAGGCGGATCGAGACTTGGTCGGGCGTCTGGGTGCTGCTGTGCTACCTCACGGCGGCGTTTTCTTCCTATCTTCCCGTGTCGCTCGCATGAAGCGGATTCTCGACTCCGGCGCCGCTCTCCAGGCAGGCCCAGCGATCGTGGGCGGCAAAGCCTATGCGTTGGCGCAGATGAGCGCCGCTGGCTTCGACGTGCCGCCCTTCCTCGTGCTGCTCCCGGAAGCCGTCGCCGCCGCCGGTCCTCCCGGGGACGTCCCGGCGGGACTCGAGCTTCTGTTGCCGTCGTTGCCGGGAGAGCGGTTCGCGGTTCGCTCATCGGCGCGCTCGGAGGACGGCGCCGCGGATTCGCACGCGGGGCAGTTCAAGACGGTGCTCGATGTGGCGCGCGAGGATATCGCCGCCGCCGCGCGGGAGGTTGTCGCTTCGGGGCGCGCGCAGTCCGTCGCCGCTTATCGCAATGCGCGCGGGCTGGAGGGCGTCGATCTTCCGGCCGTCGTCGTTCAGGCGATGATTCCGGCGCGCGTTGCGGGCGTCGCCTTCGCCGCCGACCCAGTGAGCGGGCGCCGCGATCGCGTCGTCGTTTCGGCGATCGCCGGGCTTGGCGATGCGCTCGTCTCAGGCGAAGAGAACGGCGAAATGTGGACCCTGACCGGACCGGATCTCGAGCCCGTCGTGCGTCCCGCCGGCGCGTCGGCGTTGACCGAGAACGAGGCCCGGCTCGTCGCTCGTCTCTGCCTGGACGCGAGCAAGGCCCAACACGCGCCGCAGGACATCGAGTGGGCGTTCGATGCTCGCCGTCGATCGCCCTGGCTGCTGCAGGCCCGGCCGATCACTTCGTGTTTGCTGCCGAAGGGAAACCCGGAGTCGAAGCTGCTGGTCTTCGACAATTCCAACATCGTCGAGAGCTATCCCGGCGTCGTGGCGCCGCTGACGTTCAGTTTTGCGATCGAGGCCTATAGCCGCGTTTACCGAACGTTCCTGAGCATGGTCGGCGTGAGCCCCGCGGTCGTCGACGAACATGCCGCCGAGCTTGCCAACATGCTGAGCCGCATCGATGGCCGCATGTATTACAACCTTGGCAATTGGTATCGCCTGCTGTCGTTGCTGCCGTTCTTTTCGCGCAATCGGCGATACATGGAATCCATGATGGGCGTTTCCAGCAGCCTGCCGGACGAGGCAATGGCTGGAGTCGCCCCGTCGCGCGGCGGACTCGCCACGCTTCGCATGGCGGCCCGGCTCGGCCTGCAAGCGCTACGTCTCAGTAGCGTCCGCGACGCCTTCATGGCGCGCATCGGCGGCGCGGTCCCCGCTCGCGAAAATTGGGCGAAGGTTTCGCAGACGCCGCTCTCCGAACTCGCAAACGAATATCGGCGGATCGAGGCGGCGCTGCTGGACCGATGGGACGCTCCGATCATCAACGATTTTCTCTGCATGATCGCCTTTGGAGCCTCCCGAGCCCTTCTCGAGCGCTGGGCCGGTCCCGCGGGAACCGCCTTGCACAACGATGTCATGATCGGTCAGGGCGACATCATCTCCGCGGAACCGGCCCGCCTCATTCGGGAGATTGGCGCTCTCGCCCGCGCGACGCCGGGCGCTCTCGAACTGCTCGAGACCGAAGACAGGGTCGCGATCTTCGAAAGCGAACCTTTTGGCGCGCGCCTGGCCGCTTATGTCGCGAAGTTCGGCGACCGACGGATCGGTGAGTTGAAGTTGGAGCAGCCGACCCTCGACGACGATCCGAGGCCTCTCTTCCGCGCGGTTCTGGCCTCCGCGTCGAGCGCGTCCGCCGCGCCTCGTCGCGCCGACCCCGATGCGGAGTTGGCGAGGCTGTTGGCGCGTCGGCCGGTCCGCCATTTCTTGGCGAAGCGTCTGCTCGCCTACGCCAAGGCGCGCGTGCGCGATCGCGAGAACCTGCGCTTCGAGCGCACTCGGATATTCGGCTATGCGCGCAGAGTCTTCCTGGCGATGGGCGACAACCTCGCGGCGATGGGGTTGCTCGCATCGCCCGACGACATCTTCCTGTTGACCGTCGACGAAGCGCTCGGCACCGCTGAAGGTTCCGCCGTCACCGGCGATCTGAAGGGCCTGGTCGAGGTCCGTCGCCGCGAGCGCGAGTCCCATTTGGGCTTGCGGGATCCGCCCGAACGCATCCTTCAGCGCGGATCCGTGATCGACGGCTCCAGCCGACTGACTTTGACCCCCGAGGTCCCGGTCGACGACAACTTGCCGGATCGCCGAGGCACGGCCTGCGGAGGCGGCGTTGTCGCGGGAACGGCGCGCGTGGTTCGCGATCCCTCGGCCGAGCAGGTGCTGCCGGGAGAAATCCTGGTCGCTCGCCATACCGATCCCGGCTGGATTTCTCATTTCGCCAACGCGGCGGCGGTCGTTGCCGAAAGAGGCAGCGTTCTCTCGCACTCCGCGATCGTCTCGCGAGAGCTTGGCATCCCGTGCGTGGTCGCGGTCGCCAATGCTTGCACATGGATTCGGACCGGCGATCGCATCGTCGTGGACGGCACTCTCGGCATCGTGAGGAAGAGTCTTGAGTAACGGGACCGTCGCCGAGCGCGCGAAATTCGACATCATCCGCTACGCCCAACTCTGGGAAGACGCCGACGTGCTCACCCAGGCTTTGTCGACCGGCCCGGGCAAGCGATATCTGTCGATCTGCTCGGCGGGGGACAATGCGCTCGCTTTGCTGCTGCTGGACCCAAGCGAGGTCGTCGCCGCGGATCTGTCGTTGGCTCAGCTCGAATGCTTGAAGTTGCGGATCGCGGCCTATCGCGCCCTCGGACACGACGAATTCCTCGAATTCTTCGGCGCCAGGGAAACGACGCGCCGCCGAGCGCTGATGTCGCGCGTCGGCGAATGCCTGGATCCGCTGTCTCGGGAGTTCTGGCGCGACAAGGAAGCCCGGGTGATCGAGCACGGCGCGGCCGGGATCGGCAAGTTCGAGGGCTATTTCCGCATTTTTCGCAGATTCATCCTGCCGGTCGTTCACAGTCGGGAAACCGTCGCCGACGCCTTCACTCCGCGCGCCGCCGAAGAACGGGCCGAATTCTTCGAAAAGCGTTGGAACACCTGGCGATGGCGCCTCGCCACCAGCTTGTTCTTCTCGAAATTCACGATGGGCAGACTCGGCCGCGATCCTGCCTTCTTCGACCAGGTGAAGGGGAGCGCGGGAGCCCATGTTCGCGCCAAGGTGCGACAGGCGGCGGTTGACCAGGACCCGAGCGAGAACCCGTACATGCAATGCATTCTCACCGGCCGGCAGGGTTCCGCCTTGCCCTTGGCCTGGCGCGCCGACTCCTATCCCGTCATCAAAGCGCGTCTCGACCGCGTCGCCGTCGTGGCGGGGCAGATCGATCAGCTCGAACTCGGGAAGTTCGACGGCTTCAACCTCTCGGACATTTTCGAATACATGACGCCCGAGGAGGCGACGACCGTCTACGGCCGCTTGCTCGCGATGAGCAACCCGGGCGCGCGGCTCGTGTACTGGAACATGATGGCGCAGCGTCAGGCTCCGCAGGCCCTTCGTCATCGCGTGTCACGCGTGACGTCGTTGGAGCAAATATTGAAGCCCCGCGACAAGGCGTTCTTCTATTCGGATCTCGTGATCGAGAAGGTCGGGTCATGACGATGGAGATTGTCATCGCCGTCCTCTCGGTCTTGGCGCTGTTCGCTATGGCCTACGCGGTCCGCAAGATCGGCGCTGCCTGGGAGTCTTCGGCGGAAACGCAGCGCAAGGCGGTGCACGTCGGCGTCGGCGTGCATGCGATGCTGCTGCCGGCGTTTCTCGGCCGCCCCGGCTTCCTGGTCTTCGCAGCTCTCGCCGGCGTCGCCCTGCTGATCTTGCGCATGCCCAAAGTGGCCCGGGACGGGGTCGGCGCCTCGATCCATTCGGTAGCGCGCCGTTCCTGGGGCGATTTGTTTTTCCTGCTCGCGGTGGTCGTGCTTTTTCTGCGATCGCCGGGCGATCCCGCGCTCTACACGATTCCGATCGCCGTCCTGACGTTGTCGGACGCCGCGGCAGCGATCATCGGGACCGAATACGGCCGCATGCGTTTTGGCGCCGGCGATCGGATCAAGAGCGTCGAGGGATCCATCACCTTCTTCGTGGTGACCTGGATCACCGTCGTCACCATCCTGATCATCGCGACCGATGCGCCGCGTCAGAATGTCGTCTGGCTCGCCACCCTCGTCGCAGCGTTCTCCTCACTCGTGGAAGCCGATAGCTGGCGTGGCCTGGATAACCTCTTCGTTCCCGTCGGCATTCACGTTCTGCTCTCGACTTGGGGCGCATCGTCGCCCACAGCGTTAGCCGTCGAGACCGTCTTTTGGGGTGGTCTCGTAGTCTCCGCAAATCACGTGGCGCCCTATTTCAAACTGACCCCGCACGCCCTTCGGGTGGCCTTCGTTTCGTTCTTTCTGACGGCGGCGCTCGTCGGCCCGCTCTACGCCGTCTTGCCCGTCTTCGCCTATGGGACTCAGCTTCTGGCGCGCCGATCGCTTTCGCAAACGCCGGGGGATCACGATCTCGACTTCGTTTCACTCGTCGTTCTCGTGGGCGTTGTCTGGCTGATCCTGGGCGCCGAGTTCGTCAGGTCGGGGATCGAATTTTACACTGTGACCTTCGGTTCAATCGCCGTCGGCTACCTCCTGCTCTCTTCGCCCGACGACAAGACGCTGTTGAGACTCTCCCTCGCCATCGGAGGCGTTCTCGCGGTCGGCGCCATCCAGTTCGCGATCAGTCGGGGCGCCGGCGCGACGGCGTCTTGGACGCCGCGATCGCATATGATCGCTCTCGGTCTGAGCGCGCCTTTCGTCACGGGCGTCATGGTGTTCTTCCTTCCCGGCTGGTTTCGAAAACCGACGCCGGCGCTGCGGCTCGGCGCCGCCAGTCTCATCCTTCCGGTGTTGGCTTATCTCTACGAGGCATTCGCGTGACCAAACAACCAACAATCCATCGCGAGGCGCCGTCGTGGAAGGGACAGCGCACCGCCGCCATCGGGACCGGAACATTCTCGGACCTCGCGGCCGGCGTGGCCTTTCTGGAGAAAGTCTGTTCTGATCTCGAAGACGAAGGATTCGGGGCCGTCGTCGGTCCGATGGACGGCAACACCTGGGGCAAGTATCGACTGCCGATCTGGTCCGACGGCAGTGCAGGCTTCGCTATGGAGCCCGTGGCGGGTTCCGAGGACTATGGCGCTTACGTCGCGGCTGGCTTTCTCATCGCCGAGGAACATGTGTCGGCGACCGCCGCGACGGGCTCGCGCGGATGGGGCGATCTCGTCAAGGACGTCGTCATCGAAAGTTGGGACGGCGAGGACGCCCCGGCGCTGTTGATGGCCGCGCACCAACTCGTCATGAACGGATTCGCCAAGGCGCCGTTCTTCACGCCGATCCCGCCAGAGCGTTTCGTCGCCGGATACCTGCCGCTGCTCTCTCTCGCCGACAAGCGGTTCATTCTGCGCGCGACCGATTCTCAGGGGCGGATCGTCGGTCTCACTCTGGCTTTTCCGGATCCGATGCGGCGCGGGGCGATCGTCCTGAAGACCTATGTCGCCTCGGTCGCCGGGGTCGGACGCGCGATGGCCGACCGCGTGCATGAACTCGCCGGCCGGCACGGATACCTCGAGGTCGTTCACGCCCTCATGCGAGAGGGCATCGTCTCGGCGGCGCAAAGCCGCAAATTCGGAGGCCGAATCTTTCGACGTTACGCCCTCATGGGGCGCCTGTTGTGAACCTGATCGACAATTTTCTCGTTTGGGCCGAACGCCGACCAGACCACGTCGCGATCGTCGACGCCTCGGGCGAAAGCATCACCTTCGCGGGACTCGAGCGGCGGTCCGCGCGCCTGGCGTCCGCCTTCGCCCAGCGCGGCATCGGGCGCGGCGATTCCGTTCTTGTCGGCCTCTGGCCGGGGATAGACCTCTATGCGAGCCTCGCCGCCCTCTGGCGCCTCGGCGCCGTAGTCGTCTTTCCCGAGCCCGCCGCCGGTCTTCCGGGGTTCCGCCATGCCGCTGCCGTCACCAAGCCCAAGGCGTTGCTCGCCGGCGGAAAGATTCGGGCGCTGTCGTTGCTGTTCGCGGAAACCCGATCCATTCCGATCGGCCTCTCGCCGGCGCACTTCGAAGGCGCGAATGGGGGGCCTATCGCCGCCGCCGCCAGCACATCGCTGGCGGACGACGATGTCGCGCTCATCTCGTTCACGAGCGGCTCGAGCGGCGCGCCCAAGGGCATGGCCCGTTCTCACCGACTGTTGTTGGCGCAGCACGCGGCCCTCACGAGTTTGATAGGAACCCAACGCGACGACGAGATCGACCTCGTGGCTTTTCCCGCCTTTGTCCTGACTTGCCTGGGTCACGGCGTCACCTCCGTGACGCCGCGTTGGAATTTGCGCCGCCATGACCGGGCTGCTTTGAAAGACATTGTCTCTCAGATCGAAGATGTGGGCGCCACCAGGCTCCTGCTGCCTCCGACGATCATTCAAACGCTGTCCGGCAATCGCCTGCCGCCCTCTGTTCATCGCGTCCTGACCGGCGGCGGCCCGGTCTACCCTGACGTCGCAAGGCGCTTCCTCGCGGGATCGCCGAATGTTGGGCTGACGGTCGTCTACGGTTCGACGGAAGCGGAACCAATCGCTCACGCCTGCGTCGAGGCGTTCGACGAAGCGACCTGGAGCGAAGCGTCGTCAGGCGGAGGACTTCCCGTCGGCGCGCCGATCCCTGAAGCTCGAGTCAAACTGGTTACCAACGAAATCGTGGTGGCTGGACCCCACGTCAATCGAGGCTACCTCGACCCAGCGCGCGATCTGGAAACCAAAATCGTCGAAGGCGACACGATCTGGCATCGCACGGGAGACGCCGGCCGCTTCGATCCGCGTGGCCAACTCTGGCTGCTGGGCCGGTGCTCGTCCGCCGCAGGCGGATTATTCCCCTTTTCAATCGAAACGGCAGCTCGCCTTTGGCCTGGCGTGAGAGCTGCGGTCATGGTCGGCAGCGAAGGACGCCGTTCCCAATTGTTCATTGAGGGGGACGAGGCGCTGATCGAGAATTGGCGTCGCGCAGCGGCAAAGATCGGCGACCTCGATATCGTCCGGGTCACTACGATCCCGATGGATCGCCGACACCGATCGAAGCCGGATGTCCAGCGGCTGATGCGGACGCTGAACCGGCAGGGTCGCCGCTGAGTCCGCGCAACGCCGTGTGTTCTTTCATGGCATAGGGACCCTGGTACGGGGCTGATTTTCATCCAATCGAGGCCCCTGCGCCGAGGGTCCACAGTGCTCATTGAACCGACGCGCGGTCATGTCGTCGATCATGCATCGCATTTCGAAACGGCGTGCGAGGTCCTCGCAACACGGACCGATCGTCGCGTCGGGTTTGCAGGGGCGTCGATCCGGCCTAAGATATGCCGAGTTGCGATAGAGGCGCCCATGTCGATCAGAAGCTTGGCCCTGGGTTTGGTTATCGGTTGCCTGTCAATAAACGCTGCGGACGCCGACCCGCGCGCTGCGGCGGGCGTCAGCGCTTATGCTCGGGGGCGCTACGTTCGGGCGGCGGAGTTGTTGACGCCTCTCGCGCATGACGGCGACGCGACGGCCGAGACCTATCTCGGCTTCATGTATCAGCAGGGTCGCGGCGTGCCCAAGGATTATGCCGAAGCGGGGCGTTGGTTCACCGCGGCCGCGCTGCAGGGTGAGCCGACCGCGCAGTACTTCCTCGCGCTGCTCTACGACAAGGGTTTCGGCGTCACGCACGATTTCGTGCAGGCCTATGTTTGGCTCGAGCTCGCTACCGCCCACGCCGACCCGCGGCGCCGCGATCACTGGGCGCAGATGCGTGACGCCGTGGCCAGCAAGCTCAGCTACCAAGAGCTCGCTGAGGCGCAGGCGCAGGCCCTCGCCTTCGCGCCGAAGCCATACCCGTAGCCTTCGCATTAGCCGCGCCATTGCCCCCACAGCCATGTCGCCCAGATTGCCGGCGCGAGAAAGGCGCCAAAGGGAAGTCGGCCAAGCGGATCCATGGCGACGCCCGTCAGCAAACGGCGCAGAACCACCGTGGCCAATGCGGCGGCGCATGCAGTCTCTACGCAGAGAGGCAACGCATCCGAGTCGAGCCACAGGCCGGCGACTCCGGCGAGCTTGACGTCGCCGAGCCCCAGTCCGTCGCGGCCGCGCCAACGGCGGTAGAGCGCGCGAAAGACGAAAAACGCGGCGAACATCGCGGCGCCGCGCGCCAGCGCGTGACTCGTCGCCGCGCCCGCGTCTCCCGACGACACCGCCGAAGCGAGAGCCAGGAGTCCTGCGGCGAGATTGGCGAGGTCGGGAATGCGGAAGTCGCGGCAGTCCGTGCGCACGATCGAGATAGCGATCGCGCCCAGCGCGGCGCCGGCCAGCGACCGCGGAAATGGCGCGGCCGCCAAGCTGAGGACGACAGCGCCGACCGCTGCGACAGCGAAAGCAAGTGTCGTCGGCGAGATCCGGCGCGGGCGCAACGCCGCCAAAATTCCCATCAATAGGCGCGCGTATTGACGTTGAGCGCATTAGGCAAAGAAAATGCGGGAATGCGGCCCGACCGCATCTTGGCCCGCAATTGTTCGGCAACCTCCGAGGCGTCCACGCCGCTGCGGATGACCTGCGGGCGAATGAGAATTATGAGTTCGGTGCGCGTGGTGGACTTGCCCGTCGTGCCGAACGCGCCGCCGATCCAGGGAAGCTGGGTCAAGCCGGGAAGGCCGGCGCGGCTCGAGCTCTGTTCGTCGGAGATGAGGCCGGCCAGCAGCACCGTCTGTCCACCGACGACGGAGACCGCACTCTTGACCTTGCGCTCGGAGATCGTCGGCGTCAGCGTCGCGGTGGCGCCCGGAGGAACGCTGGAGATTTCCTGATCGATATCGAGGGTCACCGTGTTATCGGGGCTGACGCGGGGCAACACCTGCAGGATGATGCCGGTATTCTTGTAGTCGACCGTACTGACGACCGTGTTGCTCGTCGTCAACAGGGTGGCCGAGCCCGTCGACACCGGCACCTGGTCGCCGACCTCGAGCGAGGCCTCCTGATTGTCCAGCACGACCAGCGATGGGTTGGAGAGGATGCGCACGTCAGTGACGGCATGTAGCGCGTTGATGATCGCCTCGGGCGTCGCCTGGTTGCCGATGAGAATGTTGAAACCGGCCGGCGCGTCCGTTGATGTCGTTAGCGGCTGTCCGGTCGTGGAATTGAGGATCCCTCCGAGCCTGTTGGACAGATAGAATTGGACGCCGTAGCTGAGGCTGTCGTTCAGCGTCACTTCGGCGATCGTCACGTCGATCGCCACCTGTGGCTTCGCTCGGTCGACCTGGTCGAGCGCCCGTTCGATGACTTGATAGTTCTCGGCATTTGCGTAGACCACCACCGAGTTGTTGGATACGTCGGCAAGGATGCGAACGCCAGGCAGCAGCGCGCCTGCGCCGTTGCCCGGCGCGGCCCCCGCGAAGGCGCTGGCAAGCGCCGACGACTGCAGCCCGCCGAAGACCGAGCTCGTCGCCGGGGGGTTTTGCCTGTCCGGGGAAGCCGGCGTTTCCTGCCCGCTTTGCAAGTTGCTGGTGGGCCGGCCGCCGGTCAGGCGTTCGCTCGCCGAAAGCGTGGTTTCGCCCGCGTTCGGCGCCAACTGGTTGGTCGCGCTTTCGGCGGTGGACGCTCCGCCGCTGACGAACATCGCGGTGAGCAGCTGCGCGATCTGCTTGGCGTCGCCATAGCGCACTTTGTAGACGTGAACGCTCTGCGCTGCGGAACTGGACGAATCGAGCCGCTCGATCCAATGTTCGGCGGCTCGAAGCAGGTCTGCCCTGGCGCTCACCACGAGGATTGCGTTCTGGCGTGCGATCGGCTGGAATTTGACCAAGCCATGACCCATGCCGCCCTCGCCGGAGTCCATGATTTTCTCCAGCTCCCCGACAATTGTTTCCGGTTCGCTGTTGTGAACGGGATAGAGTCCGACCGACTGACCGCGCATCCAATCGACGTCGAAGCTGCGCACCGTGTCGATCGTCGTCTGGCGTTCCTGGCTATTGCCGACGACGACCAACAGCTTGCCCGCAGGGTCGGTGCGGATGGCGCCCGGCCGCGCGGCGAACCCTTCGAGCAGACGGGAGATCGTCGTTCCCGATACGTACTGCAGCGGAATGGCGGTCATGCCGTATCCGGGATCCGCGGAGGCGCTGCGGTCGAGCGGTCCGACGCTGCCGTCGTTCGCGGGACCAATGCGATATCCGTCACGCGTATGGATCATCGTCAGATTGTTGGCGTTGAGCGCGGTCTCCAGAACGAACAGCAGGTCCTTCTTCTGAATTGGCCCCCCGGTCGACAGGCTGATCGCGCCTTGCGCGCGCTGGTCGATCACGTAGCCGAATCCGAGCGTGTCGCCGAGTACAGCCTTGACGACCGTGGCGATGGGGC
>JBKQKS010000056.1:0-8221 GCA_052147395.1 Roseiarcus sp.
ATAACATCTCCATCACGACTATCGGCGTGTTTCCGTCCGCTCACGAATGCGGAGTGGCCGCCATCCAAAATGCGTGTCGGCGAACTCTATAGCGCTCACTCTTAGTTTCCGTCCGCTCACGAATGCGGAGTGGCCGCCATCATGCTGTGTGGAGGGAAACCGATCAAAATTATGTTTCCGTCCGCTCACGAATGCGGAGTGGCCGGCATCTGGTATGGCGAAGGCAACTTGGTTTATTTGTGGTTCCGTCCGCTCACGAATGCGGAGTGGCCGCCATCGCGTAAGCGTGGCGAAAATGCGCTCAAGGAGGGTTTCCGTCCGCTCACGAATGCGGAGTGGCCGCCATCTCATCAAACAGGAAATGCGCGAAAATGACATTGTTTCCGTCCGCTCACGAATGCGGAGTGGCCGCCATCGATAGCTCGACGATGACGCTCGATCCCGCGCACGTTTCCGTCCGCTCACGAATGCGGAGTGGCCGCCATCTCGACGGCCGCGGCGAGGCGCTGCGCATCCGTTTCCGTCCGCTCACGAATGCGGAGTGGCCGCCATCTTATTGAGCACACTTCCCTGTTCCTAATAGTTTCCGTCCGCTCACGAATGCGGAGTGGCCGCCATCTCTTTTGTTTTCTTGACTCTTGAGTTCGCCGCAAAGTTTCCGTCCGCTCACGAATGCGGAGTGGCCGCCATCTCGACGCGATGGCGAGGGGAACGAGGCGATGAGTTTCCGTCCGCTCACGAATGCGGAGTGGCCGCCATCCTACCCCCTCGCAGGCGAATGTCAAGACTCGCATTTTTGACCGCGTTTCCATGGATAGTTGCCAAGTCTGAACTCCTGATGCCATAATGCCGCATATCCATGGAAAAGACAACGCCCGTCTCCGCTGCTCCCTCCGCCGATGCGCCCGCCGGCGCGGGCCCGCCGGTTTCGCCCGAGCGCGATCCGCTGTTCTTCCGCGCCACCTCTGTAGAACAGCTCTGGCGCGCCTGGGAGCGGGTGCGCGCCAATCATGGGGCGGCGGGCGGCGACGGGGTGACCATCGAACGTTTCGCCCCGTTCGCCAAGGAGGCGATCGAGGCGCTGGCCAAGAGGCTGCGCGGCTTCACCTACCGCCCCGGCCCGTCGCGCCGCGTCATGATCCCCAAGCGTGCGGGCGGCTTCCGGCCGCTCGACATCCCTTGCGTCGTCGATCGCGTCGCGCAGGGCGCAGCGGCGTTGACGCTCGTGCCGGCGCTGGAGCCCGAATTCGAGGATTCGAGCTTCGCCTACCGGCCCGGGCGCGGCGTCGCCGACGCGGTGCGGCGGGTCGCTGCGCTGCGCCGGCAGGGCTACACCCACGCCGTCGACGCCGACATCGCGCATTATTTCGAAACCGTGCCGCACGAACCGCTGCTGGCGAAACTGGAAAAGCTGGTCGGCGACGACGCGATTCTCGACCTCGTCGCGCTCTGGCTCGAACATCACGCGCCGAACGGCGTCGGCCTGCCGCAGGGCTCGCCGCTGTCGCCGCTGCTCGCCAACCTCTACCTCGACGCGCTCGACGAGGCGGTCGAGGGGCGCGGCGTGCGCCTCGTGCGCTACGCCGACGATTTCGTCATACTGGCCAAGAGCGAGGGCGCGGCGCGAGACGCCCTGTCGAAGGTGACGCGGCTGCTCGCCGAACACGGCCTGACGCTCAATGCGGAAAAGACCCGCGTCGTCGATTTCGATCAAGGATTTCGCTTTCTCGGCCATCTGTTCGTGCGCTCACTGGTTTTGCGCGAGATCGCCGAGGAGGATGCGCCAACGGAAGACGCGATCGCGACGGCTGAGGCGGCGCTCGCCGCGTCGCCCGCCGAACCCGGCGACGCTCGCGCCGATGAGGCGGCGCCTCGCGAACCGCACGGGCCGGGGTTCCGCGTGCTCTACGTAATGGAGCCCGGCCGCAAGCTGACGATCGAGGGCGAGGCGTTCGCCGTCCGCGAAGGCGAGGCGACGGTACTGCTCGTGCCTCATCGGCGCGTCGGGCGCGTCGAGCTGGGGCCGGCGGTCGAGTTCGACGCCGCCGCGCTCGATCTCGCCGCCGCCGCGGGCATCGAAGTTTGCCGGATCAATGGCCACGGCGAGACGGTCGGACGCTGGAGCGGCGAGGCGGTGATCGGCGCACGCGCGCGCCGACATTTCGCGCAGGCCGCCCTCGCCGCCGATCCCGCGCGCCGCCTCGAGCTGGCGCGCATCCTGGTCGAGGGCCGGGTACGCAATCAGCGCGCCCTGCTGCGCCGCGTCAACGCGACGCGCAAGGATGCCGACGTCGTTGCCGCCGCCGTTGCGATGAACCGCGTCCTGCGCCGCCTGCGCGAGCCCAAAAGCGTCGAGGCGGCGATGGGATACGAAGGCGAGGCCGGCGCGCTGTTCTGGCCGGCGCTGGCGCGCGGGCTCGATTACGATGTGGGCTTTTCCGGGAAGCGCCGGCGCCGCCCGGCCGGCAGCCCCTTCGACGCGATCCTCAATGCGCTGGCTTCGCTCGTGACGCGCGACGTCCGCATCGCGCTGCTGCGGCGCGGCTTGCATCCAGGCTTCGCTGTGCTGCACACGCCCGAGGACGGCGAGGACGCGCTGGTCTACGATGTGATGGAGGAATTCCGCGCGCCCTTGATCGAGGCGACGGCGCTCGCTCTCGTCAATCGCCGCGCCGTCACGCGCGAGATGTTCGAGGCCATGCCCGGCGGCCAATGGCGAATGAACCGCGACGCTTGGCAAGCCGTCGTGCGCGGTCATGAGGCGGCGGCGGCGCGCCCGGTCGCGAGCCCCGCCCGCGGCGGCTTGCGCGTTTCCTGGCGCGCCGCGATGGAGGATCAGGCGGGCCTGTTCGCCGCGCATTGCGAGGGGCAAGGCCTCTACGCGCCGCTCGTGTTGGATTATTGAGGATCGCCATGGCCCGCGAGATGCTGATGGTGTTTGCCTACGACGTGGCGCGCGACCGCAACCGCGCGCGCATCGCCGCGTTGCTCGAACGCGAGCTCGCCCGCGTGCAGAAGAGCGTGTTCGAAGGCCGCATGACAAAGGCCGCGGCCGAGCGACTGGGACGGCGCGCCGGGTTGGAACTCGGCCCCGGCGATTCCCTTCGCATCTATGCCGTGACGCCGGTCGGCCTGAAATGCTCGCAGGCTTTCGGCGCGCTGCCGATGGCGGAACCGCATGACTACTGGCTGGTGTGAGCGCATCCGCGCCGAGTCGCCTTGGTTCCGTCCGTTGGGCGATATCGCCTATCGCGCGGCGAGCCTCGAACGGCGCGCCCTCATGGCGGCCGAACTCGCCGATCCCCCGCTGCGCTTCGGCCCCACGGCGCTGGCGGCGCTGTTCGCCATGGATGTCGTCACCATCGTCGGCGCGCGGCCGAAGGGTTTGCAGGACTTCCCCGAATTGGCAGTGCGGGTGCGCGGCGCCCTTGGCCGCGTGCTGCACGGCTTCGGCCCGCCCATCCTCGACCGCCACGACCCCGCGGCGCGGCCACGCGCCTGGGACGTGCTGTTCGAGCCGATGGAGGCGCCCGGCGGGCGCGGCGCGATCGCCAAGCCGCTCGTCGTCAGGGCCGATGTGATCGGCGATCGCGTCATTGCCTCGGTGGGCCTCGTCGGCGCCGCCGGCTTCTGGCGCCCCGACGCTGCCGCCGCGCTCGCCGGCGCCCTCGAGGGTGGCGTCGCGGGATGGGAGGACGGGCGCATCAAACTGCCGATCCCATGTCTCGAGGCGCGTCATGAGCGTGTCGCGGGCTTCGTCGCGCCGACCTATTCGGTGCGCGAGGCGCGCCTCACCCTGCGCACGCCCTTCCGGTTGCGCTCCGGCGGCGCGCTGGTGTCGATCGGTCCGTCGTTCCTGATCGCCATCGCGAACCGCGCGGCGCGGCTGGCGCCCTGGATGCACGCGCGGCTGGATGTCGACTGGGACCGGGTTCATGCGCAGGCGCAGCGCATCGAGGTCGCGACCGAGGACCTTCTGCCCTATCGATGGTCCCGCGGCACGCAGCGCGCGCGAACGCGCGTGCCGATGATCGGCTATCTCGGCCGCCTGGTGTTTCGCGGGCCGCTCGATTCGTTCGTGCCCTTTCTGCAAATCGCCGCTGCAGCGAATGCCGGCAGCCACGCCTCGCTCGGCCTCGGCAGGTTCGATCTGGCGCTATTGCCATAGCGGTCGCCGCGCCTTGGCTGTATCGAGTGGTTTCCGTGAAATGACGCGCCTAGTCCGGCGCAGCTCGACGCGGGTGCGGGTGGGTGACGGGGGATGGGCGATCCGCCAACTCTCGCGCGGGTCGTGAATAACAAGAAAGTATTCCCGCAGAGCCGGAATGCGCGATTCGTCGCCGAACTCGGCGCCGACAACCCGCGTTCGGCGCCCTACCCGACTCGAGCGGCGACTTGCGTTCTTCTCGGACTCCCGCCCACAATGGACGCGGCCAGCAAGCTCCATCGCGGCCGGAATGCGTGGTTCCGATGGCGAAGAGAATTCCTCACGGGCTGATTTGGATCCGCGGGCCGATGAGACCCAGGCCGCGACCTCTAGTCCGAACCAGAGTCGCAAGCGAAATCGGCGTTCAGGTGTTCCGCCAGACCATGCTGCTGCCACTCGCTCTCGAGACGCTCGAGGGCGCGGACGCGCTCGGGGCTTGGATCGACGACGCTCTGCGCAGGAACGAAAATCGGCGTCCGCGCCAGGGTGCGGATCTGGGATGGCATGAGATCGAGCCGACCAGCGGCGACAAAGCCGTGCTCCACCATGTCGAGCCGAGCGTCGCGTTTCGCGCGAGCTCGCTCTGTTACGGCGAAGGAGCGGGCCCGAGCGCAGTGCTCTTTCGCGGCGACGAGGAGGGGCCAAACGAGCCTCGCGAAGACGCTGCCGCCTACTCGCGCCGCTGGGCCTACGCCGAGGCCGCCTATTTTCATCCCTTCGTGCAGCGATTCCTGTTCGGCGGTGGGGGAAGCGCGGAGACGAACGAGCAGCCGGCGCGCCCGCTGCGGCTGTTTCGCCGCAGTGACATCCGCTTTCTCCGCGTCGAGATGGGCTACGACGTGGACGTTGTCGAACACGGCTCGAATTTCGCCGCATTTCGCGTCGATCTCGAAGTCGAGCGCTGCGACCTGTACGCCGTCGAAAAACCCGGCCTGCTCTGCCTGTTGGTGGAGATCGCGGCGACCGCCGCGACGAAGGTCGTTTTGCTGCGGCGAATGCGGCCTGACGACCCCAAGCTAGACGGCTCGGTCGAGCGAGAACTCGGCGGCAGCCGCTATTGCCTGACCGACGAGACCAGGGCCACTTTCACACTCCTCGAAGCCCAGGCCCTCCATGATGGCTTGCGGCGCCTGTATCCGCCGTTTTTCGTCGACTTCGGTCCGGGCAGGCGATGGGACATTACGCTGTTCCCCGGCAGAGTAACTCTGCTCGATCCGAACCAAAGTTGCCTGGCCGAGGTCGCTCTCGAAGGCGGCGCCGTTCGCGAATTGGCCAACGATCTCATCGACTACGGAGAATTGCCGGTCGCTCCATGGTGGGAGACAATTCTGGCGCCGGTCGCGCTCGGTCGATCCGCCAAGGAACGCGCGCGCGAGGCGGCGCCGGCCGGGACCGCGTTGATGCGCCAAGTGCGCCGTATCGCCGCGCAAGGCAAGGCGAGGGCAAGGGCCCCGCGGTGGCGTCAGGTGGTCGACGAGCGCATGCCGACGCTGGTCTTCGTCGCGGTCGAGGACATCGAGGCGATCGCCCGGTCCGATCTCGTTCGCCTATGCTTCGCCGATCACGGCGGAGCAGGTTTTCCCTGTGACGAAGGCTTCCTCGCGGATTTCGAACAGAAACACTGCTACGACCGCTTCCGCGACACGGGCACGCGCTACATGGTCTCGAGCTATTCCTTTGTTGCGGTCGCTGGCGCGAGCGGTGGCTTCCCGCCAAAAAAATTCTCCTTCGCCCTCGACGTGCTGCAAGAGCACGTACGCCGCCATTACACGTATATGTTCCTGATCACCCATGTGCAGCGCGCCGCGTTACTGATGTTCTCGCGCTGGATGTCGGAAGCGATGCACAAGGGCGCCAACCTGAGCGACAGCCGTTATCGCAACGATCTCGTCGACATCCGTAGCGGGCTGGCGGAGTTCACCCATCGCTATTGGTTCTCCAACGTTTCGAACCAGGAGCAGGCGCGCGAGATGTTCGATCTGATGCAGCGCCACGCCGGGACGGCTGTAATCTACAAGGAAGTGATGGACGAGAGCGCCATTGCACGCGGCGAAATCGAGCAGACCACGCGAGAGCGTCAAGAAGCGGGCACGATCGCGCTCGCCGCTTTCCTTGCCTTCGCGTCCATCCTCGCGATTCCGGTTGGTCTTGCCCAGGGATTCAATTCACTCAGTTCCAACGACTTTCGATTGACGCCCTGCGAATTCCATTGGGCCCTCGTCGTCACGAGCGTCTCGGCTTTGGCGTTGATCCCATTGGTCACAGTCTTGCAAGTAGAGGGGCGCCTGGGACTCGAGCACGTCAGACGGACGTTCGCGCCATGGCGACGCGGACGCGCGATGCGCCGTATGCGCTGGTTCGTTCTGGCGGCGCTGGCAATCATGGCGCTCATGGCCGCATCATTTGCTTGGCGCGCGATGAGCGTTTGCAACGCGAGCCCGGTAGTCGCGCTCTGCAGCGCCGCCGCAACCATAGATTGCCGACTAAATTGGCCCCTGCCGCCTCCCGCCTCGTCGAAGGCGGCGCGGTGACCCCGCCGCTGGTTTTCTTCCTCGGCGGCCGCGATCTCGAAATGGCCGAGATCGCCGCGCTCGTCGCCGGCCAGCTCGGCGCCGAAGCGGTGGTGGACGACGCGCTCGGCTGGGGGGCGCGGCTGTCGCATTTCGCCGCTCGCATCGAGGCGGTCGTGGCGGCGGGCGGGCGCGCTGCGGCGGTGGAGCTGATCGACGACATGCCCGCCGATTGGCCGGCGCGGCGCGCGCTCGCCCTCATCGATCATCACGGCGAGCGCGCGGGCGGCCCGTCGAGCCTCGCGCAGACCTTCGCGCTGCTCGGCCTGCCGGCTTCGGCCTGGACGCGGCGCATGAGGCTGATCGAGGCCAACGATATCGATCACTTGCGCGGCCTTTTCGCCGCCGGCGCGTCGCCCGAGGAGGCCGCGGCGGTCCGCGCTCGAGATCGCGCCGCCCAGGGCATCACCGCGGCCGAAGAGGCGGCGGGCGCCGAAGCGGAGCGGGCGGCGCGGCCCGCGTTCGGCGGCGCGCTGCAACTCATCGAGCTGCCGCATCGCCGCATGGCGGCGGCGATGGACCCGCTGGCGCTCGCGTTGTGGCCTGCGCTGCCCGAAGCGCTCGTCGAGGCGCCGGGCGAAATCGGCTATTTCGGTCGCGGCGCCGGCGTTTTGGCGCTCGACGCGGCGTTCCCCGGCGGCTGGCGCGGCGGCCACTTGCCGGAAAACGGCTTCTGGGGCCATGCCGGCCGCGACGGCGCTCCGCCGCCGAGCCGCGAAGCGGCCCTCGCGGCGCTGGAGGCGGTCTACTGCGTCGGACGCTGAATTTCCATGAACGTGCCCTATTATGGCGCCGGAAGAGCTACAGCTCGTGCCATCGATGGAAATGGCTCGAATTCTCGCGCACTTGACAATAGGATCCAAAGGGGTAGGATCGCGACCACTCCGCATTCCTGAGCGGACGGAAACCGGCAAGTTCGCCGATCCGTCGAAGGCGCAGGGATCGCGACCACTCCGCATTCCTGAGCGGACGGAAACTCCAAGGTGCCGCGGAGCAGAGCGCCTCCTTGAGATCGCGACCACTCCGCATTCCTGAGCGGACGGAAACTCTGTTAGGGGCTTGTAAAATAGGACACGGAGGCGATCGCGACCACTCCGCATTCCTGAGCGGACGGAAACTAAGGTTGAACCACAACACGATGGCTTTGTGATAGATCGCGACCACTCCGCATTCCTGAGCGGACGGAAACTGCGACCTAGCTAATTGCCAGAAGGTACTGCGATCGCGACCACTCCGCATTCCTGAGCGGACGGAAACCGACTTTAGGTGAGCTTTCGGGAACACTTCTGATCGCGACCACTCCGCATTCCTGAGCGGACGGAAACCTGATGACCTCCTTGGCGCACGCACGCACCGAGATCGCGACCACTCCGCATTCCTGAGCGGACGGAAACCCGACGGCCTGATCGTCCGTCTTCGCCCGGGATCGCGACCACTCCGCATT
>JBKQKS010000057.1:0-2999 GCA_052147395.1 Roseiarcus sp.
CTGGATCCCGTTCGATCCAACCAACCGCAGCGTCGGCGGTTCGAACCTCATCCCCGTCGCCGTTGCACGCGACATTCGGCAAGCGATGCCGGTCGCCGGCAGCTTCGTTGGGAACAGCGACGCTCTGGAGGAGATGGTCGTGGAAGTGCAAGTGACGTCGAACGCCGCGCTCGCTCGGGAATCGCGGCTTTGATTCGACGTCGAGCGTCGGCGGGGCGCGAGAGAAAGCTGATCGTTTCCGGGGCAGAGAGTGCGCGCAGACCTGGTCGGCGAATCCGACGCGGTCGCACTCGACTAGAAACTTAGCTGATGACATGACCCATACTGCGCTCACCCCCCTTCTTGGCCGCGAGTTCGACGATTTCCTATTCGCGCCGATCGGCGAGGACCGAAATGGAACGACGCTGAGCGTCCTGTCGGCGTTGGCCAGGATGGAAGTCGACCCCTGACAAGAGACCGCCAGCTTGGCCCGCATGCCCAGGGGGCGGGCGACAGAGCGGCTGGCTGCCGTGATCGCCGCCGTAGGAAAGGACTTGGCGATGAGTGCAGCCGTCGAGACAATCGCCGCTCGCCTGATAGAGCTGTTGCCTCGAGCCGCGCCCTTCGATGTCCCCGCTCCCAAGGCTTTGCTCGCGACCGCCTCGATTCGACCGCCGCGGTTATTCATAGCGCTGGCCAATTGCGCCGCGCGGCCCACTTTCGTAGTTGGCGCGGGCAACAATCGAGTGCTGTGGAACAAGCCGCGAGCCTATTCTCTGTAATTGCCATTCAATTGTCCGGGGGTCATCGCCCTATCAGCTGGCGAACAATCGCGATGCCGCACACCCGGCTAATGCGGTATTGAATCGCGTCTATTCGAGGCCGGACCACTTCGCCCGCGACCGCGTCTACAGCTTGCGGCCCGCGACGAAGCCGGAAATCGCCGCGAGCATCGTTAGCTGGAGAGGCGTCATCTGTTTGACGAGTTCGACGCTCAACGCCAAGGCGGCCGCCTGCGGCGACTCGCTCGCCTGTGCCGCCGCTTTGAAAGCCTCAGCGTAGCCGGGCCGCCCTTGGCTCGGCCCGGAGCGCGCATTGGCGACAGGCGTCGGACCGGCGCGGCGATAACGGAGATAAAGAATGGCCGCCGCGACGAGATAGATCGCTCCCAGCCCGATTGATGCATTGACGACGCCGAATTGCAATCGCAACGCCTCGAAGAGCGCATAGGTCGCGAACCCCAGGCCGATCGCTGCCGACAGAGCGCCCGCAAACGCAAGTGTGGCGCGAAAGAAAACGCGCCGCGCAAGCTGCTGCGAGCCTGCGGCCAGAACCGACAGTAGTCTCATGCCGGCTATCCCCGCGATTTGGTCATCATGCCGAGCGCCATCCCGATGCCCGCCGCAATCAGCACCGCCGTCAGAGGGTTTTTTTCGATCCGGCGTTCGACATCAGCGGCGGCGCCGCACGCGCTCTCCTGCGCATGACTCGCCGCTTGCGAGATCTGGTTTCGAACATCGCCTACCGCGCCTTTTACGGCGGCGCCTGCCGCATCGGCCTGGCCGCGGATCAGCCCGGCCATCGTATCGCTCAATCGCGCTATATCGGCCCGTAAGGCAGCCAGTTCGGCAGCCAACTCCGGAGCGGCGCCTTCTCCTGTCTTGTCTGTCATTCAATTCTCCTGAACTTGATCGGGGCGTGAGAAAAGCACGTTTTGCATTGAGGCGTCATGAGCTGGCGGAGGCAAGAATCGGAATGTACTCATGCGGCCTTTCGAGGCGCCCTGAACATGCAAAATCCGACAAAGGACGGCCGACGGGATTTCCAGCGCAATGCTTGCCGAAAACGTGCGCGAAAAGGCCGGTGACGTCCGCAAGTTGAAGGACTTGCGGCAGGCATTGTTGGCCGCCAAGCGCGGCAATCTCAGGCTCCCCGAGGCCTCCATCTGGAGAATCTCGGCTCGAGCCCGCGGCGAACGCAGAACGGCGGCCGCTTGCGGTGTTGCAAGCGTCTCGCCGGGCGAAAAGCATAGAGCGCTACTTCGCCTTTTCGGCGTCGCGGGCGGTGTCCCTCAGGCGCCCAATGCGTTCTGCGCCTTGCCAGCCTTCTGCTCCGCCTGACCTTCCGCGATCGTCTTCTGGTCGCCGACGAGCTTACCGACGGCTTCTTTGACGTTTCCGACGACGGTCTTCATTGCGCCGGCTACACGATCTTTGTCCATTTCACAGGCTCCGTTCTGAAAAGTTTGGCTCTGGGTCATTGCGGACCGAGGCGGCCCGCATCGCAGAGCTTGAGGTTGAGGTTGACCGTAGCCCTGTCCCCGTCGGACGGTAGAGTCGGAAATCACACACGACAGCTTTGCGACGCCGAGACCTGAACTTGCGCCGTCTCCGAGGCCGGCCATCGCGGCCACTAGGTATATTCCGACGGTTGCGACGATCGCGCGCCCGCTCTAAACGTGTTACGATTATCGATCGAGAAGCGCGAGGCCGTGATGATTTCGCTGGTAATTGGCATTCTTATTACAATCGTCATCGGGGCAATTCTGTTCTGGGTCATCGACAGATTCTGTCCCGAACAGCGGCTCGCACAGCTTCTCAAGCTCCTCGTCGTCCTGGTCTGTCTGGCCTCGATTGTAAGCCGCTTGCTTCCAATGCTCGGTAATCCATCACTTTTGTGACCATGACGCGGGCAACGTCAGACAATGGTGTCCATCGCTCTGCGGTCCGCGCCAGCCGTTGTCGGACCCCAGCGACTGCTCACCCCGGACTTCGCGCGGTGAATCCGGCTCAAATAGTCCAAAGGGCGGTCGCGCCTGTCCACCAAGCGCGTGAGTAGATACCGGCCCTGCCAAAACCTCATCGTCCCGCTGACGTCGTAACGCAATGATTAAACGGAGGTTCCTTCTTTCGAATTCTCCAATCTGCTGATTTTGCTCGCATTTGTGGTTACAGGGGCGCGAAAATGTACCCATGTAATAGCTAGATTTTCATTGATTTTTCGGTGGCTTGCCTGTATGA
>JBKQKS010000058.1:0-7192 GCA_052147395.1 Roseiarcus sp.
GGCTACGACGTCAACATCTGGCACGACGGCAAGTACGCGGCGCTGACGAAGTGAGGCCGGCGACGGGCGCCGAGAATTGCGCATTTCATGTTGTGATGGGGCTCCGGTAGGAGGCCCGGGCATGAACGTGTCGATTGGCGAACACTGGCAGAATTTCGTCGACCGGGTCGTCGCCGAGGGCCGCTAGGGGTCGGCGAGCGAGGTCGTGCGCGACGGGTTGCGGCTCGTCGAGGAGCGGGAGGCGCGCCTTGCCGCGCTCGACGCCTCGATCGAACGCGGCGGCGAGGCGACCGACGAAGAGATCGAGGCCGATCTCGCCAACGTGGCTCGAGACCTGAGGAGCAAGGGCGTGGCGCCGTGAGGCGGGCGACGTTTCTAGTGGCGCGCGTCGCCGGATTTGGCCCCCTCTCCCGCTTGCGGGAGAGGGTTGGGGTGAGGGCGGTCGATCCACGCAACATGTTGAAAGTAGGCCCTCATCCGGCGCTTCGCGCCACCTTCTCCCGCAAGCGGGAGAAGGGAACATCGGCCTCGAAATGAACGACTCGGACCACTAGCCGATGTGAGGCAGGATTTTCGCGACATCGACTGCTGAACCCGAAAGGCGCCGTCACTTCACCACCATTACCGCGCAAGGAGCGTGATGCACGAGCCGGTCGGCGACGCTGCCCATGATGCGCTCGAACAGCGCGGCATGTCCGACGTGGCCGACGACCAATAGATCGTAGCCGCCTTGCTCGACGACATCGATGATGCGTTGCACGGGATGACCGCCGACGACCTCGGCCGCGAACGGCACGCCGAGTTCGGCCGCCAGCGCCGTATCGGCGGCGACGACCGACTCGAAGCTGCTGACGGTCCGCTGCGCCTCGGGAACGACGTCGATCACGGAGGGAAAGCGCTCGACCGCCTCGACGCACACCATGGTCACGCCGACGCCCAGGCGCTTGGCGAGGTCGAGCGCGCCCCGCACCGCCTTTTCGCCGCCCGGCGAGCCGTCGTTGGCGACCAGGATCTTCATGGCGTCCTCCGCGAAAATTGTTCGACGAGTTAGCGCATTTCTGACGCGAAACCCGCGTCGGCGCATTGACGCAGCGCAGCGCGCGCGGACGCGCGTCCTCTCGACAAACGACGCGTAGGTGATAAGGTATCTCAGGCTACGCCTCCGAAATGTTGCGCGAGCGATGTCGTTCCTGCATCCCCATTTCGATCCTGACGTGTTCGTCAGCTATTCCCACGGCGACCCCCGCGGGACCGGCGGCTCGATGCTCAAGGACTGGACGCACGCGCTCATCCGCAAGCTCGAGGATCAGATCCTCTCGCTCAACACCGAGTTCGACGACATGCGAATCTGGATCGACGCCAAGATCGATCCGACCGCGACGCTCGACGAGCACTTGCGCGCCCAGGTGAGCTCCAGCGGGGTGCTGCTCATCGTGATGTCGGACCGCTATCTGAGGTCGAGCTGGTGCCGCGACGAGCTCGAATGGTTCCGCAAGCAGATCGATGATCGCGCGGGCGAGCAGGGCCGCGTGTTCGTGTTGCGCGCCCAGGCCACCAAAGAGAGTGAATGGCCGGAATTCCTGCGCGGCGACCGCGGCGCCAAGGCCCCCGGGTTCAACTTCGTCGACCCGGAGAATGGCCAGCCGCTGGGCTGGCCGACCCTCGCCGTGACGAGCGCCGATTTCGTCAGGGAATTGCGGCGCCTGGAGACTGCGCTGACGCTGAAGCTGCGCGAGCTGAAAGACCGGGCGGAAAAGCGCGCCGCCCGGCCGCCAGCGGCGGCGCTCGCCGGCGATAAGCGCATTTATCTGCATGCGCCCGCCGCCGGCGAAGCCGCGCGGCTCGAGATCGATAGCGCGCTGAAGGCCGAGGGCATCGCCTCGTTGACGCTCAAGATCACGCCCGGCCCGCTCGAGGAAGCGCGCAAGCAGAGCAAGATGCGCGTCGCGGCGGTGAAGCGCTGCGCCGCGCTGGCGTTGGTGCGCGCCGGCGACGACGACAGTTTCGTGGACGATCTGTTCGACATCGGGGTCGACGAATGTGCCGACGTCGCGCGTGAGCGCGGCGCGCCGCTGCCCTGTGCGGTGCTCGACAAGATCGGCAGTGATCTGCCCTATGACGTCGAGCCGCTCGGCATCGCGCGCTTCGATCTCACCCGCCCGACCTGGCGCGGCGACTTCCGACACTGGCTCGACGCCGGACGCCCTGGCGCGGGGGCATGAGCTCGGTCACGAACCGCCCGGCAAAACCCTATCCGGGCTTGCGGCCGTTCGAGGAAACAGAGTGGTCGATCTTCTTCGGCCGCGAGCGGATGATCGGCGAGGTGATCGACCGGCTCGCGCGCGACCGGCTGGTGTTGATTCACGGCGCCTCGGGCTCGGGCAAATCGTCTTTGGTGCGCGCCGGCGTGCTGCCGAAGCTCGCGCGCCAGTATCGGCGCCACGGCGGCGGCTGGCTAACTTCAGCCATGCGCCCCTCGGGAGGGCCGCTGTGGAACCTCGCTAGCGAATTCGCCAGGCTCGAGGGCCGCGACCGCGACGTCGCGCGCATCGGCGAGATCGTCGGCCTGTTCAACCGGCGCGATGCGACGTTGGCCACCGTCGCCGGCGAGCTCTCCGGAGTGAAGGGTCAGAGCTTGTGCGTGCTCGTCGACCAGTTCGAAGAGCTGTTCCGCTTCGAAAAGGAGACGAGCCGCGAGGAGGCGGAGGCCTTCGTCGCCCTGATCGGGCGCGCGGCGCGCGCCGATGACGAGCCGGCGGGCGGTGTCGAGGTCCATGTCGTCGTCACCCTGCGCTCGGAATTCCTGGGTCAATGCGCCCGCTTCGACGGGCTCGCCGAGACCATCAACCGCACGCAATATCTCGTGCCGCGCATGGACGACGACGCGCTGTTGCGCGCCGTGCGCATGCCGGCAAAGCTCTACGGCGGCGAGGTCGAGGAGCCAATTGCGCGCAAGCTCATCGCCGGCGTACGCGGCCGCGAAGACGAGCTGCCGCTGCTGCAGCATGGCCTGATGCTGATGTGGGAAGAGGCCGCGGCGATGGCGCCGATAAGGCTCGACGGCGCGACGGTGGAGAGGGCCGGCGGCCTCGCCGCTCTGCTGTCGAACCATGCCGATGCGGTGATGGCGCGCGCCGCGCCCGACGCCCGCAGCGCCGCGCTCGTCGAGTCGCTGTTTCGCGAGCTCACCGAGGTCAACGCCGAGGGCGTCGCAATCCGCCGCCCGCGGACCTTGCGCGACCTCTCAGCCGTCGCCGGCGCCTCGGCGGAAGAACTGCGGCCGATCCTCGAAGCCTTCCGCGCTCCCGGCGTCTCCTTCCTCACCCCTTATCCGCCTGCCGAAATCCGCGACGCGACGGTGATCGACATTTCCCACGAGGCGCTGATCCGGGCGTGGCGGAGGATTTCGTCCGAAGCCGACGGGTGGTTGAGGAAAGAGCTCGACGACGGCCTCACCTGGCGGTTGCTGCTCGTGGAGGCCAGAGCGTTCGTCGGCGACCGGGCGCATTTGCTCCCCGAAGGAACTATGCGGGACCGGCAGAAACTGCTGCAAGCGCGCAACGAAGCCTGGAGCTCGCGCTACGGCGGCGCCTGGCGCGACGTCGGCGAACTTCTGCGTGTAAGCCACAACGCCGCGCGGGCTTCGCGCCGGTTGCGCGTCTTCGCGGCCGTCGCGCTCGGCGCCCTCACGATCAGCGCTTTGCTGTTCGCGGGCGTCGCCCGGATCGAGTGGCGCCGCGCGGATGCGGAGACTGCGCACGCGCGGGCCGAGCAGCTCGCCGCCGAAAGCGAAAGAAACCGAGCCGAAGCGCAGACCTTGGTGGCCGAGACGGAAACCGCAAAGTCGAAGCAGACGCAGGATAGGCTGTCCGGTGTAGTCGATAGATTTACCACCTTCGCATTGGCCGCGGAGTCCGGACACGCCGGCTACCAGGAATTGGTCGCGCTGGTATTGGCGGCGGCGGAAGCCTCCGAGAGCGGCAACCCGGTAGCCAAGCGCATGGCGGGGCAAATGTACACGGGGGGTTTCGGCTTCCCCCAGGACTATGCGAAGGCGCGCGAGTGGTTCGAGAAGGCGGTCGCGGCCGGCGACCCGGATTCCCTCGCCCTCCTCGGAGAGCTCTACGCAGACGGCAAGGGCGTCGCCCAGGATTACCAGAAAGCTCGCGAGTTGTTCGAAAAGGGCGCGGCCGCAGGCAATGGCGTAGCGATGGACGATGTCGGATTTTACCTTTACGAATCCGGCCATGGCGCCCACCGGGATTACGCCAAGGCCCTGGAGTGGTACGAAAAGGCCGCCGCCGCCGGTAACGCCGTGGCGATGAACAACATCGGCGCTCTCTACGACAATGGCCGCGGGGTCGAGCGCGACTATGACAAGGCCCGCGGCTGGTACGCGAAGGCCGCCGCAGCCGGCAACATCGTCGCGAAGGCCAACCTGGGATATCTTTACGACACCGGCCATGGCGTCCCGCGGGACTATGTGGAAGCGTTCGAGTGGTACCAGCAGGCCGCCGGCGCCGGAAACTTGATAGCGATGAACAATATCGGCGTTCTCTACGACAATGGCCGCGGGGTTAGACAGGACTACGCCCGGGCGCGCGAGTGGTACGAAAAGGCCGCCGGCGCCGGCAACGCGCTGGCGATGAACAATATCGGCAATCTCTACGACAAAGGCCGCGGCGTCACACAGGACTACGCCAAGGCGCGCGAGTGGTACGAAAAGGCCGCCGCCGCCGGCAACTCGCTGGCGATGAACAATATCGGCGCTCTCTACGACAATGGCCACGGGGTCGCACAGGACTACGCGAAGGCGCGCGAGTGGTACGAGAAAGCCGCCGCCGCTGGCAACTCGCTGGCGATCATCAAGCTCGGAGCCCTATACGCCGCCGGCCATGGCGTGGCTGAGGACTTCGTCGAAGCGAAGGAATCGTACGAGAAAGCCGCCGCGGCGGGCGACGACGGCGCGTGGGCCGGACTGAGCCGGGCGGCGATTTTCACGCGCGATTTCCCCCGAGCGCTGAGCGCCGCCGAACGCGCCCGCCAGGTCTCGCCGGACACGCTCGAGACCGAGATCCTTCGAGCGGACGCGCTGATGTTGCTCGGCCGAACCGAAGAGGCCCGCGCGCTCTACCTCGCGCATCGAGACGAAACCCTCCCGGAGCTCGGCTACGCGACTTGGCGCCAAGTCGTCCTCGACGATTTCGCCGAGTTGCGCAAAGCCGGCCTGACCGCCCCTCTAATGGGCGAGATCGAGGCGAAATTCGCAGCGAACGGGAAGTGAGGCGCTGGCGGCCCGCGCCCGTGGGTCACCGTAAAATGGCGCGCCTGCCACGTCGCGTTGATTGGCGGCGACGCCGCGAGGCCGCGCGTCGCCCTTATTCCGCGCCCTCGGCCTGAAATTCCCGCCGCTCCTGGATCGAAAGCCGCATATGATCGTTGCCTTTGCCGCGCCTTTCGTTGCCGCAAGTCCAGCAGGAGCAGATCTGCGGCTGTTCCTTGAACCGCGCCCTTGCCCGCGGGTCCGTCCAACACGGACACGCGAGGTTTTCATAGTGCTGGTTGCGATCTTCCTTCAGCCGGCGCCACATGTGGGCCTGAGCCTGATGCCGTCTAAACGCTCGACCTCGCATTTTGCGTTTGCCCCACGGGCGCGCCCCTATGGCGCGCGCACGGGAGCGCGATGGTTGCCTCGCGGCTCATGGCGAACGAATCCCTATATGCAGACAGGCGGCCAGATAGCGCGAGTCCGTTGTCGCGTGAAAGGCGAGAGCGGGGCTTTTTGGCGCCCCGATCTGCCGACGCGAGAAGCAAGCGTCCGCAAATGGCTCGCGCGCGACCAGAACGCTCGAACGTCATCTTGGGCCCCGCGCCGACAGTCGCGCCACGCGCGTAAGGCTGAACTGACGCACGCGTGTTCTCGAGTTTGGCGGATGTCGGCGGCGGCATGGTCCCGAAACGGCAGGGGTCACGGCGCTAGTTGAGCGCTATGCGAGTATCACATAGTGAATGTTTTCAACGGCGCAAAATGTCGCTGGGGCAACCGGGGCAAATTCCCGGGCGCGCAGATGCACAAAAACCGCCGCGGCGCCTGCGAGATTGAATCAAATGGCCTACGGCTTTGAGTCACCACCAATATTGAACCGATTGGCAAGCGTGTAGGCCGCCACAGGGCCGCCAACTGCAACTATTGCGATGATTATGGCAGCGACTGTTGCCCCGCTTACTGCTACAACAGTTGCACAAACAATGCCCACGATCGCAACTGCGGCAGCTCCCAATTGTGACCGATCCTTACGGCGCCCACTGGCAGCCGAAATCTTTTCCTCTAGATTGTGACTGTGAGTAATTTGCCTGTCCGTCCATTCTACCAACTTCGGCACAATTTCAGGAAGTTCTCGTTTGTACGCCTCCAGAACAAATGCGGGCGGAAGCATCATAGCCCCGGTATACGATTTACTCAACACAATCTCGACCGCGCGCGAAATTTGCGGGTCATTTATGTCCAATCCTGATCGCTCGAGTTCTGCGCCAAGTTCCGGAGGAATTATTTCCAGCAATCCCTTCCCCGACGCCCCTCTAGGGGGTGGGCGGTCGGGGTCCGGACGGCGGCGGCCTGTCGTCGCTCATTCACGCTCTGTCGCCGCTGCTCTTGCGATGTGTCGCTTCACCGCGATGCCGGCTTCGATGACGTGCCCGAAGTCTGCCATTGATTTCGCCAGATCGGCAGCAACGGCCGCAAAATCAGATTGTTGCGGCAATTTTGAAGGAGGCGGCAACGGATTCATGGATAGCGATACCCCGGCGACAAAATCCCCGACGAATAGATTTCGCTTGGCCCATCCAGTTGAGGACCCCTGTGCGGTCGCGCCGGCTCGTGTCCCGAGGTATGAAGCTCGAACGGCTTTCACCAAAGCAAGATAGTCGAGCCCATGCGAGGGTTTCGGTTGAATGTTCTCGGCGATTTTCGCTGTCATATCTGCGACAACGGACGCGCTCACATCCAGCGGTGCGTGGTTGCCGAATAGCGCAGGCTCACGCCGGGCTGCTTCGCTCTCACGCTCGGAGAGTCCTAAGTTTAGATAGGTATGAGCCATTCTCCGCTAACCTATTGGTAATAATCGTAAAACTCGTCCGATATGAGCGGCGATTGCCGCGACCCGGGGTGCCGCGGATCACGTGAAAATGAAAT
>JBKQKS010000059.1:0-2515 GCA_052147395.1 Roseiarcus sp.
CACGGTTACGACACTCCATGACGGGGACTTGCACCCCGCCGACAACGCGGAATCACAGACGCACTGGATGGCCGTGACGAGCACGGCCATGACGGAAAAGCCGCCGCCTCTGGCCCCCGGCTTGGCAGTTATTCCGGGATCGCGAAGCGATCGCCCGGAAACCGCATCACGCCTTCTTCGCGTGGGTGTCGGGCAGGAAATACGCAATCAGACCGATCGCCGGTAGGTAGCCGCACACGTTGTAGACGTAGCTCAGGCTGGTGCGGTCGGCAAGGAAGCCCAGGGCGGCGGCGCCGATGCCGCCGAGCCCGAACGACAGGCCGAAGAACAGGCCGGCGATCGCGCCGACGTTGCCCGGGGCCAGCTCCTGCCCATAAACGACCATCGCCGCGAACGCCGACGACAGCACGAGGCCGATCGCGATCGAGTCGAGGACGGCGCCGACGAGGCCGAGATGCGGCAGCAGCAGCGTGAACGGCAGCACCCCGAGGATCGAGCCCCAGATCACGTATTTGCGGCCGATGCGGTCGCCGATCGGGCCGCCGAAGAACGTCCCCGCCGCCACCGCGCCGAGGAACACGAACAGCAGCACCTGAGCGGTTTGCAGCGACACGCCGTAGGTCTGCATCAGGTAGAACGTGTAATAGCTGTTCAGGCTCGCGAGATAGAACATCTTCGAGAACAGCAGCACGACGAGGATCGCAATCGAGCGCAGCACCACCCCGCGAGGCAGGGGGCGCCGCGCTACGCGGGCCGGCGCGGCCCTGCGCTCGGCGCGATGTCCGATGTGCCAGCTCGCCGCGCGATAGAGCAGCAGGATGGCGATGAAAGCGAGCGCGGTGAAACCGAGCACCGAGCGCTGGCCGCCGGGCACGACGATGAAGGCCGCCATCAGCGGCCCCATCGACTGGCCGAAATTGCCGCCGACCTGGAACAGGCTCTGGGCGAAGCCGAACCTGCCGCCCGAGGCGGCGCGGGCGACGCGCGAAGCCTCCGGATGAAAGATGGCGCTGCCGACGCCGATCAGGGCGACGGAGGCGAGCAGCATCGGATAACTGGCGCTGAAGGCGAGCAGCGCCAGGCCGGCGAGCGTGAACGCCATCGCGAATGGCAGCGAATAGGGAACCGGGCGGCGATCGGTGAACAGGCCAATCAGCGGCTGCAGCAGCGAGGCCGTCACCTGGAAGGTGAGCGTGATGATCCCGGTCTCGAAAAACGACAGCGAATACTCGTCGCGGAACACCGGGTAGAGCGCCGGCGCCAGCGCCTGCATCATGTCGTTGAGCATGTGCGAGCCGCTGACGGCGAACAGTATGCCGAGCGCCGTCGCCGGGGCGGCGCCGCCACGAACGGTTTCCGAGACGGACGCGTTCGCGCCCGCATTCTGCGCCAGGCTCACGGGAAGCTCCCGAAGGGCTCGGGCCGCGTGAAATGCGCGCCCGAGAACCCGTTAAAAGCAGAAATTTGCGCTCGAGCCTAGCCCCTGCGATCCCCGGGGCCGCGGCGGATCACTTCGGCGCCAGCACCATCGTCATCTGCCGGCCTTCCATCAGCGGCTCGGACTCGACCTTGGCGATCGGCGCCGTCTCGGTCTTGACCCGCTGCAACAGGCGGTAGCCGATATCCTGATGCGCCATTTCACGGCCGCGGAAGCGTAACGTGACCTTCACCTTGTCGCCTTCTTCGAAGAAGCGCCGCACCGAGCGCATCTTCACTTCGTAATCGTGGTCGTCGATGCCCGGGCGCAGCTTGATCTCTTTGATTTCGACGACCTTCTGGCGCTTGCGCTGCTCGGACGACTTTTTCTGCTCGGTGAAGCGGAATTTGCCGAAATCGAGAATCTTGCAGACCGGAGGCGTCGCGTTCGGCACGATTTCGACGAGGTCCAGTTCAGCCTCTTCCGCCATACGCTGGGCATCCGCCAGATTGACTACGCCCAGGTTCTGGCCTTCTGCGTCAATGAGCTGAACTTGCGGGGCGCGAATGTCCTTGTTGGTCCGCCGCCCGCCTTTCTCCGGCGGCGCGGTGGTTTTCATTGGACGACGAATGGCTCATCTCCCCAGTTGTTGATCCGAAGGTCGCGGAAGCCGGAAGTCTCGCCTGCTCGGCCGGATTCCAGCGAACGCATTTTCCACGGAACATCAGGCAAGTCAACAAATCGCGATCATCGCGATGACGACCCGGGTCGGCCCGCCGAGCGCTCCCGCCCCTCGTCAACGGGCCGTGTTGGCGCCCTTCACGGCGGCAACATCTTGATTTGCCTCGGCGCCGTTCCCGATCGGCGATCAACCCGCTGGGGGCAAGCGGGTCGGCCCCTACCCAAGCGGCGTCGGCGCGCCTATATCGGAGGCAGTCCACGTCGCACGGAGCCCTGAGTCGTTGACCGCCCCCGAGATCGAAAAAATCCCCGTCACCGTTCTCACCGGCTACCTCGGCGCCGGCAAGACGACGCTGCTCAACCGCATCCTCAGCGAGCCGCATGGCAGGCGCTACGCCGTGATCGTCAACGAGTTCG
>JBKQKS010000060.1:0-12140 GCA_052147395.1 Roseiarcus sp.
GACCGTGCGCTCGGGCTGGAGCTCGAGCTCTTCGCCGAGCTCTGTCGCCGCGTTGTCGAGCGCGCGGATTTCTTGCGCGCCGTCGCGGCGGCCTTGGCCGAGCTCGATGTCGCCGCCGCGCTCGCCGACCTCGCGGTGAAGCGGGAATGGACGCGGCCCAAGGTCGACGCAACACTGACCTTCCGCATCGAGGGCGGGCGCCATCCCGTGGTCGAGGCGGCGCTCGCCGAGCGCGGCGAAAAGTTCACGGCCAACGATTGCGACCTCTCGGGCGGCAAGATGGCGTTGGTGACGGGCCCCAACATGGCGGGCAAGTCGACCTTCCTGCGCCAGAACGCGCTCATCGCGGCGCTCGCGCAGATGGGCTCGTTCGTGCCGGCGGGCTCCGCCCATATCGGGGTCGTCGATCGGCTGTTCTCGCGCGTCGGCGCCGCCGACGACCTGGCGCGCGGGCGCTCGACCTTCATGGTCGAGATGGTGGAGACGGCGGCGATCCTCAACCAGGCGGGCGAGCGCTCGCTGGTCATCCTCGACGAGATCGGCCGCGGCACGGCGACCTTCGACGGCCTGTCGATCGCATTTGCCTGCGTCGAGCATCTGACCGACGTCAACCGCTCGCGCATCCTGTTCGCCACCCACTTCCACGAGCTCACCCCGCTCGCCGAGACGACCCCAAAACTGTTCAACCTTACGATGAAGGTGCGGGAGTGGAAGGGGCAGCTCGTGTTCCTGCACGAGGTCGCGCCCGGCGCCGCCGACCGCTCCTACGGCATCCAGGTCGCCAAGCTCGCCGGTCTGCCGGCGACGGTGATCAAACGCGCGCGGCGCGTGCTCGCCGATCTCGAGGCGACGAGAGAGACCGGCGCCGCGCTCGGCGCCCCGGAGGGGCTGCCGCTGTTCTCGTTCGAGCCCGAAAAGCCGACGCCGCCCGAGCCCGAGCCGGAGTCCGACCCGTTGCGCGAGGCGCTGGCCGCGCTCGACCCCGACGCGCTGTCGCCGCGCGAGGCGCTGGCGGCGCTCTACGAGCTGAAGCGGCTATAAGCCGCTTCAGCGCGGCGCGCCGGTCACGCGTTCGATAAGCGAGCGCCCGAGCTTCTCCGACACTTCGCCGTTGAGCTTATAGTAGACCCAGGCGTCCGCCGCGATGCCGAGGATCAGGCCGTAGCCGAATATTAACAGGCCGATCACCACGTAGATGACGAACACCAGGATCGCCGAGCCGACGTTGAGCCCCGTCGTCACCATCGCCCGCGAGCCGCCGTGCGCGTCGGCGGCGATCTGAACCTCACAGTCGAGCTTCACCGCGATGCCGAGCGTCGTCCACGTGTCCTTGTAGGGCGCGGTGAACTTGATGCGGTTCGGCGGGTTCTCGTCGCTGACCATGATCCCGAGGGCCGCGCCCGCCTGCTGGAAGGCGGCGAACGCTTGGACCGGGTCCATGGCAAGCGTCACCGTGCGCGACGTCCCCGAGCCGCTGCTGGCCCCGAAGCCCGAGGATGAGGAGCCGCCGGTATAACCGCCGCCCGCGGGCGGAGGCGCGGATTGCGGCGGCGGGGCTGCCTGGGGCGCCGCCGCGGCGTCGAGCGGCGCTCCGCAGTTCGAACAGAATTTGCCCTCTGGCGCGTTGACTGCGCCGCACCGCGGACATCTGCGCTCTTCCGCCATGGAATCCCCCTGAAAGTTCGCTCGCACGAGCCGTCGTCGCGCGAGCCGCCGGCGCGCCCTCAGAATAGGCCCGCGCGCCGCCAGCGCAAGGCGGCGGGACGCCGCGGGCCGTTCCGCGACTCGGCGCCGAAGCGTCCAAGAATTACGAAATTATTCGAACACCTATGTCCGGCTATATCTTCATGCTGGTATTTGCCTGTTTTCTTTTACCTGGAGCGCTTCCCGATCTGGCTTATACCCGCCGTCAAAAGCGAGGTCGGGGAAACGCGTTGCGTTTCCCCGGTGCGCAGCGACGAAATCATCCAGGGGGCGTAGGGCGCTGCCCCGCCCCGGGATCGATTCGCTCGCGACGACGGTTCCAGCCTTTCGGGAACCGCTCTAGTGGCGCCACCCAAACATTTGCCGCCCGCCCAGCAACGGCTCGCGTGGGCGGACAGCAGACGATCAGGATAGGGGTTTCGACAGCAACCCTTCGATCGCGGACGGGTGGTCATTTTTGTCCACGGTTATTGAAATTTCAAAGCGTTAGCTTGTCGTTTTTGTCACCCCCCCGGTCGTGCCACGCCGGCGATTGCGGCCTCGGCTCCGAGGTATATTGTGTCTATAGATATACTTTTAGCTATCTCCTGGCCACCGTCGGGATTACGGGATTACGGGGACATGATATCGATTGCGGGATTTATTATGGAGGGGCGCCCGCGATGCCGCCGAATTCGTGCATTCGGTATCATGTCCCCCAATCCGGCCAAGCGGTGGCCGGTCTAGTGGCGCGCGCGTCTTCGATTTCGACCCCCTCCCCGCCCTCATCCTGAGCTTGTCGAAGGGGCGGGAGACGGCTGGGGTGAGGGCGGTCAATGGTAACCGGGGCAAATTCCCGGGCGGCGCCATTCTGTAGCTTAAGCGCCCTCATCCTGTGCTTGTCGAAGGACGACCTCGGTTAAGCGCGTAAGCGCCTCATCCTGCACGAGTCTTCCCAGCGGAGGCAGCGAGGTCAGCGACCTCGCCTACAAGGGCGCCCGGCAATTCGGCCCGGTTGCGGTCAATCCACGCAACGTGTTGAAAGTAGGCCCTCACCTGGCGCTTCGCGCCACCCCGAGCGAACGCAAAGCGTTCGCGGAGTCCCGCTCCCTCGGCAGGCTCGGCATGAGGGCGGGAGAAGGGAACACCGGCCTCGAGATGTACGACTTCGGACCACTAGAGATCGCGCGCTTCTTCTCGAAAAACCGGCGTTCCCTCATTCGCCAGCGCGCCCTAACTCGAGCCCTTGCGCTGAGAAGCGAACCTACAGCGCACAGTTGCAATTTTGCCTTGTCAAAAGCCTCAAAGTACGGCAACTTCCTTTACGTGATGGCGGCCATCGGGGGAACGCGCTTCACGAGAAATTCTCTGATGTCGCGCGCTCCTCTGTGAACTCCGCTCGGTTGTGGCTTCAGCTGCTCGAGCTTCGCTGGTTTTTTGGGCCCTTGGTGGGTCTCCCGGCGCAGAACAGAATTTCAGACTCTCTCGCCGGCCACAGCAGCTGCCGAGGAATTCCGACCGTAACGAGTTCGGCGCGCTCGCGATCATTCCGATGTTCCGGGGCGTACGCCGCAACGGGCCGGGATGACGGGTCGGAATCGAGGTGAAAGTGGACAGACTGGGAGGAAACGCATGACCACGGTAGTACAATCGAATTGGGTCAAAGACGTTAGCGGGGCTTATACGGACGCCGCGGACTGGAATCCGGCTATCATCCCGACCTACAACGCTTCCAAAAGGATCGAATACGACGTCACGCTCGGCGGCGCCGCCACGTCGGGCACGGGCGCTTTCACGGTGTCGAGCTCGGCGAACGAGCAGATCGGCTTCCTCACGGTGAACGCGAACGCGACGCTCGACGTCACCGGCGGCGTATTCACGGTGTTTTCGGAGGTCAACCCCTATTCGAACGCCTATAACCTCGGCACGATCGACATCGGCTCCGGGGCGACGATGGTGTTTGGGACGGCCAAGAGTCCCAGCGCCGATTCGGCTGAGATCTGGAACACCGGCTCGGTCGCCATCAGCGGCGGGACGCTGAAAATCGCGGCGCCCTGGTTCGGGCTCTTTGGCGACGGAACGGTCGTACTTTCCGGGGCGAAAATCCTCGGCGCGACCACCGGCGGCGGCAATACTTTAGACAACAAGACCAATACGATTTCGGGCGCCGGCACGATCGGCAACGGCACGGGCGCGAGCGGCGGCAACGGCCTTTGGCTGACCAACGGCGCCAACGGAACGATCGACGCCAACGCCGCAAAGACCCTGACCCTGAACACCGGGACCAACGAGATCGAGAACGCCGGGACGCTGGAAACCACGGGGACCGGAGGGCTGGCGATCGACAGCGACATGCAGCAGGACGGCCAGTTGATCGCGGCCGGAACCGGCGCCTTGACCGTCGATAACGCGTCGATCCAAGGGGGTGGAAACGTAAGTGTTTCGAAGGGCGCGACGATCAAGCTCGACAATGGGCAGTTGGGGATCGGCGGAATCGTTTCGGTCGCGGCGGGCGGTCGCCTCACCACGACGGCCGGGAACACGACAGGTATTGGCCCCAGCGACACGTTCGCAGGGGACGTCCTGACCGCCATTCTCGACAATTCCGGAACCATTTCCGTCGCCAATGATTCGACGTTGAACTACAATGCAACGACATACGGCACGGGCAAATTGACTTTGGCCGGTTCGACGGGCCCGACGAAGCTGGAGATATACGGAAGCGGCGGCACGTTTTACGAAACCGGGGGCATCGTCCTCTCCGACAGCGCCGAAAATTCGATCGTGAGCAATGGCGCCGGGGTACAACTGAACAACTTCGCCAAGATTGTCGGCGCGGGGACGATCGGCGACGGCTATCTTCGCTTGAACAATGCGCCGACCGGAATCATCAACGCTAACGACAGCCTCGCCATGACGATAGTGGGCGACGCCGAAGCCATCTCCGCCGGCAGCGAGTCCGAGAATTATAGCGCCGGTCTGGTCGAAACCACCGGCGCCGGCGGCCTGACGATCACTGGACAGTTCGGCAATTCAGGGTATCTCGAGGCGGCCGGCGCGGGCGCCCTGATTCTGAACGGCACTCAAATCAATGGCGGCGGCGGCATCGTCGAGACGCTCGGCAACGGGTCGATCGTGCTCGAGGACAACGCCGAGATCTACAGTCAGGCTTATCTGTCGATCTCGGCCGGCGGCGCGCTGAGCACCACATCCGGCGAAACGTCCGACGCCGTCGAAGACAGCGTCTTCAATGACGGTACGATCAATGTTGCGAACAATTCGGATCTCGTGGTCGATGGCCACTGGATGAATTCCGGTGCGATAAACGTCGACGGAACGGCCAATGCCACCGCCATCCACATTCAAGCGGGCAATACGTTGGAGTTTCTCGACGGCGGGACGGTCGACCTGAACGGCGCCCACAGCGCGATCCTCAGCGGCGGCGCCGGAACCATGCTGGAAAACAAGGCGAATACGATTCAGGGATCGGGCGTGATCGGCGACGCCAATATGACGGTCGACAATGAAGCCGGCGGCACAATCGATGCGACCGGCGCGACCGGTCTCACACTCGACGCGACCGCGTACAACACGAGCACCGAAACCAGCTATCTTTACAACGCGGGCACGATCGAATCGAATTCCGCGGGCGGTTTGACAATAGAAGCCGCCATGTACAACCCCGGCCAACTGATCGCCAACACCGGAGGCGATATTCTGGCGCAGGATGCCGTCTATGGGCCGGGCATCTCGACCATCAACGGAACGGGTTCGATCGAGTTCGGCGCGGAGGCCGACAACGACGTGTATTTCGGCGTCGGCGGCGCGGGATTGCTGATTCTGGACGATTCCCCGCAGTTCTATGGCGACATTTGGGGCTTCGCCAAGGACGACACCATCGATCTCAGAGACTTCGCCTACAGTTCCGGCAACACGCAAATCGATGCGGCCGACAGCGGCTTCAACGCGTTCGATGGCGTGCTCGTCCTCACCAATGGAACCGCCCTTAGCGCTCCGCTGTATCTGGAGGGCAATTACACCTCCGCCAATCTCGCTGCGAACAATCTGATGTGGCAGTTTTCCAGCGACGGCCACGAGATCGGCGCCACGGGAACCTTCGGCGTCGACATCAAGCTCGTGGCGACGTAAGGCGACGCAGCAAAATAAGTGCGCCAGCTGTCCTTACCGTAATTGCGAGCGAAGCGAAGCAATGCAGGGCAGCCGGGCTGTGGCCCCTGGATTGCTTCGTTGCTGCGCTCCTCGCAATGACGGCTGTCGGACATCTCGAGCGATTCAGTAATTTCGCCGCGTCGCCTTACGCCTGAGCGGCCGTTCGGCGGACGCCCATAGCCGCGGCCGCGGGCTTGCGTTAAACCCTCCATTCATGACCGATCCGAAGATTCTCGTCGCCGCCTCGACCGCCGCCTATCTCTATGTCGTCTCGCCGGGGCCGGCGTTCCTGGCGCTGTTCACGCTCGCGGCGTCGAAAGGCCGTATGAGCGGGGCGTTCTTCATTTGCGGTCATCTGGTCGGCGACGTCACGTGGGGCGGGCTCGCGGTGGCGGCGATCATCGGCGCCAATCAGCTCGGCGCGACGCTGTTCGAGGCTCTGGGCTTCGTCTGCGGCGGCTATCTCTGCTATCTCGGCGCGCGCGCGGTGATGACGAGGAAGGATGCGCCGCCGCGCACGATCGGCGCCACGCGTCCGTTGGCGACCGGCCTGGCGTTCGGGCTCACCAATCCCAAAGCCTATCCGGTGGCGCTGGCGATGTTCTCGGCGATCGTCGCGCCCTATGTCGATCGGCTGAGCCTCGCCGACGCGCCGGCGCTGCTCGCGGCCTCGTTCGTCGGCTTCCTCGGGGCGGACGCGACGCTCATCTTCGCCGCCGGCCTGCCGGCGGTGAGGCGATTCTTCCTCGCTCATGGCGTCATGGTGACCCGCGTCGTCGGCCTCGTGTTCATCGCCTTCGGCGCCAAGTCGATTTTCGACGCCGCCAACGGCGCGTTGCGGCGGACGTGAGGGCCGCTCGAGTCTCATCAGCCACCCGAGAGGCGCCGATGCCGAACGTTCGTCAGCCCACGATCTTTCTGCCGCATGGCGGCGGTCCTTGCTTCTGGATCGACATGCCCGCGCCGTTCGGGCGCACGGCCTGGGACGGGCTGCGCCATCATCTGGAGGGCGTGGTCGCGAGCCTGCCCGAGCCGCCGAGAGCGTTTCTCGTCTGCACCGCGCATTGGGAGGAGGAGGCGCCGACGGTGAGCGTCAATCCCGCGCCCGGCATGATTTTCGACTATTACGGCTTCCCGCCGCACACCTATCAACTCCAATATCCGGCCCCGGGAGCGCCCGCAATCGGCGAGCGGGCGCTCGCGCTGATGGCCGCGGCGGGGCTCGCGCCGGCCGCCGACAGCGAGCGCGGCTTCGACCATGGCGTGTTCGTGCCGTTCATCGTCGTCGACCCGAAGGCGTCCATTCCCGTGGTCATGCTTTCGCTGAGAAACGACCTCGATCCCGAATTCCACCTCGACGTCGGGCGGGCGCTGACGCCGTTGCGCGACGAGGGCGTCGTCATCGTCGGCAGCGGCATGAGCTATCACAACCTGAGACGGTTCCGCGACGGCGACGGCGAAGCTTCGGTCGTGTTCGACGGCTGGCTCGCCGAGACGGCGACGGCGCCGCAACCCGAGCGCGACCAGCGGCTCGGCCGCTGGGACGAGGCGCCGATGGCCCGCCAGTGCCATCCGCGCGAAGAGCATCTGCTGCCGCTGATGGTGGCCGCGGGCGCAGCGGGGCAGAGCGTCGGCAAGGTCGACTTCCGCGACGAAATCTTGGGCAAGACGATCTCCGGCTTCCACTTCGGCTAGGCGCCTCGGGTCGTGCGCGTAAATCTCGCGACGCGAACGCGGTCGCCGCGCCGGGAGCCCCGGCGACGATGACGCGGGCGAGATAATGGAGCTTCGCCGCGCCCGGGCCTGCGGATTCGGCGCGCTGAGGACCGTCCCGGCGCCAGGAAATTAGGCGACGCGGCGAAATTACTGCATCGCTCGAGACGTCCGACGCTCCGTCATTGCGAGGTCGGGGAAACGCCTCGCGTTTCCCCTGTGCGCAGCGACGAAGCCATCCAGGGGCCGCCGCCCGGCCGCCCTGGATTGCTTCGCTCCGCTCACTTTTGACGGCAACGACAGTTGGCGCACTTATTTTGCCGCGTCGCCTCGGGGGCATCCGCGGACGCGCGACGCCCATGCGTTCGAGCGCCCGCGCTTAGGTCCGAGACGAAACGCCCCGCGCCCGGCGGCTTCGATCACGTCGCATTGAAGGCGCTTTCGCTCACAACGGCCTTGACGAGCGTGTCGCATTAGACTTTAATACCGGAAGTTCCGTCCCATCTGAGGGCGGGCAGGGAGGCGACGATGCGGGCAATGACCGCGGCGGGCGGCACGGCGGTATTTTTATTGTTGGCGCCGGGTACAGTGGCCGGTCTCATACCTTGGCTCATCACGCGCTGGCATTTCGCGCCGCCGTTGTTCGATCTCGGGGCGATGCGCCTGGCAGGAGTCGTGGCGATCGCCGTCGGCCTCGTTCTGCTCATCGACTCTTTCGTTCGCTTCGCGGCGAGCGGCGGAACCCCGGCGCCGGTTGCGGCGCCGCAGCGGTTGGTGACGGCCGGGTTCTATCGCTTCGTGCGCAATCCGATGTACATCGGCGTCATCTTCGCGATCCTCGGCGAAGCGCTGCTGTTCGTCGACGCCCGGCTGTTCGTCTATGCGGTCGTGGTCGCCCTGGCGTTCGACGCCTTCGTGCGCTTCTACGAGGAAACGCAGCTGACGATGTCCTTCCGCTGGGCCTATGTCGACTATTGCGAAGGCGTTCCACGCTGGCTGCCCAGGCTGAGCCCGTGGCCCGGGCCGGCCCGCCAGCGCCCGATCGAAGAGTGTCGAGCTTGCGGCTGCGGCGGTCGCCGCGGGCCCGCGTGACCTTGCGCGTTGGGCCTCATGCCGCTGCACGGCAGCGGGCCTCGGCGGCCCGGCGCGTTGCCTAGTGGGAAATAGGGCACGCCTTCAATCCGGCTTTTCCACCGGCCCGAATTTCGGCGCCAGATGCAGCGCCCGGCCGGTGTAGGGGTGTGCGCGAGCAAAATCCTCGTCGAGCTCGACGCCGAGGCCCGGCGCCTCGGGCGGGATCACGTAGCCGTCCTCCCAGCGGATCGGCGTCTTCAACAGTTTGGCGTGGAAGCCGTCCCAGCGCTCGATGCTTTCCAGAATGAGGAAGTTCGGCGAGCAGGCGGAAAGCTGGATGTTGGCCGCCCCGACCACCGGGCCGCAATAGAGGTGCGGCGCGATCTGGGCATAATAGGCCTCCGCCATTCCGGCGATCTTCTTGGCCTCGAGCAGGCCGCCGACGCGGCCGAGGTTCATCTGCAGGATCGAGGCGGCGCCGCAGGCGAGCACGCGGGCGAATTCGTATTTGGTGGCGAGCCGCTCGCCGGTCGCGATCGGAATCGAGGTTGTGCGCGCGACTTCGGCCATCCGCTCCGGCATTTCCGGCGGCGTCGGCTCCTCGAACCACAGCGGAGAATAGGGCTCGAGCCGTTGCGCGAGCCGCTTGGCGCCGGAAACCGTGAACTGGCCGTGGGTTCCGAACAACAGGTCGCAGCGGTCGCCGACCGCCTCGCGGATGCGTTTGCAGAAGGCTTCGCTCAGCGCCAGCCGCTCGAGGCTCGGCTGGCGCGGATCGAAGGTGGAATAGGGGCCGGCAGGGTCGAACTTGACCGCGGTGAATCCCAACGAGAGATAGTCGAGGGCGCGGTTCGCCGCCGCGTCGGGGTTTTCGTAGACCGGGCTCGCGGCGTAGGCGTCGACGCCGGGCTCGGGGTAGAGGTAGGTGTAGGTTCTCAGCCGCTCGTGGACCTTGCCGCCGATCAGCGCATAGACCGGCTTGCCGCAGGCCTTGCCGACGATGTCCCACATCGCCATCTCGACGCCGCTCAGCACGCCGAGGAGCGAGAGGTCGGGCCGCTGCGAATAGCCGCGGCCGTAAACGTTGCGCCACAAGGCCTCGATGGCGAAAGGATCGGCGCCCTGGACGTGGCGCTCGAACACATCCGCGAGCGCGGCGATGATGACGTCCGGGGCGAAGCTGGCGGCGTAGATCTCGCCGACGCCTTCGAGACCATCGTCGGTGACGAGCTTCAGGAACAGGAAATAGCGCCCGCCATAGGTCGGCGGCGGATTGCCGACGACGAAGGTCTTCAGATCGACGATACGCAATTCGCGTCGGCTCCTCGGTCCGCCTACGGCGCGCGCCTGACCGCCACGATCGCACGCGCGCAGCTTTCCCGCCAGGGCAGCGTGATGCCGGGATAGGCGCCAGTCGCCTCACCGCGCGCGACCCACGCCATCAGCTCGGCATTCTCAGCGTCGTCGACGGCGAGCGCAGCGACTTCGAAAGCATGGCCGGCTTCCTCGGGGGCGCCGAACGTCGCCTGCGCCGTCCAGCCGCCGGACAAGTAGCCCTTGACCGGGCCGCCGTTCTGCGGCCACCATTTGTCGACGCCCTGGCGATGAGTGAACACCCAGATGTGATAATTGAAGGGCGCGGATCCCACGCCCGAAATCGGGTCGACGAGCGCGACCGCGGCTCCTCGGGTCGGCTGGTCGATCCTGACCGAGCACCCGCCCCCGAATGGCGCCGAGGCGCAGCCGGAGAGAAGGCTCGACAGCGCGACGACGACGGCCGACCGCACGAGCTCGGAACGAACAGCGCTGGACATTTCGGGACTCCCACGTCGATGCGAGCGGCGTCCGGGGCCCGCTCGGCGCCTGTGGGAGCTTCGCTCGGGCGCGCGCGCGCCGGACGCCGCAACGTCAGCTATCGCCGGTAAAGGTTGAGATTTGCTGTATTAGCCGCGCCGCTCAGGCGACGAGCCGGATGCGCACCCGTCGGTTGAGCCTGCCCTTCTTCTCGGTGCTCTTCACCTCGGCGCGGCCGATCTCGCCGAGCCGCTTCACATGCGTGCCGCCGCACGGCTGCAGGTCGAGGCCGGCGATCTCGACCAGCCTGACCGCGCCGTGGCCGGTCGGCGGCTTCACCATCATCGTCTTCACCAGCGCGGGGTTGGCCGCGAGCTCCTCGTCGCTGATCCAGCGCGTCGAAACTTCGGCGTCGGAGGCGATGAGCTCGTTGAGCTTCGCCTCGATTTCGGCCTTGGCGAAGGCGACGTCGCCGGAATCGAAATCGAGCCGGCCTTCGCCTTCGCCGACCGAGCCGCCGGTTACGGAAAAGGGCAGCACGACGGAGAGCAGATGCAGGGCGGTATGGGCGCGCATGCGCCCGTAACGCGTCTCCCAGTCGAGGGTCTCGGTGACCCGCTCGCCGGCCGCGGGCAGGGGCGCGCCCTCGGCGGGGACATGGACGATCGTCTCGCGGTCCAAGTCGTAGACGGTGTCGACGATGCCGATGCGCCTTCCGTCCGCGAGCGCGAACACGCCATTGTCGCCGGGCCGGCCGCCGCCCTGGGGGTAGAACAGGGTTTTGTCGAGCACGATTCGTGCCTGCGCAGCGTCGAGTACTGTCGCCTCCGCTTCTCGGGCATAGGCGTCGGCGCGGTAAAGGGGTTCGGTCATGGTTCGCTGTCGTCGAGGAAGAGGTCGATCTCGGGTAGCACGATGAGACGCGTTGGCGCCAGAACGCGAAGCGGCTCGATCGACGCTGTGCTAGCGACTCGGCCGTCAGCGAAAATCCGGTCGCAGCTCCCGCAGGTGATTGTAGTTTATCGCTTCGAGCTTGGCGTGAAGCGCGGCGAGGTACAAGTCGACGTCAACCGTCAATAACACAGCGCCCGTGTCGGCGACCTCGAGCAGGACCGCGTCCGTCAATCCCAGGCGCTTGCACTCACGGCGTGAAACAGCGATTTTGCTCTCGACGAACCGCTCCTCGGCCCTGCCAACGACCGCGCCGAACAGCGAAGCGATCTCGCCCCGGAGCGGTTCCTCAATGTAGCGAATGAGGTTCGAGGTTTCGGACAGCACGTTCGGCGTGAATAGAATTCGATCTGCTCGGGCCATTGTGCTCGTTAATATATCATAGTCAATCGCGTCGAATGTGCCGCGTAACCTTTTGTGCTTTTCAATATATTTTACATTGGTCTGGCCAACGAAGTACAGCACAGCCAAATTAGTGTCCAAAACAAGTGCGTCTTGCATTAATTGCTGATCTCTTTCGGAATGACCGCCAGCACGGTTCCGTCCGTATCCCGCAATCGAACGACTTTATAGGTGCGCGGCGGAGACATTGCGGAGGCCGCAAGCCTTGCAAGCGCATTGTCGGTGTCAACATTCCATTTACGAGAAAAGCCCAATGTAATCTCCCACATTCCCGTCGAGTCGTCGTGTTCGACACCCTCGAGGCCCAAATTCGTAACGCCCTCGTCGCTGAAAATGTCGGCGACATAGGCTTT
>JBKQKS010000061.1:0-8181 GCA_052147395.1 Roseiarcus sp.
CCTCCGTCTGCGCTGGCCAATTCCCGGGTGAGATATTCAACGTGGACCCCTGCGCCCCCATACACGTGCGGCGGGTACTCATTGGTCAAGATTGCTATCCTCATACGAGACCTCCTGGATCGGCCAACGCCCCAACATTCTGCGCCCGAGACCAGGCCCGGATAGGCTTGGGTTCCAATGGTTCGCGCTTACCCAATTACAAGCTTCGGTGCCCGGAGACCAGGGCCCCGAATCCAGTTTAACGGATATTTGCGCCCAGGATTTCGCGCAGGTAGTCCGAGTTTCGTGCGGCGGCCTTCCTTTTTCGGCGCACGCTGGTTCTGGGCGGGTTCGGGTTGGGCTTGATCCAGTGCGTATTCCGACGAAGCCGGCCACCGATTCCGATTTGAAGTCGGCCGCCGATTCCGATTTGAAGCCGGCCGGGGTTCCGATTTGAAGTCGGCCACCCGCCGCCTGTCGCCTTGGATCGCCGGGATGATGATTTGCGAGGGCGGCCGGGTCAAGCCGGCGCCGATTTTCGCGTGGGCGAAGGGAAGCGGCTGGTTCGGAATACGGCGGTTGGGACGGGTGTGGGAAACGGCGGGCGTTTATAATTCAACGAGGCCGGGGCCCGGAAAGACGGGAAGGGCAGAATTTGAATATGCAATTCAGCGATCGATATCGCGAAGAACGTCTGCCTCGCTACACGAGCTATCCCACCGCGCCGCATTTCACTGCTGCGGTGTCTACCGCGATTCACGGCGATTGGCATTCGTCGATCGAGAAAACCGCAACGGCCTCGCCACACCTGCATGTTCCATTCTGCCGGCGATCCATGTGTTGGTACTGCGGCTGTCAATCGGCGCGTCGCGCTGAGCGACGGTCGAGTGACAGCCGCCGATTGTCTCCCGCGCCGCTGGGCCGCGCTCGGCGCTGAATTCAAACGAAGTGACATTGCGTTTTACTTCGCATCGGCGCGCGATCGTATGAGCATCGGCCCGTAAAGCATGACGAAACCGAGAAAAGCGACGATCCAGGCGAAAGCGGCGAGGTGCATGAGCGATAGCGCATAAGTCGGCGTGAGCGCCATGGCGACGCGCGCGCCCGTCGCGACGACGACGGCAAGGTAGATGGCTTGAGTTCCTACGGACGCCCGCAATTCGCGCCCGGTATGGCCGAGGGTGGTGCGCGTCATCATCGCCAGAGTCATCGTTCCCACCGCCCCGACGGCCCAAACGTGGAGGCCTGCGGCCACCGGAACGAGGTCCGGCAGCAGGGAGGCGGCGCCGACGATCACGAAACCGAGTCCGGCGAAGAAAAAGCCGATGTGCAGGATCAAGACGAGGCGATCGGATCGCGTGGCCCACCCTCGCCAGCGCGACTGACGCCAGAAATTCGCCGCGCCTGCCGCAATCAGCACGGCGCCGGTAGCCGCTAGGCCGGGAAGAGCGACCCAAAGCGTCAACGCCAATCCCGAAAGGATCATGACCAAGCCGTCGGGGCGACCGAATGAAACGGGTCGCGCCGCAATTGCCCGCTTGGCGAGCCAGTTGTGCGTGAAACTTGGTACGACGCGCCCACCGATCAACAGGATAAGAAAGACGGCTCTTCGCGGATTTTAGTGGGCGATTTTTGGTTGCAAAGCGCGCGAAGCCGTTGTGGAGTAAGGGGTTCCGATGTTCAAACCGGTCTGAAAGCGTGGCATGTTTTCAGACATGGAGAATCAGGTGGACAAAGGCCGCATGCTGGCAGCGTATCATGTGCCGGGATTTCGAGCGCGTGCCCGAATTGGCAGCGATGAGAACGAGCCTCCGGCGTTTGTCATCACGCTAGATCGTCGTCAAAAAAACGGTGTGTTGCGCATGCGGTAAGAGTTGTCGGAGCGTCTATGACAAGCGCCGGCGTCGGGCGCGCGATCTCGGGTGCGGCGGACAAGAAGTCTATCTGGACTTCGAGATGCGCCGCGTGAAGTGCAAAACCTGTGGTGCGAGGAACGAGAAGCTCGACTTTCTGTCAACCAACACCAAGTACACGCTACGGTTCGCGATGCAAATTGGCAGATTGTGCCGCGCGATGACGATTCAGGACGTGGCGCGTGAGATGCGCCTTGATTGGCATGCGGTCAAGGACCTGGACAAAATATACATGCGCGAGCAGTTGGCTCGTGCTGGACATCCGGCGCCGCGCGTGATCGGTATCGACGAAATTTCAATCAGGAAGAAGCATGTATACCGGATCGTGGTCAGCGATCTGGAGCAGAAGCGAGCGATCTGGTTTGGCGGCGAGGGTCGCAGCGAAGCGGACATGGATCAGTTCTATGCGTTCTTGGGCTCTGAAAATGCAGCGAAATTGGGCTTGGCCGTCATGGACATGTGGCTGCCTTTTCGTAAATCGACGCAAGCGCACGCGCCAAATGCTTCGGTCTTGTTCGACAAGTTCCACATCCTACGCCATCTCGGCGAGGCTCTCGATAAGGTGCGCAAAACGGAATACGCGCGGCTCACCGGCAAAGAGCGCAGGTTCATCAAAGGACAGAAATATGTCCTGCTTTCCCACAAGGCAAACCTAACCAGCGAGGGCAAGCGGAGCCTGAAGCTCTTGCTCGCCGCTAACAAACGGTTGAACACGGCATACATTTTGCGCGAGTCATTCGACCAACTCTGGACATACAAGTCAGAGGTATGCGCGCGGAAGTTTTTCGACAACTGGAAATCACGACTTCGCTGGCAGCGTCTTGCTCCATACGAGAAATTTGCCAAGATGGTCGAGAGTCACTGGGATGGCATCACCGCCTACTGCAAACCGGAAAACAAAGTCGCGCTCGGCTTCGTCGAAGGCCTCAACAACAAGATCCGCGTCATCCAACGCCGAGCCTACGGCCTGCGCGACGAGGAATATCTCAAGCTGAAGATATTGACCACCGGCCTGCCGAGGCTCTGAAATGCCAAAAATCGCCCACTAAAATCCGCGAAGAGCCAGAAAGACGAGGATCGCCAACCCAATTCGCGCGGATATCGGAGCCGTCCCGGTGAGCGCCGCTTCGACGTGAAAGCCGACATTGGCCGCGGCAAGCACGAGTACAAGGATGACGACTTTCAGGTTGCGCGAGTCTCGCGCCGCGATCACCTCCCGCGCCACGACGCTCGCCAGGGCGACAAGGAAGAGCGCGTCGCCCGTCGCGGCCAACCCAGGGCCGACGATCGCGGATATGAAGACGGCTCCACGGCCGAGCGCCCAAAGCGCGCACAGCAATGCAAGCGGGCGTCCCGCGACGGGCAATCGGCCCGTCCAATTCGGGATCGCCGTCAGCAGGAATCCCGCCACCACCGCCGAACCATAACCGTAGATCATCTCGTGGATGTGCCAGTCGATCGGCGAGAAAGCGGTGGGAACGCTAACGTTGCCAGAGAAGTAAGGCGCCCAAATCGTCATGGCGATTACAGCCCACAGCCCAGCGCCAAGAAACATCGGGCGGAAGCCACGGCTCCACACCGCCGCTCCCTTCCAGGATCTTTGGGTTTCGGCCGTTCGCTTCACGACGTATTGCTCGCTAACCTCAGGTCGGTCGATTCCGTCCTCAGAAGAAACTGAACCCTTGCGCTCCTGCGACCGCGCCGAGCACGGTGATTGCGGCGAGTGTGAGCAGGGCTGCGTGGACGGCGGCCACGCGACGCAAAATCGACAAGGGGTCTCGCCTGGCCTCGCGCTCAAACCGATCGTGCAGCAACGGCTCAATCACGAAGACCATGAGCATGAACACCAGCCAGAGTCCGAACATGGACGACATCCACCAGAAGTGCGGATCGGCGAAGCGGTCCCAAAGATTCATTCGGTAGGTCATCCACAACCCTGTCGCACCGGCGAGCGGAATGGAAATCCGGACCTGCGAGGCAAAGCGCTGCTCAAAGGCCGTGAACTGCGTCAGCGCCTCCGCCGCGGGGCGAGACCTGGCGAGAGGCAAGACGACGAGCGTCACGAAGGCGACGCCGCCGATCCAATGAACCACGGCGAGCACATGGAGGGCGCGCGCAATCACGATATCGTCCATCAGCGGCGATCCCGCGGCAACCGCGCGTATGTAAGTTCGCGAGGGCCTCGCCTCTGCAAATTCTCAAATCGGCCGGAGAGGCCCTCCGTCGCTTGCGGGCGCGCCCAGCATAAATCGTCGGGGAACGAGTCGGCGATCATGCCGCCGCCTTCCTCTTGGAAGCGCCTTTCCGAGAACTGCCGGGATAGGCGCATTCGGCGAGCGTCGTCTCGTCGAGTTCGCGCAGAAGAGCGTCGTGAGCTTTCGCGAGCAGGTCCTTGAGAAGGCATTTCGGAGTGAGTACGCACGCCCCGCCGTCCGCTCGAAAGCACTCCACGAGTGCTTGTCGCGACTCTAACGATCTGACGACTTCGCCAATCCGGATCTGTTCGGCGGGAACGGCAAGACGAAAACCGCCGCCAGAGCCGCGTTGCGTAACGACAAACCCCGCGCCTGCGAGTTGCTGAATCACCTTGACAAGATGGTTGCGCGAAATTGCAAACTCTGTCGCGATTTCCTCCGTCGTAAAAATTCGCTCAGGATCGCCAGCCAGCCGCATGAGCGCTCGCAATCCGAAATCGGTGAATGTCGTGAGACGCATACCTGCCACGTGTAAAGTTGGTTGGCAGGCTCGATAATGCATGATAAATAAACATTGTAAATGTCTTTTTTGCGGCGGCCAGGACCGTCGCGGATGAGGCGCCGGAGACATTATGCCGCGAGCGGCGGTCGATAAGGCGATGATTGAGCGCTTCAAGCGCGCCGTTTGCGCGTGCCCATACGAGCCTTGGGTTGACTTGCGCGCAAACCCGGGTACGGCGAGCGACTTCTGGAGGGCAGCGGCCATAGGAAGACCGGGCCGATCCATTTAGCGAGTGTTACAGCAAAATGACAGACTTTGTGAAAGCATGGCAATGCATCGGGTGCGGCAGGATAGAGGCTCCCCAACCATGCATCGGGGTCTGTCAGGACCGCAAGGTGCTTTTCGTATACGCGGAAGAACATGAGGAAGCCCTGGAACGTGTGCGCCGACTCAAGCAGAACGCAGACATTCTCAAAGCATTGGCTCGTCTGTTAGCGCTCAGTAATCCCCGTAACGGAGAATGGGAGAAATGCTACCATGCCATGCAGAACCAGGCGCGCCGCGTGCTGGCGACGCTCGCAGCCGCGGAAATCAAACCAGGCGATTCAACCGCGAGCTAAGCGCCCATTTGCGGGAGACGGATCCGTGACGTTTGGGGGAACTCACGAGCAGGGCCAGAAAGGCCCACCGCCTCAAGCCATCGTCGGGCTGCCCGCCGTGGTCGCCTGACCAGCTCGGCGCACGCCGGCGGAAACAGCGTGTCCGCGCCGCTGTCGCTACACCACGTAACTCCCAAGCCATGGGCTACCCGGTCAAGGCGAGCCGGATCCGGCTTGGGGAGGCGGCGAAGATTTTGAGAATGTGCGGGCCGAGTTTTCCTGCGGTCGAGACGACGGATCGGCGGCTGGCGAAAATTCGAGCGCCTTCGAGGGTTCGCAAACACCCTGAGATCGTCATTTTGACCTTCATCATCCTAAGATCTTGTTCGGCCAGATTGTTGGCGAAGGGCACGTCGAAATCGGTCATGTATCGCAGCGTTTCGGCTTTGAACGTCTTCAGCCTGTCGAGCAGATTTTGGCCCGGGCGTTGTTTGGGGCGTCCGCGCGGGGAGGATTTGGTTTCCAGTTTAGGCAATTGGCGATGGTAGGCGAGACCGAGCCGAACCGCGGCCCAATAGCGCTCGACGAAAGCCGCAATCGTCTCGGGCGGGAGCGCCGAGGCGCCCGCTTCGCGCGCCGCGTTGACGGCGGCGTTGGCGTCCAGAAGCACCGCGCGCATGAGTTCGGCCCAAGGCTGGTTTTCGAACTCGATGAGAGCCTGGAGTTCGCGCAAGATATGTGCGTTACAGAAGGCGTGAGCGACCTTGTCCATCCCGCGATACGGCTGGAAGTGGTCGTGCACGACGACCCCCCCCTGCAAATCCGTCGGGATGTCGCCGCGCTTCTCGCCCGCGCGATAGAAAGTGAAGGCCAACCTCGAGGTGGTGTGCAACGAGTGCAGTTTGCCGGCGATCCGATAGCCGGTCCCCGGGCTCTTCGACCCGAGGATGGCGAGTTCCGGCATTCGTTGCGGCGATAGATCCTGGTCTGATGTTCCGTGACCAGGAGCCGGCGCTCGGGAATATCGAACACTTGCCCCCTCTCGACCCCTATCGCCGGCTTCGGATCGAGAGACGAACCGCAATGCCCGCATCTGCAGGCCTCGTGGCGAACTACGTCGTCGAAATCGGCCGCTTGCCGCAACGTGCCGCCCAGGTGGCCCTTCTGCCCCCGCAGCTTCCCCGAACGACCGCGAAGGCTGCCGGCGATCCGAGGCTTCTTGCCCAACCCCTCGCTCGAAGGCGGCTTGGAGCTGTTCGAACTGTCCAGACCCAAACGACGCCGAAGTTCACCGACCTCGGGCTCAAGAGCCAATATCTCAGCCCTCAGCTCGACTTTGCGCATCTTGATTGTATCCGTGACCTATCTGGAGCATGAAAACGCCACTGCAGAGGCGCTGTCCCATTCACGGCGTTCGGAGCGGGCTTCCGCCTGCCCCGTTTCGCGGCTGAAATTCGAGTGTTCACAAAGGGTCCTGTCCCGATAAGGGTTCGTTTTGGGACAGCTAAGAAGTGTATCATGCTATCCACCCTGCTTCCACGGAGCGAGCCTCTCGCCCATCTGTATGGCATGTATATCCCCGATGCCAAAAGTCAAATGAGACAGACCGCATGCAATGGGTTTGACACTTCGGCGTCCGTAAGGACATCGCGCGCGGTTGACCGCTGTGCTAACCCACGATCGCTTCGCGCTTCTTTTCAACAATTTGCTCAGGCAACCAGAAAGGCGCGCCTCACGTCCGATGCGATTGAGTTCACTGAATCGAACCAGCGAGCCAACCTGGCTTCGCGCTGAGCAATTCCTCGATTTGCCGCGCCGGAACGGGTCTACTGAAGAGGTAGCCCTGCATTTCGTCGCAATCATTTTCGCGCAGAAACGCAGCTTGCGCTTCGGTCTCGACGCCCTCCGCGATGACCCTCATCTTGAGCTCACGACCCAAAGAAATCACCGCGCTTGCAACCGCCTTGTTGCTGGCGTCGGTCGGAAGTCCATCCATGAACGACCTGTCGATCTTCAGCCGGCCGACGGGGAAAGTTCTCAACGCGCTGAGGCTGGAATACCCCGTCCCGAAATCGTCTATCGAGAGCCTGACGCCGAGGTTGCGCAACTCCGCCATTGTTGCGACGGCGAGTTTGAGGTCTTGCATGATCAGGCTTTCGGTCAGCTCCAGTTCGAGATATTTGGCCTTGAGCCCGCTTTCGTTCAGCGCATCGACGACGCGGCCGAGCAAGCTCTTTTCCATGAATTGTCGCGCCGACACGTTCACGCCGACCACGATGTGCGGCAGCCCCGCGTCCTGCCACGCCTTGTTCTGCCGACAGGCTTCATGCAACACCCAATCGCCGATCGGAACGATCAGGCCGGTTTCCTCGGCCAAGTCAATGAATTTGATTGGCGATATCATACCGAGCGTCGGGTGCTGCCAACGGATCAACGCCTCGACCGCTACGATCCGCCCCGTGCGCAAGTCGACCTGCGGCTGATACAACAGCACGAACTCCGAGCGTGCAACGGCCAATCGCAACTCGTTCTGTAGCAGGAATTGCCGGTGACTCTTGGTGTTGAGCTCGGGAGTATAGAACTGGAAAATATCCCGGCCAATTTCCTTGGCGCGGTACATCGCCGCATCGGCGTTAGCCCGACTTCACCAACTGGGGCTATAGGCGGAGTCGAACGTATTGAAATCGCTTGGGCGCGAGTCCGAATGTCGGCACTACAGGGATGGGGGAGATCAGGCGGCTTGGATGCCGGTCGGGGCCATGATTTTCGGCGGCGGTTGCGCGGGGAGTTCGAGTTTGAGTCGTTGCAGCAGAAGCAGGTGATCGGTCTCCGGCTCGGTTTGGCGGGACAGGAGGACGGTTCGGCTGTCGGTCGTGGGAAGTTCGACGTCGATCATCTGGATCGCGGCGACCCCCGGACTTGATCCGGGGGACGGCTTTGGGCGTCAGTCCCGGGGCCAGCGCCTTCAGCCGCTGTTTGAGCGTGACCATCAG
>JBKQKS010000062.1:0-19949 GCA_052147395.1 Roseiarcus sp.
GACGCCTGCCGCCAACGCTTGCTTCACGCCGCCGCCTCCGTCTCCGTCGACATGACGCCGTCGAGCTCGATGACGCCGATCATTCGGCCATCGAACGCCAGGATGCCGCGGACGAAAGACTTGACGAAATCGCTGGCGACATCCGGCGTCGGCTGGATGTTTTCGGTCGTCAGCGTGAGAATGTCGGACACCGCGTCGACCAGCAGGCCGATGATCTGCGCGCCGATCTGGACGACGATGATGACCTGCCGCGCCGAGGCGTCGGTCTGCGGAAAGCCGAGCCGCTCGGCGAGGTCGACGATCGGCAGCACCGAGCCGCGAAGATTGATGACGCCGCGCACATAGGCCGGCGCGTGCGGCAGAGCCGTCGCCGGCGTCCAGCCGCGAATCTCGCGCACCGACATGATGTCGACGCAGAAATACTGCGAGCCGATGCGGAAGGTTATGTACTCGCGGGCGCCGGAGTTGGCTTTGTTCTGTGGGTCGGACATGGTGTTCATTCCGCGGCGAGAAGAGGTTCGGACAGCGAACAACGGTTGCAACCGGCGACGATCTGATCGGCGTCGAGGATCAGCGCGATGCGTCCGTCGCCGAGGATCGTGGCGGCGGCGATGCCCGAAACGTGGCCGTAATTGGCCTCGAGGCTCTTGATCACGACCTGCCGCTGATCCTGGATCATGTCGACCATCAGCGCGCTGCGCACGCCGCCTTCGGTCTCGATCAGCAGGATTACGCTGTTGAGCGGATCGGCGCGGGCGCTGCGGAAGCCGAGCGCGAGCGCGACATCGATCAGCGGCGTGAAGCCGCCGCGGATGCCGATCACCTGCGAGTCCGGGCCGAGGCCGTAGATGTCGTCGAGCTTTGGCTTCAACGTCTCCAGGATCGTCGTCAGCGGAACGACGAGCGTCTGGTCGGCAACCTTCACCACCATGCCGTCGAGCACCGCGAGCGTCAGCGGCAGGCTCATCGAGAACGTCGAACCCTGGCCCGGACGCGACGAGATCGCGATCCGCCCTCCGAGCGCGACGATCGAGCGCCTGACGACGTCCATGCCGACGCCGCGTCCCGAGATGCTGGAGACGGTCTCGGCAGTCGAGAAGCCGGGCAGGAACAAGAGATTATCGATCTCCGTATCCGACAGCTGAGCGTCGGCGGGGATGAGACCCTTGCGGATGGCGATCGCCCTGACCTTGGGGCGGTCGATGCCCGCGCCATCGTCCGAGACCTCGATGACGACGCGCCCGGATTTGTGCGCCGCCGAGAGCTTGACCTCGCCCTGTTCCGGCTTGCCCGCCGCGACGCGCGCCTCGGGCTTCTCGAGCCCATGATCGACGGCATTGCGGATCATATGGGTGAGGGGATCGGCCAGCCGTTCGATGACGGTGCGATCCACCTCCGCGTTTTCGCCTTCGGTCTTCAATCGGACGTTCTTACCGGTCTGATCGGCGATCTCGCGCACGATGCGCGACATGCGCTGGAACAGCGGACGCACCGGCTGGGCGCGGATCGCCATCACGCTCTCTTGAATGTCGCGAGTGAGATGCTCGAGATCGTCGAGCCCGGCGGCGACATTGGCCATCTTGCCGAGCCCCGCCTCCAGCACGCGCTGCGTGAGCATCGCCTGATTGATGACGAGCTCGCCGACGAGGTTGATGAGGCGATCGACGCGGTCGAGATCGACGCGGATCGTGCCTTGCGAGTTGGCGCCGGCCGCGTCGACCTTTCCCTCATCCTTTGTGGCGCGGCGCTGGAGTTTCGGCCCGTCGACGCGCGCCGGCGCCGGCTTGGCGGCTACCGGGTCTGGTTGTTTGGAGCGCGCAGCCGCTACGCTGGGCTCGGCGCTCCCGCCCGCAACCTCCGGCTCGGCCGGGGCCGAGCCGAGCTCGGTCGCGCAAACGCTGAGATCGCAGTCGCCATCGACGAACTCGAACACGGACTGGACGGCGGTCTCGCTCTCGTTGGATTCGAGCTTGATCGTCCACGAGAGATAGCAGGCTTCGGGGTCGAGATCACCGAGAGTCGGGATCTTCGAGGTATTGCAGCGCACCTCGATGGCGCCGAGCCGCGCGAGCTCCCGGATCAGGCGCGCGGTCTCGTTGCCCTTGTAGTAGAGCGCCGGACGCGGACAGAATTCGATCAGATATCCGCGGCCCGCGGCAGCGCCGCCCTGCGCCTGCGCCTCGTCGTCTTCGACCTCGAGCGCGACCGGGGTGAAGCCCATGGCCTGAAACGGGTCGGGGGCCTCATCTTCCTCGGCCGGCGCGCTCGAGGGGGCGGGCGCCGGCGCGGGCGCGCTCTCCGCGGTCAGGGCATTGAGTTCGACGAGCAACTCTTTGGCGCGCGTCTCATCGTAGTCGCCGCCCTCGCGCGCGTCCTTCACCAGATCGGCGAGCACGTCGGCGGCGCGCAGCATCACTTTCATCACGTGGGGCGCCGGCTCCAGGACGCCGTTGCGGATATTGTCGAGCGTCGTCTCGAACCGATGAGCGAAGCGCACCAGACGATCCAATTTGAATGCGCCGGCGCCGCCCTTGATCGAATGAACGGCGCGGAACACGGCGTTGACTGTTTCGGCGTCGGCCTCGCCCGCCTGCATGGAGAGCAGCCCGGTCTCGAGTTCGCCGAGCTGCTCGTCGCATTCCTGAAAGAACGTTTCTCGAATCGCCTGCATCGCGTCCATCTGGCGCTCCCTCGCGACTTCAGGCCGCCACTCGACGAATGACGTCGACGAGCTTGGTGGGATCGAAGGGCTTGACAATCCAACCGGTCGCCCCCGCGCTGCGCGCGCGTTGCTTTTTTTCGGGGTCGCTTTCGGTCGTCAGCACGAGTATCGGCACGACGCGGAACCGCTCCGATTTGCGCGCTCCCTCGATGAAGCCGAAGCCGTCCATCTTCGGCATGTTGATGTCGGTGATGACGAGGTCGGGCGCTTCCCGCTCGAGCGTCTCCAGGCCGTCGAGGCCGTCGACGGCTTGCACGACGTCGAAGCCGGCTGACGCCAGCGCCAGGCGAAGCATGTCCCGCATGGTTCGGGAATCATCCACAGTCAGGATTTTCATACTCATTGCGGCGTCGCTCCGTCCAGAAAAGTCACAGGATCCATTCCCATCAGTCTGAGGTCCTCGATCATCCGCGGCGTCGCGTTTTCCAGCGTCAGCGCGTCGCCGTCGGCCGACCATGAACGGGCCGCAGCGAGCAGCACCTGCAGGCAGGGCGCGCCGAGCCGCTGCACTTTGGCGCCGTCGAGAATCAGATCGTCGCCCAGGTGTTTGTGCAGCGCCTCGGCGAGCGCGCCGGCGGCGCTGAGATCGAGCGATCCGGCGAGCTCATAGGTGCGCGGGGTCGTGTTGGATCGCGATGGATTTCGCACTCGGCGGCTCCTCTTCGTGCTCGAAATCGACGCTGTCGAAATGAGGCTCGCGTAGGTCTGTCGCGTCGACGCATTCGACGCCACATCGTGGTGAGCCGCGCCGACGCGAAACAGACCCCGCGGGAGGCCCGCGTCCCCGGTCCCTTGGGGCGTAGTACGAGCCCGTCGCATTCGACATCGGACGTGTGTCCCGACGCCGGGCGCCCGTTTCGGCCCCGGCGATGCTTTCGGCGGTTTGGCCAGTTGGTTGACGGGTGAAAATGTCGGTCGAGCCGACCCGATCCTGCGGCCTCATGCCTTTGCTCGAAGGCGGTTCACGCCCCCGGCAGGGATCACAACCACAGGTAGACGAAGGCTGTTAACAACAATTGAATGGAATACCGTGCGCCCGCTCGGGGCGGCTTGCGCAGGAGGGAATGTTGGCGCCGCTCCTGCCCTCGCCTACAATGGCGCCGGCGAATTTGTCCCGGTTATCGCAATTCGCTCCAGGTTCTCGAGATCGCGCCCTCGCGCGACGGCTCGAGTCCTCCCCGGCTTGAACGAGCTGTTTACCAAGCTTGCCTAGCTTGTCGGCCACTCGACGGAGAGCCGCGTGCCAAAACCCTTGCCGAAAATGACGCCGATGGCGCCGACCCCCGTCGATGATCCCATGCGCCGATGCAAGCGCGTCTGACCCAAGGCGCCGCTGGCAGCGCCGCCGTTGCGGCGGCGCTCTATCTCGGCTTTTCGATTTTTGCCGGCTGGCGCGGCGTCGTCTCGGCCTTCGCCGAGGTCGGAGGCTTGTTCGTCGCCGCCGCCCTGGCGCTGTCGCTGGTCAATTATGGCCTCAGAATCGCGCGCTGGCGGCTCTATCTCGCCGCGCTCGGGTTCGAAATCGACTGGGAGAGCGCCGAGGCGGTCTATCTCGCCGGGTTCGCGTTCACGGCGACGCCCGGCAAGGCCGGGGAACTGCTGCGCGGGGTGTTCCTGCAGCGCCGGGGCGTGCCGTTCCTCACGGCGACCGCCGCTTTCGTGAGCGAGCGCGTCGGCGACCTCGTCGCCATGCTGGTCATCGCGCTTCCCGGCGCCGCAGCCTATCCGAACGGCGGGCCGATCTTCGCCCTCGCCTTCGTCGTGCTCGCCGGCCTCGTCGTCGCTCTGAGCCAAGCCGATGGCCTCGAGCGGGCGCGCGCCGCGCTCGAGCGCACGCGGCTGCCGTTCGCCGCCAGGCTCTCCGCGCCGATCCGCCTGCTGATCGAATCCCGCCGCTGCCACGCGCCGCGCATGCTCGCTCTCGGTCTCGGGCTCGGCCTCGTCGCCTGGAGTGCGGAGGCTTTCGCGTTCGATCTCGTGCTCGGGCGCATGGGCGTCGACATCGGCCTCAGGGCCGCGATGTCGATCTACGCGCTGTCGATGCTCGCGGGCGCGATCAGTTTTCTGCCGGGCGGCGTCGGCGGCGCCGAGGCGGTGATGACCGCGCTGTTGATCATTGCCGGCGCCGGCGAAGCCGAGGCGGTCGCCGCGACGATCGTGATCCGCCTCGCGACGTTGTGGTACGCGGTGGCGATCGGCGCCGCGGCCTTGGCGATCGAGCGCCGGCGGCTGTTTCAGCCCGCCTCTGCGCCCTAGCCGAAGTTAGCCGGCTCACCCCCCGATCCGCGAGCGGATGATCTGGCCGCTGCGCGAGATGGTGAGGTCCCAGACCTGAGGGCTCTCAGCGCAGGCGCGGTCGAGGTCCCTGGTCGTCGCGATGTCGGCGCCGTTGACCCGGACCACGATGTCGCCCTTGCGGACGCCGAACTGTGCGGCGAACGAATCCGGGGCGACGTCGGCGACGACGACGCCCTTGGGCGTCTCGGCGCTGTCGGAGGTGAGCGACAGCTCCTCCATCACCGCCGACGACAGGTTCATCACCAGCGCGCCCTCGAACGGCGAGCGGTTGCGGATGCGGATCGCGTCGCGCGGCGGAATCTCCGGAGCGGCGGCAAGCTCCATCGGCGCGACGATGCGCTTGCCGGAGCGCAGCAGCGTCAGCGAGACCTGGCCGCCGAGCGGCTTGACGCCGAGTCGGAAGCTGACGCCCTCGGCGTCCTCGACGTCCCGGCCATCGACTTGCAGGATCACATCGCCGGCCTCGAGGCCGGCTTTGGCCGCAGGTCCATCCGGATTCAACGACACGACGAGGGCCCCGACCGGCCGGTCGAGGCCGAGCGACTCGGCGATGTCCTTGCTCACGTCCTGCAGCTTGGCGCCGAGCCAGGGCCGCTTGACCGTCTTGCCGCCGCTCTCCGCGGTGGCGACGACGCTTTTGACCATGTTGACGGGGATCGCGAAGCCGATGCCCAGGTTGCCGCCGGAGCGCGAATAGATCGCCGAATTGATGCCGATGAGCTGGCCCGAGAGATCGACCAGCGCGCCGCCGGAATTGCCGGGATTGATCGCGGCGTCGGTCTGGATGAAAAAACCGTAGTCGTTGATCCCGATCTCGGTGCGGGCGAGCGCCGAGACGATGCCCTGGGTCACCGTTTGGCCGACGCCGAACGGATCGCCGATCGCGAGCACGATGTCGCCGACCTCGATCTTGTCGGAATCGCCGAGTTCGAGCACCGGGAACGGCCGCTTGCCCTCGATCGCGAGCACCGCGAGATCGGTGCGCGGATCGCGCAGCACGATGGACGCTTCGAATTCGCGCCGATCCGAGAGCGCGACCTTGACGGTCGTCATGCCCTCGATGACGTGGTAGTTCGTCACCACCAGGCCGCGGGGATCGACGATGACGCCGGAGCCGAGGGACTGCGCGGTGCGCGAATTCTGCGGCAGATCGCCGAAGAAGCGGCGGAAGATCGGATCGTCGAACAGCGGATTGCGCGGCGCCTGCTCTACGCGCGACGCGTAGACATTGACGACCGCCGGGCTCACCTTCTTCACCACCGGCGCGAACGACAGCCGCGCCTGGGCCAAGTCGGTCGGGACGGTCTTGTCGGCTTGGGCGAAGGCGGGCGTCAGCGACAGGGCGGCTAGGAGGGCGAGCGCAGCGGCGAAAAAGCGGCGAATCATCGGGAATCCGGGGTCTTGGAGGCTGTCGTTCCGTATAGGGAGCGGATACGGCGCGGAAAAGGCGGCCTCGCGAACACGAAAATTTTCGCCCGCCCCTCCTTGCGTCTCCCACTACGCGGTCCAACCTGATGTGCAGGCGCCAGGAAATGGCTGGCGCGGCGTGGCAACGGAGGCTCTCGATGAGCAATGCGCAAAACGCGTTCGGCGGCGGGCCGGGCCCCGAGGATTGGTCCTACGGGCAGGGGTCTTTCGCGGGACGGCGCTGCCTCGGGCGGTGGACGGCGTTCGATGGCATCGCGGTGGTGGTCGGCTTGATCGTGTTCTGGCCGATCGGCCTCGCGCTCATCGGTTACAAGCTCTGGCAGGCCAGGATGGGCGGCCCGGACCTGCAGACGCTCGCCAACCAGGCTTGGGCCAAGGCGCGCGAGGCGTGGACCAGCGGACATACGAACTATCGCGCTTGGGCGCCGTCGAGCGGCAACAGCGCCTTCGACGCCTGGAAGGCGGCCGAGCTCGCCCGTCTCGAGGAAGAGCGCCGCAGGCTCGAACAGGCTCATCGCGAGTTCGCCGAGTTCATGGAGACCGTGCGCAGGGCGAAGGACCGCGAGGAGTTCGACCGCTTCATGGCGGAGCGCCGCAGCCGACAAGGCCTGTGACGCCGGATGATAGCCGGCCGCGTCGAGGCCGGCTGACGCGCTTCCGCGGCAATTTGTCTCGAGAGCACGAATGCAAGGGGCATTTGCCGACGCGGCGTCGAGGATCGGCTTTGGCGCCGCGTTTTGACTGGCGCCACGATAGTTTCGTCGCCATCGACGGCCGGCGGCTCGAGACCCGGACGCTCGGGCCGCCGCCGGGCGAGGCGCCGACCCTCGTGCTGCTGCACGAAGGGCTCGGCTCAGTGGCGCTGTGGCGAGACTTTCCCGAGGCGCTCACGGCCGCCACGGGATGCGGCGTCGTCGCGTTCTCGCGCTTCGGCTACGGCGCCTCGGACACGATCTCCCTGCCGCGGCCGCTCGACTACATGACGCGAGAGGCGGTCGAGACGCTTCCGGCCTTTCTCGATCAGATCGGCTTTGGCGACGGCGCGCTCGTCGGCCACAGCGACGGCGCGACCATCGCGGCCATTCACGCCGGAGCGGTCGGCGATCCTCGCGCGCGAGGCCTCGTGCTGATCGCGCCGCACCTGTTCACCGAGCCCGAGGGCCTCGCTTCGATCGCGGCTCAGCGGGAGGCCTATGAACGCGGCGAGCTGAAAGTGAGACTCGAGCGCCATCACGCCGACGTCGAGGCCGCGTTCCGCGGCTGGAACGACGCCTGGCTCGATCCGGGGTTCCGCGACTGGAACGTCGCCGAATATGTCGAGCGTTGGCAGGTTCCGGCGCTAGCGATCCAGGGCGCCGACGATCAATATGGCACGCTCGCGCAAGTTCGCGAGATCGAGCGCCGCGCGCCGACGCGCGCCGACATTCTCGTCCTCGACGGCTGCCAGCACCAGCCGCATCTGGAACGTCGCGAAGCCACGCTCGCCGCAATCGTCGGCTTCGTCGCGCGCGTGTTTGACGAACCCGCCGGCGGGGGTATGGAATAGCAGCGCGATAGCGAGGGCCGGTTGATGAGCAAAGCCGTGTTCGATTGGGCCGATCCGTTCGGCCTCGAGTCCCAGCTCACCGAGGAGGAGCGCCTCGTCGAGAAGACCGCGCACGATTATGCCCAGAAGCGGCTGGCGCCGCGGGTGCTGGAGGCGTTCCGCCACGAACGCACCGACCCCACGATTTTCCGCGAGATGGGCGAGCTCGGCTTTCTCGGCGCCACCGGGTCGCCGGATTTCGGCGGCGCGGGCCTCGGTTACGTCGCCTATGGCCTCATCGCCCGCGAGATCGAGCGCGTCGATTCTGGCTATCGCTCGATGATGAGCGTGCAATCGTCGCTGGTGATGGTCCCGATCGAGACGTTCGGCTCGCTGGCGCAGAAGCAGAAATATCTGCCCAGGCTCGCGACCGGCGAATGGATCGGCTGCTTCGGCCTCACCGAGCCGAACCACGGCTCCGACCCCGGCTCGATGGCGACACGGGCGAACAGGGTTCGCGGCGGCTACGCGCTCACCGGCGCCAAAACCTGGATCTCGAATTCGCCGATCGCCGACGTGTTCCTGGTGTGGGCGAAGACCGAGGACGGCGCGATTCGCGGCTTCCTGCTCGAGAAGGGGGCGAAGGGCCTTTCCGCGCCGGCGATCCACGGCAAGGTCGGCTTGCGCGCCTCGATCACCGGCGAGATCGTGCTCGACGAGGCGTTCGTCCCGGAAGACAACCTGCTGCCTGATGTCAGCGGCCTCGAGGGGCCGTTCACCTGCTTGAATTCCGCGCGCTTCGGCATCGCCTGGGGCGCGCTCGGCGCCGCGGAATCCTGCCTCGCGACGGCGCGCCAGTATGCGCTCGACAGAAAACAGTTCGGCCGTCCGCTCGCCGCCAATCAACTGATCCAGAAGAAGCTCGCCGACATGGTCAGCGAGATTGCGCTCGGGCTTCAGGGCTGCCTCAGGCTCGGGCGGATGAAGGAAGAGGGCCATCCGCCGGTCGAGCTCACGTCGATCCTCAAGCGCAATTCCTGCGGCAAGGCGCTCGATATCGCGCGCGCCTGCCGCGACATCCTGGGCGGCAACGGCATTTCCGACGAGTTCGGCGTCGCGCGCCACCTGGTCAATCTCGAGGTCGTCAACACCTACGAGGGCACCCACGACATCCACGCGCTGATTCTGGGCCGCGCGATCACCGGGATTGCCGCCTTCGCCAACTGACGGCTGCGGGATATGGCCCCGGCCTCGGGGCGGCGTGCGGCATTGCTGCGGCGAGGGTCGCCGCCTCCGACATCACTGGCGCCGGACGCAGCCCCACCGAGGCCGCAGCGTGAACGGCGTCTCGCGGACGAGCGCGCCACGCGCCGATGACCGATTGGAAGCGTTGCCCGATATCGAGCCGGCGCGCCCGAAGCGCACGAGCAGAGAGGGACGAGGGCGCATACGCGTCCGAAGCGGCGCGTCAAATTGTCGCGCCCTTCCATCCCCGCGCGATCGCGAGTTTTGCGCCCCAAGGCTTCGGATGTCGGCGCCCAAGTCCAATCTCGGCTTCCTCTCGCAAAGCGACGCAAAGCGCGGTGCATACGCTCGCGATTCTTTTGCCCTTGCCGATACACAGCTCGTCGAGTATCGTTCGACATATATACATGCCGTAGGTGGGAAGTGGCGACGTTGCGCCGCGGGGGGCAGCGAGCGCGACACGTTGTGGAGGGAGCATGCGGGAAATCTGTCGAGCGCTCGTTTGGGGCGCGTCTTTGCTGCTGGGGACGGCAGTCGCCCATGCCGAAATGCTCGGCGCGCCGAGCCCTGGAGAGATCGGGTTTCAGCCAACCGACAGCCCGGTCGCCGACGACATCGTCTGGATGCACAACTTTTATATGGTCCCGGTGACGGTCGGCATATCGCTGCTCGTATTCGCGTTGCTCGCCTACGTGGTCTGGCGTTTCAACGAAACCGCCAATCCGATCCCGTCGAAACGCACGCACAACGCGACGCTCGAGGTCGTCTGGACGGTGATCCCGGCGATCATACTCGTCATCATCGCCTTTCCGTCTTTCCGGCTGCTGCGCGAGCAGTTGATCGTTCCCAAGCCCGATCTGGTGCTGAAGGCGACTGCCTCGCAATGGCAGTGGCACTTCAATTATCCCAAGGATGTCGGCGGCGTCCAATTCGACTCGCTGCCCAAGGACGACAGTGACCTCGACCGCGCCAAGGGCGACCTGCGGCTACTGACCGTCGACAACCCCGTTTACGTCCCGGTCGGGAAGGTCGTGGAGGTCGACGTCACGTCCACCGATGTCATCCACGGGTTCACCGTGCCGTCGCTCGGCATGCGCATCGACGCCATTCCGGGGCGCCTCACTCAGACCTGGTTCGAGGCCAATCAAAGGGGCGTATTCTACGGCCAGTGCACGAACATCTGCGGCATCAATCACTCTTTCATGCCGATCGAGATCCACGTCGTCAGTCCCGAGGACTATTCGGCTTGGCTCGAAACAGCGAAGAAGAAGTTCGCGTCGGTCGGAGGCGCCGAATTCGCCTCCGCGCCACTTGCTCACTGAGCCTTTCTCACACGTCCATTCCGTCGAACCAGCGGAGTCGTAACTCATGGCCAGCGTAACCGGTTTTGCCCCCTCGCACGACGAGCCCCACGCCGGCCACGCGCCGCCGCGCGGCTTGCGGCGGTTTCTGTTTTCGACCAACCACAAGGACATCGGCACGCTCTACCTGAGCTTCGCCGTCATCGCGGGCGTGATCGGATCGCTGATGTCGATCGCCATTCGCGCCGAACTGATGCAGCCGGGGATGCACGTGTTCCCGATCATCTCGCAGATCTTGAGCGGCGACAATTCGGATAGCGCGGCGAAGAACATGTACAACGTGGTCTTCTCGGCGCATGCGCTGGTCATGATCTTCTTCATGGTGATGCCGGCGATGATGGGCGGCTTCGGCAACTGGTTCGTGCCGCTGTTGATCGGGGCGCCGGACATGGCGTTTCCGCGCCTGAACAACATGTCGTTCTGGCTGCTCGTCGCCTCGTTCGCGATGCTGATGACGTCGATGTTCGTCGAGGGCTCGCCGGGTCTGCAAGGCTTTGCGGGCGGCTGGGTGCTCTATCCGCCGTTCTCGTCCGTCGTCGGCACGCCGGGGCCGGCAGCCGATTTCGTCATCCTGGCGATGCATTTAGCCGGCGCCTCGTCGATTGTCGGCGCGATCAACTTCATCGCCACGATCTTCAACATGCGGGCGCCGGGGATGACGATGTTTCGCGTGCCGCTGTTCGTCTGGTCGGTGCTGATTACGGCGTTCCTGCTGCTGCTCGCGCTGCCGGTGCTCGCTGGCGCGCTGACCATGCTGCTCACCGACCGCAACTTCCATACCTCGTTCTTCGATCCCGCCGGCGGCGGCGATCCGATACTGTTCCAGCATCTGTTCTGGTTCTTTGGTCATCCCGAGGTCTATATTCTGATTATCCCGGGCTTCGGCATCATCAGCCAGATCGTGTCGACATTCTCGAGGAAGCCGATTTTCGGCTACATGGGCATGGTGCTGGCGATGCTCACCATCTGCGCGCTCGGCTTCGTCGTCTGGGCGCACCACATGTTCATCACCGGCATCCCGCTCGCCGAGCAGGAGTTCTTCGTGGTCACCACGATGGCGATCGCGGTGCCGACCGGCGTCAAGGTGTTCTCGTGGATCGCGACTATGTGGGGCGGGTCGATCGCGATGCGGGCGCCGATGCTGTGGGCGATCGGCTTCATCTTCGTGTTCACCGTGGGCGGCGTCACTGGCGTCGTGCTCGCCAACGCCTCGCTCGACCGCCAGTTGCACGACACCTACTACGTCGTCGCGCATTTCCACTACACGATGTCGCTCGGCGCCGTGTTCTCGATCTTCGCCGGCTTCTACTACTGGTTCCCGAAAATGACCGGCTACCTCTACAACGAGCGGCTCGCGAAGCTCCACTTCTGGTTGACTTTCGTCGGCATCAACATCGTGTTCATGCCCCAGCATTTCCTGGGCTTTGCAGGCATGCCGCGCCGCCAAGTCGACTACGCCGACGCTTACACGCTGTGGAATTTCGTGTCCTCGATCGGCGCCTACATCGCCGGCGTCGGCACGCTGCTGTTTCTCTACATCCTCTATGAGGCTTTCGCCGCCAAGCGCGTCGCCGCCGCCAATCCATGGGGCGTAGGCGCGACGACGCTGGAATGGACGGTGTCTTCGCCGCCGCCCTTCCATCAGTTCGAGACGGCGCCGGCAGTCTTGTTCGACGGCGGCGGCGCGGCGATCGCCGAGGGCGGCCATTGATGGACGCCCAATCGGCGCGCAGGAATCGCGCGACCGCGCTCGCCGGGGCGGGGATCGTCGTCGGCATGCTCGCCCTCGCGTTCGCGATGGCAGTGTTCTACGCCGCGTTCTGCCGCGCGACCGGGCTCTTCGGAACGACGCAGGTCGCGACGTCCAACTTCGCGACCGAGGGCCATCGCACGCTCGAAGTGCTGTTCGACGCCAATGTCGCGCCGGGTCTCGACTGGCGCTTCAAGCCCGAGACCACGTCGATCAAACTGCGCACCGGCAAGACGGCGACGGTGTATTTTCGCGCCCAGAATCTCACTGACAGGGTCGCGGGCGTCAGAGCGCTGTTCAACGTGACGCCGGAGGTTTCGGGGCCCTGGTTCGACAAGATCCAGTGCTTCTGTTTCCAGGAGGAACACCTGGGACCGCACGAGACGGCGGAATGGCCGGTCGTATTCTTCCTCGATCCCGACCTCGAGAAGGACCCCTCGATGGCCGGGGTGGACGCGATCACCCTCTCCTACACCCTGTTCGCCGCGCGCGACGACGCCAGGAGCACGACCCAATGACCGATTCCCACGAAACTGCTCACGAGGGTTTTCATCTCGTCGAGCCGAGCCCGTGGCCGATAGTAGGCGCCTTTTTCGCTTGGCTCACTGCCGTCGGCCTCATCATTTGGATGAAACAGCTGGAGATCGCCCACGTCAAGCCGGGCGCACTGGTGCTTGCGGTCGGCGTCGCCGGCTTGTTGTTCACGATGGCGGGCTGGTTCCGCGACGTGGTGCTCGAAGCGCACGGAGGCTTCCACAACGGCAGGGTCAGCCAGGGTCTGAGCTTCGGCATGCTGCTGTTCATCGCTTCCGAGGTGATGTTCTTCGTCGCCTGGTTCTGGGCCTATTTCAACTCGGCTTTGTTCACCGCCGACGCGCTTCAATATGGACGCGAGGCGTTCACCGGCGGAATGTGGCCGCCCAAAGGCATCGTCGCCATCGATCCCTGGCGGCTGCCGCTCATCAACACCGTCATTCTCGTGTCCTCGAGCTTCGTCGTCGGCCGTGCCCACCATTGGCTGATGAAGGAGGATCGGGCCCTGTTCATGCGCTACCTCGCGATCACCATCGTCATGGGGTTCCTGTTCGTCTTCATCCAGGGGTACGAATACGCGCACGCTCCCTACTCTTTTGCCAATTCGATCTACGGCGCGACCTTCTTCATGGCCACCGGCTTTCACGGCGCGCACGTGATCATCGGCGCGATCTTCCTCACCATTTGCCTGTTGCGCGCGTTCGGCGGCGGGCTGACGCCGCGCCAGCACCTCGGGTTCCTGTTCGCCGAATGGTACTGGCACTTCGTCGACGTCGTCTGGGTGTTCCTGTTCTCCTGCATTTATATCTGGGGAACCTGGGGCGCGGCGGTGGAGGGCGCGGCGAAGTAACGGCGCCTCACAGAGGCCGCCAGCTTCTCGGCAGCCCGTCTGCAATCAAAACGTGAGGGCGGCGTCGCGAGACGCCGCCCTGTTTTCGTCGATCAGGCGAGATCGAAACGATCCGCGTTCATCACCTTGGTCCAGGCGGCGACGAAGTCCGCGGCGAATTTCGCCTGCGAATCGGCGCAAGCATAGACTTCGGCGAGCGCGCGCAACTGCGAATGCGAGCCGAAGATGAGATCGACGCGGGTCGCGCTCCATTTCGGCTCGCCGGTCTTGCGGTCGCGCCCCTCGTAGACGCCGTCGCCGGACGGCCGCCATTCGGTCGCCATGTCGAGCAGGTTGACGAAGAAGTCGTTGCTCAGCGTCTCCGCGCGCTTGGTGAACACGCCGTGCGGGGAGTTTCCGACATTGGCGCCGAGCACCCTGAGGCCGCCGACGAGCGCCGTCAATTCGGGCGCCGTCAGGGTCAACAACTGCGCCCGGTCGACCAGCATCTCCTCGACCGAGACCTGCGGCTTGCCGCTGACATGGTTGCGGAAGCCGTCGACCTTCGGCTCCAGCGGCGCGAACGAGTCGGCCTCCGTTTGCTCCTGCGAAGCGTCCCCGCGCCCCGGCGTGAACGGGACGATGACATCCACTCCCGCCGCCTTGGCGGCTTTTTCGATCGCCGCGCCGCCGGCGAGCACGATCAGGTCGGCGAGCGAGACCTTCTTGCCGCCGGGGGCCGAAGCGTCGAATTGCGCGCCAATCGCCTCCAAGGTCCGCAACACCTTGGCGAGCTTGGCGGGCTCGTTGACCTCCCAGTCCTTTTGCGGCGCGAGGCGGATGCGCGCGCCGTTGGCGCCGCCGCGCTTGTCGGAGCCGCGGAACGTCGAGGCCGACGCCCAGGCGGTCGAGACCAGCTCGGAGACGCTGAGGCCCGAGGCCAGCACTTTGGCTTTCAACGCGGCGACGTCGGCGGCGTCGACCAGCGGATGATCGGGGGCGGGGATCGGGTCCTGCCAGATCAGCGCTTCCTTGGGCACGAGGGGGCCGCGATAGCGGTGAATCGGCCCCATGTCGCGGTGAGTGAGCTTGAACCAGGCGCGGGCAAAGGCGTCGGCCAACTCATCCGGGTGTTCGTAGAAGCGCCGCGAGATTTTTTCGTAGACCGGATCGAGGCGCAGCGACAGGTCGGTGGTGAGCATCGAAACCGGGCGGCGCTTCGAGGCGTCGAACGGGTCGGGAACCGCGTCGGCGCCGTCGCCGTTCTTCGGCGTCCACTGCCAGGCGCCGGCAGGGCTCTTCGTCAGCTCCCACTCGTAGCTGAACAGATTCTCGAAAAAATCGTTGTTCCACAGGGTCGGCGTCGCGGTCCAGATCACCTCGATGCCGCTGGTGATCGCATCGCCCGCCTTGCCGGAACCGTACTTGCTGATCCAGCCGAGACCCTGCTGTTCGATCGGCGCCGCCTCCGGCTCGGGACCGACCAGCGCCGTATCGCCGGCGCCGTGGGTCTTGCCGAAGCTGTGCCCGCCGGCGATCAGCGCGACGGTTTCCTCGTCGTTCATCGCCATGCGGGCAAACGTCTCGCGGATGTCGCGCGCCGCCGCGATCGGGTCGGGCTTGCCGTTCGGGCCTTCCGGATTGACGTAGATGAGGCCCATCTGCACGGCGCCCAGCGGGTTCTCGAGGTCGCGATCGCCGGTGTAGCGCTTGTCATCCAGCCACTTGCCCTCGGAGCCCCAATAGACGTCCTCAGCGGGCTCCCAGGCATCCGGGCGTCCGCCGCCAAAGCCGAAAGTTTTGAATCCCATCGACTCCAGCGCGACATTGCCGGCCAGGATCAGGAGGTCCGCCCAGGAGAGCTTGCGGCCGTATTTCTGCTTGATCGGCCACAACAGGCGGCGGGCCTTGTCGAGGTTGGCGTTGTCCGGCCAGGAGTTGATCGGCGCGAAACGCTGCTGGCCGCTGCCGGCGCCGCCGCGGCCGTCGGCGATGCGGTAGGTGCCCGCGCCGTGCCACGCCATGCGGATCAGCAGCGGGCCATAATGGCCGAAGTCCGCCGGCCACCAATCCTGCGATTGCGTCATCAGCGCGTGCAAGTCTTTGATGACCGCGTCGAGATCGAGCGTCTCGAATTCCTCGGCGTAGTCGAACGCCTCGCCCATCGGATTGGAAAGGGCCGAGTGCCGGTGGAGAATGCCGAGGTCCAGCTGATTCGGCCACCAGTCACGATTCGACTTGGCCCCTCTACCGTGCGCAACCGGGCACTTGCCAGCGCCGTCTTCCGTCTTCGCATCCATGGCGACCTCCGTTCGTCGTGCGTTTGCAGGTCAGCAGCGCCGTGCGGCCGAACCTGGGTTCGAGCTTTCGCCGCAAGGCTGCGGCCTCTTGCGCGCCGACGGCTAGCACACGGGGGCCATCGACAGAAGTTGCATTTTCTGATCGCTTCGATAGGTTCACCCTATGCTCAACCTCACCCTCAAGCAGCTTCGCTATTTCGAGGCCCTGACCCGACATCTCCACTTCAGGCGCGCTGCGGAGGCCTCAGCCATCTCGCAGCCGGCGCTCTCCGAGCAGATCAAGGAGCTCGAGCAGACGCTCGGCATGGCGTTGTTCGAGCGCGGAGCGCGTCAGATCGGGATCACCCCCTTCGGCGAGGCGTTCGCGCTACGCGTGCGCGACATCCTGCGTTCTGTCGACGAGCTGGAGGACCTGGCGCGCACGTCGCGCGACGGGCGCCTCAGTCAGCTCAGGCTCGGCGTGATCCCGACGGTGGCGCCCTACCTGCTGCCGGCGATCGTTCGCGGCCTCGAGAGCGTGTTCGCCGGGCTCGACGTCAACGTGCGCGAAACCTTGACCTCGAAGTTGATCGCGGAGCTTGCGGAAGGCCGGCTCGACGCCGCCATCGTCGCGCTGCCGGTCTCCGAGCCTTCGCTCGCCGAAGTCGCCCTGTTTTCCGAACAATTCCTGCTGGTGCGCCCCGGTGCAGACGGCGCAGAGCCGCCCCCCGATCCCGAGGCGCTCAGCGAAATGAAGCTGCTGTTGCTGGAGGAGGGGCACTGCTTTCGCGATCAGGCGCTGTCGTTCTGCAACATGAACTCGGTCCGGCCGCGAGACGTGCTCGACGCCAGTTCGCTCTCGACGCTCGTCCAGATGGTCAGCTCGGGGATCGGCGTCACCCTGATCCCGGAAATGGCCGTCGACGTGGAGACCCGATCGGCCTCGGTCTCGGTGACGCGCTTCGATCGCGTGAAGCCGTCGCGAACCATCGGCATGGTCTGGCGCAAGACCACTCCCTTGACCCCGCAACTTCTGCAAATCTCCGAAGTCGTGCGCAGTGCGGGCGAGGCTCGACTCGCGGCCAATCTCGAGCTGTCCGGCGGTCCCGGCTTCGTCGAATACTTAGGCGACGCAGCCAAATAGGTGCGCCAACTGTCGTTACCGTCATTGCGAGCGTGAGCGAAGCAATCCAGGGCGGCCGGGCGGCGGGGGTGTTCATCGTCATGACGTGTCGCAGCGAAAGGCGCCGGCGGGCGCCGTGGTCGCGGCTGCGCCGTGAACGCGGCCGATCAGCCGTTTCAGCGCTTTCCGGCCCCGCCTGGCGTGGGGCAGCGCGATGAGATAGAGACGCCCGAGCACGCTCATCGGATAGAACCCGCCGACCAGGAACGTCTCGCTGACGCCGAACTGGCGTTTGTAGCCCTCGTTGCCGACAGTGAAGTCGATGCCTTCGTCGCCGGCTTCTATATGGCGGCCGATCATTTCGTCGATGGCGACGATGCCGGGCGAGAGCGATTCCAGCTCCGGCGCGAAAGAATGCATGATGAGCAGATAATGGCGGCGCTGATGGATCGCGAACAGCGTCGCCAGAATGCGATCGCCGGCCTTCAGCGCCGAAAGGGTCGCGAACGGACTCCATGGGTCGAAGATTACGGCGCGGTAGAATTCCCGGAAGCAGGGACGCTCGAGCAGATTGCCGGGTCCGAACCGCGCGAGGCGCTCGCGACGCAACGCCGCGAACAGCTCTTCGCCCTGTTCCGGCGTCGAGGCGTCGACCAGCGTGAGCTCGCCGACGCGCTCGCAAAGGTGCTTGCGTTTGCGCCGCGTCTCCTTGCGCGCCTTCTTGGTCAGCATGCCCGCGTCATAGTCCGCCTTGGTCGCCGGCAGCTCGAGCAACCAGGCGCTGAGATCGAGCCGGTTCGTCCAACCAAGCCGCGCGACCGGGTTCTCACGGCCAGACAAGCACTCGGGAACCTTGTCGAAGCGCACGAGATCGGCGCGCGGCAGCGCGCGGCGGATTTCATCCCACAGCGCGGCGAATTCGGCTGCCGACGGGTCGAATTCGGGCGCCATCAGCGGCGTGTTGTAGTCGCTGACCTCGAGGTCGGGGAATTCGATCGTTCTGAGGCCGTGCCGTCGGCGCCGGCAGAGTGGCATGAACATCCGCGGCCGCTCGGTCTCGGCGTCGCGCACGGTGACGAACAGCGGCTTCGCGCCATAGTGCGGCGCGACGATGCGATACCAGGGTTGCAACCAGGCCCGGCATTGGAACGGCGAGCCAAAACTCTCGAGCGTCTCCCATTGCGGGCGCACGGCCTCGATGTCGGAGGAGACCTCGATGCGCAACGGCGAGGATTGCGGGCCCATCACGCGGCTTCCCGTTCACGTCCGGCGCGGCGCTGCAACCGGGCCTCACGCCAATCGTAGAGGCCGCTGCAGGCGAGGCCTTGCCGCGCGACGCAAGCGTCGGCGATGCGTTCGCTGGGCGCGAGCCCGCGACGGGTCTCGCCGCAATGACCCTCCGTCCCGGGCTCGAACGTCAGGCCGCGGCGCCTGCGGTTGGCGTCGAGCGGGCGCACTTCGACCCGCTCGCCGGTTTCGACGTTGGTCATGCTTCGTGTCCGACCGCGCGCAAGGCGGCGAGAAACGTCAGCCTTGCCGCCGCAACCTGTCTCTGAAGATCGGGTTGATTTGGCAGCGGACGTTACCGCTCATTCAGCTTTTTGCAACGAACGCTTCGGGCGTTGGTTAAGTTCGCACGCCTTGTCTCGCAATTCAGCGGCCGAGAATGTTCGCCGCCCAGCCCGCATAGGCGGCCATGAACTTCTGCAGAAAGTCCGCGGTTCCGGCATTGGCGAGTGCGCCATCGGCATCGAACAGCTTGTCGGCGCCGCCGAGATAGGCCTCGGGCTGCGGCATCGCCGGGACGTTGAGAAACACCAACGACTGCCGCAAATGATGATTGGCGCCGAACCCGCCGATCGCCCCGGGCGAGACGCTGACGATCGCGCCGGGCTTGCCGCTCCAAACGCTGTGTCCGTAGGGCCGCGAGCCGACGTCGAGCGCATTCTTGAGCGCGGCCGGCACGGAACGATTGTATTCGGGCGTGACGAACAGCACAGCGTCGGCGGCGCGGATGCGATCGCGGAAAGCGCTCCAAGGCGCCGGCGGCGCGGCGTCGAGGTCCTGGTTGTAGAGCGGCAGCTCGCCGATCTCCGCGATATCGAGCTCGAGCGTCTCCGGGGCCAGGCGAGCGAGCGCACGCGCCATTTTGCGGCTCAGCGATTCCCGGCGCAGACTTCCGACCAACACCGCGACTGCGAATTTCGACATGGTTGCTCTCCTCAGGTGGCGTCATGCGCAGTCAACGAAGCTAGAGGACGGCGGCGCGATCCGCAATCCTGGGGATCGCGGCATCTGCCGCGCCTCGACGTTCGGGGGTTACGGTGACAGGGGGTTGCGGTGACAGGGGGTTGCGGTGACAGTGCCTTTACCCATTTGCCACTCAGCCAAGGCGCCCGAAATATCGTGAAGGGCGGCGCGTCGGAGCGTGCCCGGCGACGCCTTGCGCGCAAGTGCGAACGTCCCCTTCGGGTCGAAGGCGGGCGTCGCGGTGGCTTCGATTGCGCGCATCGGCCCCCTGACCAGTTTAGGAAAAGCGGAGTTTTGGCCTCAGGACAATTCAGACTTTCCCCAATGCATGAAATGCTCGAATGCTTTCGGCGTTTCGCGCAGTATCGGGTTTACGAAGGCCTGGCCCGTCGCATGTCAATCCCGTCGGCTCGACCTACCAGGGCAATCGGGTGAATGGCCGCAATCCACTCCTAGGCCGTCAAAAGCGACCGCAGCGAAGCAATCCAGCCCCTCCGCCAATTCGAAACTCAGAAACTCACGCACTATCCCCTGCGCGATATCTCGTACTCGCGGCCCACTGAGCATCACACGACGGCTGGATTGCTTCGCTCAGGCTCGCAATG
>JBKQKS010000063.1:0-26545 GCA_052147395.1 Roseiarcus sp.
CGGCCTATCGCCTTGTAACCGAAGCCGCTTAATCGAGTTTTCCCGAAAGCTATATTGCCTTCGCAGCAACCTGCTTCAGTGCTACAACGTCCACGACTCCATATTTGATCTTTTCTATCTCCGGAGCTAGGATGGAGATCGGCTGGCCAAGACCGTATTTGTCCCCCACCTTTCCTGAAGCGTGTCCGAGAAGCGCATCTTGCAATTTTTCGACTACGCCTGCCTCTCGTAAGGCGTCCTTGAAAGTGTGGCGGAACGAGTGGAAGTCCTTTTCCGGCAATATGGTCATTTCTTTGTTTTGGTACCTGCCCCACCAGCGCGACCAATTCTTGGTGCACCGCTCCCGATAAGGATTGAGATGATTGAACAGACGGCGCCCACCTTCTTTTCGCCTTCGGGCGACGAATTGCAGGAAGCCGAGCTCGATAAGTAGTGGGTGTATTGGAATTCGTCGAATTGACCCAAGAGTCTTGACCGCTTTGCCGTTGTCCACTCGATGAGCGTTAAGCTTGCGGGGATCAGGCTTATCGGAGCCATGCGGGCTCTTATTCTCCAAGGTCGTGATGTCAAAGTATGGAGACACCGGCGATTGCCTGATGTCGTTCACATCGAGTTGACCAATTTCTTCCAACCTCATGCCGGAAAATAGAGCAATGAGTGGCATCCAAAAGCTCGCTTCGAAGCCCCCGGCAGAAGGAAGAAATTTAGCGTCTGTGTAAAGCGGCGAGGCGAAAAGCCGATGAAGGTCTTCATCATCGAAGGGCAGACGCGCGGTATGGTCGTGTGCTTCCTCGACCAAATTCATCTTGTGAAAAGGATTACTTTTGACATACCCATCGGCATAGGCGGTTTCGAATAGTGTCGAGAGGGCGCCAAGCCCCTTTGCGTTGATCGTGCACTTGGTGAGCAATTTCGTCCCTGGATTCGCACGAGCCCAATCGATCGCGTCCTGCACCCGCCCCTCTGCGAAAGGCGCGGGCGGTGAACGCGGGTATTTTTTCAAGGTGTCACGATATTCCCGAACGTGGTCCTGTGTGATTTGTGCGATTGGTATGTCACCGACGATATCGATGAAGCGCTCGACATAGAGCAAGTTGTCGTCGATTGCCTTTTCACTGTGAGTTTTCCTCTCCTTCCATTTGGCATGGAGTTCAATTAGTCGACGAGGTTTCTTCGTTTCTGGAGAGGCGATCGGGCCGGGTCTATCAGGAGTGCTAATAACCTCGCCTGCCTCTCGCGCCTCTATTTTCTTTAGACCATCCAGCTTCGCTCGCTGGATAGCCAGTCCCACCAAACGGAGATCAATGTCGGAGTCGCCAAGGCTGAGATTGTTATCGTCCAGGCGCTGCTCGAGCTCGGATGGAATACGCTCGACCCTGTCGAGCTTGTAGCCGGCGCCCTCCTGGAGCTTGTATTCTTCGAGTTCGTAGGATCGGTTCAGATCGCCCAAGTCGCGGTCTTTCAAGTGGGCGCGAATTACCCTCGATTCCATCGCGCGCGCAGCAGAGCGGATTTCGTTATCGCTCATGTTATCTGGATAGGCTTTCAGCGCCTCGACAAAGGTCGGGTCGGTGAGCCTGCCCTCTGCGCGCGCTCGGAGCGCGCACTTCAGGCCTCTCGCAAGAGGCGTAAAATGGTTCGGGTCCGCCCATTCGAGATCGTGGCTCTTCAGCACGTCATGGCGGGTTTGGTCGCCGAGGACTGCCGCGTGGTCTCCAGACAGCTTCGGCCACCGCTCGTCTCGAGCGGCGGGCGAGCGTTGGGAAGCCTTCGCCTGGCGAAACGCGGACGTCGCCCTGTCGACGATGTTCTCGACTTGGTGATGAACGTGACCCCAGCGCTCACGCGCTGCGGCGTCATCTCGCGTATCGAGGGCGATCTTGAGATTGGCTGTCCCTTTCACGTCATGGTCGTTGCGCGACCAGGGGAGAGAGATCGAGCCTGCCACGTACGGAGCGAGATCGGCGGGGAGTTTCCGCCAATAGGCGTATCGTCCCGAGTCGGGTCGGCGCAGGAGGTGAGGCAGACCGGTAGAGGACCTTTTCGGCATGGAACCCGCACGCGTTTCCAAGGCGCGACCGGCGCCGGAGAGGAGCCTTGAAGGAGCCGCTGTTGGTGCCAATTTTGGCGCCGGTGGAGCGGATTTAGCCCCAGAGCTCTAGGAAACCATACCAAATTCAAGGAAGTGGGTCAAAAATGGAGCGGGCGAAGGGAATCGAACCCTCGTATGAAGCTTGGGAAGCTTCCGTTCTACCATTGAACTACGCCCGCGGCGGGAAGCCTTATAGCGCGGTCCCGAAGCGGCCGACAAGCGGCTCGCGGAGTCACAAGTCGCGATAAGCGAGAAAATGCTTCGACAGCTTCAGGTCCTGGCCCTGGTAATTGGACACCGAGGTCGCGCCATAGAGTTCGTCGGCGGCGCTGGCGAGCTCTTCGTAGACGAGGCGTCCGACCGGCTGGCCGTCCTCGAGCAGGAACGGCACGTCGCGGCTGCGCACTTCGAGCACCGCGCGCGCCGTCGGGGCGCCGTCGGCGCCGAGGCCGAAGCCGGGATCGAAGAAGCCGGCGTAATGGACCCGGAACTCGCCGATCGCGGGGTCGATGGGCGCCATTTCGGCGGCGAGATCGGCGGGAATCTGCATTTTTTCGCGCGAAGCGAGAATGTAGAACTCGTCGGGGTCGAGAATCAGCCGGCCGTCCGGTCGGGCGCGCAACGGCTCCCAAAAGTCCTCGGCGGCGTAGCCGCCGGCGCGGTCGACGTCGATCACGCTGCCATTCTTGATCGCGCGATAGCCGACGATGGCGCCTCGCGGGCCGGCGAGGCCGACGTGCACGAGGAGCCCGTCGCGCAGCTCCAGCGGCCCGTCGATGAGCGGCGTCGCCGCATGGCGGCGGCCGAGGTCCTCGTCGCTCAGCGCGCAAGCGGGCGCTTGTCGCCTGGGGTCGTGACGGCGGAACCTGAGCTGGTTGAGCCGCGTGCCTTCGCGCACCCGCACGGAAAAGCTGCGCGGGCAAATCTCCACCCAGATCTCGCCGCGATAGGCGGGCGGCACGTGGTCGAACGCCGCCGAGCCGTCGGCGATGAGCCGGGTGAAGATATCGAGCCGGCCGGTGGAGCTTTTCGGATTGGCGGCGCCGGAGGTGAATTCGGGCAGATCGAGCCGTTCGATGAGCGGGGCGATGTAGACGATGCCCTTTTCCAGCACCGCGCCGGCGCCGGCGAGCGACAACCGCTCGGGCGTCAGGCTTTCGAGCCGATCGCGGACGGTCGCGCCGCGGCCGGGCAGAAAGCTCGCGCTGAGCCGATAGGCCTCCGGTCCCAGCCTGAGGTCGAGACTCGCCGGCTGAACCTGGCTCGGCTCGATCGTATGCGCGGCGGCGACGGCGCCCTCAGCGATCAGGGTCAGGATGCGCTGGCGGGAAGCGAGCCCGTGCGATAAGGCATTGTCCATCGCCGGCTCATAGCGCGTCGAGAGCGGGCGGCAAAGGTCCAGGGGCCGGGCCGCGACGTATAGGCGTTCGATGCGAGCGGAGGAACGGTTGTCATGACGATCAAAATTGGCGACAAGCTGCCGGAAGCGACGTTTCGGCTGGTGACGGCGGACGGGGTGCAGCCGGTGACGACGTCGAAATTCTTCGGCGGGCGCAAAATCGTGCTGTTCGGGATTCCCGGGGCCTTCACCCCGACCTGCCAGAACACCCATCTCCCCGGCTTCATCGCCGATGAAGCGGCGTTCAAAGCCAAAGGCGTCGACGAGGTCGCGATGACCGCGGTCAACGACCATCACGTGCTCGCGGCCTGGCAGAAGGCGACGGGCGCGGTCGGCCACGTCGCGTTCCTCGCCGACGGCAGCGCCGATTTCGCCAAGGCCGCGGGCCTCGATCTCGACGCGAGCGCCGGCGGGCTCGGCATCCGTTCCAAGCGCTATGCGATGCTGGTCGACGACGGGGTCGTGAAGCTCCTCAACATCGAGGAGGTCGCCGGCAAGGCCGAGACCTCCAACGCGGCGCGTCTGCTCGCTCAGCTCTGAGCGGGGGCCCATTCGCGGCGCGGCCGGCGGGGTCGCCGACCTCGGCGGCCGCCCGTAAAGTTTCGGCGGGCCCGCGGGGCCCTACGAGGCGCTTATGCGCCGGCCGAGGTCGACGACCTCGGCTACAGAATGGCGCCGTCCTGGAATTTGCCCTCGTTACAGTTCTTTCTGTTCAATAGAACGATATTGAGGAAATAGTAGCTAGTAATGAGAGGGGTTGGGTCGAGGCTTATCCCTCACGTATCCCCTCATTTTCAGACGATGCCGAAGGCGAGAGAGAACGTTGCGTTTTGGCGCAGAAGGTCTTGGTATCGTTCGATGAGAGGGCGCAAGGCGGCCTCTGGCATGTTGGGGATGAGTTCTTAGAGCAGGCAGCCTTGGCGGAACAGGGAGTGGACGCGGCGTTTGACGGTGCTGGTTCGCAGTTGACGATCCATGCCGAGGCTTTCGCGAGCGGCGCCCAATAACGTCAGAAGCAGGGTTGCGAAGGAGTTGAGGAGCAAGAGGCGGTCGCGGCGTTGGGGATCGGCGATTCTGAGCGTGCTCAGGCCCATTCCGAAGCGCAAGTCCTTGCTGTCACGGAAGCTGGGTTCGATGGTCCAGCGTTTGGAGTAGAGCTCGAGATCGCGGACGCCCAGAGCGAGCCGTCGCTGGCGGCCAGATGCCAGGCTTCCTTCATGCCTGCGGCCGTTACGCAAACGACCGCCCCGACCTTTTGGCGGGCGGCGAAGATTTCCGCGTCGCGCAACTCGCGCGCCCGTCCGCCCTTGCCGACCCAATCGGCGGCCAATCGCGTCTCGCAATCCGCTGCGCTGACGTAGATGTCGCCGCGAAATCGGATGACGTATCGAAAGCCCAGGCTTTCCAGGAACTCGAACAGCTCGAGTCGCCGAAGCCGCGGTCGGCCACGATCGTGACGGCCACGCCCTCGGGCAGCAGCGCCTTCAGGCGGGTCAGGCACAGGTCCTCGAAGTCGTTGCGCTGGTTCTTTCATATCGTCCTTGTCGACGGTCGGCCAAAGGAGCGGCGTGGCTATTCCGTGGCGGGTGACGAGATGCAGCGCGAGCGTGAACTGATTGTCGGCCCATCCCGAGCTTGTCGAGGGACGAAATCGATCCAGTCCATCGCCACGACGATCTCGCGCCGCGGTCCCACGACCTCGCGAACCCACGAAGCGAACAGCTCCCAGGGAACCACACCCGCGTTGCTCAGCAACCGGTCGACCTGTTTGATCGCGGACTTGGAGAACAATCCCCGCGCCTTCGCCGGCGCTTGCCCAATCAAGGAGACCGCGAGGCACGCCTCCGTCATGGCCCCGAGCGCGCCATTGGCCAAAGACAGCACGCGCTTGGCGTGCAAGTCTTCGCCGAACACCCGGCTCAAGAATTCATGAACGAAATCAAATCTGTCCTTCGGCGCTCGCATCGCTTCCCCAGCCCACTGATTCCCAATCCAGCCCCCGGGGGATCCACAATTCAGGCTTTTTCGAGTCTCAAAAATGAGGGGATTCATGAGGGCTTATCCCGTTGACCAAGGCGGCCTCCACTGCCGCGTTGACGGACGTTTAGGCTGCTAGCGACAGACAAATTCGGACAGTCCTCCCAGGAGGTGGCAACCGCAAGTTGGGCGTCTGTGGTGACCGGAAACCTGCGGGGATCACGGCATCAGCTATAGAGGGTTCCCAGAGTCAACGGGATAAGCCTCGTTGGGTCTGGAGGTAATTGCTCAGAGCAATTACCTCGCCGCCGATTGCATACGCCGCGTCTCCAGCTTCAGGCCCGCGCCAGCCTGACCCGAGATTATTGAGACGGTAGGTCGGAATGGCGACATGGACGGGGTGGTGGATTCGGTATGTCGGAGTCATAGAAGGGGTCATAGAATGAGCGCTCGTTTTGTGCTTCCTGACAAATGGAAAGCCGTCCGGCTGGTGTTGATCCGCCCGTCGGAGTGGCTGCACGCCTCTGCCGTCGCCGAGGTGATGGAGGCCCTGGTTTTTGGTTTCCGGGCCATTGGCGTCACCGCCGATACCGGCGAAAATCAAATTCTAAACGGCGCCGTCAACATCTTCTTTATGAGCCATGTCCTCGGCGCCGCCGCCGCCGCTCAACTGCCGCCCAACTCGATCATCTATAACTTTGAGCAGGTCGGCGGCGGGACAAACCTGCTAACCGCTGCGTTCCGCACGGCCATAGCCCGTTGCCGGGTTTGGGACTACAGTGTTCGAAACATGACTCGGCTGGAGCCGATCATTGGACACGACCGTCGACAAGTGGTTCCGATCGGCTACGTTCCGTCCTTGAGTCGAATCCACCCTGCGGCGCTTCAGGACATTGACGTTCTATTTTACGGCGCCGTCAATGAGCGCCGGCGGGATATCTTGATCGAATTGCAGAAGGCTGGTCTGCGGGTGCACGCGCCATTTGGCGTTTATGGGGCGGAACGCGATGCCTTGATTGCTCGCGCCAAAGTGGTCCTGAACATCCATGCACACACGAGTAAGGTGCTGGAGGTGGTTCGCATCTCCTACCTCGTCGCTAACCGCAAGGCAGTGATCACGGAGCTGGATGCAGAGACGGAAGTAGAACCCGATATCCGGGACGCTGTAGCCGGGGTGCCCTACGACCGCCTGGTCGCCGAATGCCGCCGGCTGGTCGCCGATGCCGGCGAGCGTCAGGATCTGGAGGACCGGGGCTATGCCATCTTCCAGCGACGGGACTTGGTGCCGATCCTGCGGCAGGCGATCAGCGAGGCGCAGCAAACCGACGACGGCAACGAACATAGGTAGGCACACCACCGGCAGGCCGGAGGCAACAGGAGTTCCCCGCTGAACACTGTTTTTTAGGATTCGAACAACATGCGGCGAATTATTTACTTATGCCCGGCCGAAAGCACACCCTATGGCGGCATCAAAGTGATCTACCGGCATGCCGAGCTGCTGAGCGAGCTGGGCGCCGAGGCGTTCGTGCTCCACCCGTCCGACACGAATTTTCGGTGCGAATGGTTCGAGCACCACTGTCGCTTCCTGGATAGCCTGACGCTGGATGCGCGCGCGGATTTCGTGGTGATCCCAGAGCTGTGGGCGGGCGTGTACGGGCCTCAGTGCCTGCAACTGGGCGTGCGCTACGCGATGTTCGTGCAGAACGGCTATATGACCCACCCGGCGCCGCAGCAAGACCCGGCCATGCTGCTGAAGGTGTATCGCAGTGCCGACCTAGTGCTGGTGATATCGGATGACACGGCGCGGATGGTGGCGCTGAACTATCCTGGTCTGGATGCGGCGCGGCTGCTTAAGGTGCAATACTCTGTGCATCAGCGGTTTCTCTCGGCCGGCGCATCGCGGGCCGGCGACCGGACAATCACCTTCATGCCGCGCAAGATGGCAGACCATGCCGAACGCGTGGCGTTCGCGCTGCGCCAGCACCTGCCCGCGGACTGGCAAATCGTGCCGATCGACAATGTGAACGAGGCAACATGCGCGAACATGATGCTCTCATCTCGCATTTTCCTGTCGCTCTCGACTTTCGAAGGGCTGCCGGTGCCGCCAGTGGAGGCGGCGCTGGCCGGCAACATTGTGATTGGCTACACTGGCCAAGGGGGGAGCGAGTATTGGGAACGGCCCAACTTCTTCGAAATCCATCAGGGCAACATCATCGGTTTCGTGGCGGCAGCATTGCTGGCGGCCGAGCAAATCGTGTCCGGCGTGCTGCAGTGGCAGACCCTGCAACCAGGCATCGCGCGGCTGGCGGAACGGTTCTCGGTGGAATCGGAGCGGGCAGGGCTACGGCGGGTGAAGGAGCAGATCGAGGAATGCTTCGCCTGCGGCCCAGGACCAACTACGTACTAATGACTTTGCACATTCAAATTATCTTCTCAGGCCGCGCGCTTCACAATATCGGCAATCTGTGGCTGCCGATCGCCAGGAGAATCGCCGAGAGCCGCGGCGTCGACATCACCATGGAGTATTTCCTCACCAGCCGCGTAGCGCGTGTAAAACCGTCCGAGGACTATTTGCAATATGCGCGGCGCGCGATCACGCCCGATGCGATCGTCGTCGATGTCTGCGGCGCCGGCTGGTCGCTCGCGCATCTCTTCGAGCGCATCGGCCGGCGTGGGCAGACGATCGCGTTCCTGCAAAAGCTTCCGGCGCGCGCGGATTACGAGGCGATTGCGCGCACGCCCGCGGGCGCGAATCTGGTCGAGCTGCTGGCCGATGTCGAGGGCTGCAACAACACGGGAATCGAGATGTGCAACTATGCGACCCATGGCATGGTGCTCGACGTGCGTCTCGCGCTCGACGCCGCGATTGCGATCTTCGCCGAGGATCAAAGATCGGAGCGCGTAAAACAAGGGGTAGAGGCGCAGCAGGCGGCGGCGCGGCTCTATGTCCAGGCGCTGGCGCGCAGCGGGCTCGTCGAGACTATTGGCTTCGACGACCCTTCGCTGGCGCGGGTCGGCGGCGCGCTCTATCACGCGCTCGCGCACGATGCGGCCGTCTATGCGAACTACCTCGAAGAGCACATGGCCGAGGACCAGGCGACGCTCCGGCGGCTCGCCGCAGACTGAACGCCTGCCCGGCGCTAGCCCGACTTCGCGGATTGGGCCATTTTTCGGGGGCGCGCGTCAAGGAAATCAATATCGTGACCGAAAAGGTCTTCACTACAGGACGGGTTGGGCTGGGAGCGCGGCGGCGGCGATTTTGGGAGGCGGCTGAGCCGGCAGGACGAGCTTCATGCGATCGATGAGCAGGCGCAGTTCGGGCTCGGGCTCCGTGTAGCGGGTGAGAATGATCTCGCGTCCATCGGTGGTCGGCAGATGCACGTCGATCATCTGCACGGCGGCGAATTTTGCGAGGGCGCTACGCGCCGTGAGACCCGGGGCCAGCCTCGCCGGCGGCGAGACCAATGAGCGTCAGGCGTCCGTCGGCGCCGATCTCCGGCTCGCCGAAACGCACGGTGACCGCGCCCGAAGCGCAACTTCGGCCGCGCCGTCTCATCGGGTCGTCCGAATTCCCACAGCCCGCCGCCGAGGCGGCTCTCGAGCGCGCCTTCGCTGATGATTTTCGACACCGCCGCTCCCCGCCCTGGCCAGCGGCGCTCGCGCCGCTGCGGCTGCACGGCATCCATCGCGCCTCGAGCTTGCGCAGGGCTGGGACGCCCACGCAGAACCGCGACGGCAATGTCGCTCGCGGCGTCGCGTCGCGGCGCTCGCCGAACATCCCGTTTTCGGTCAGTCGAAATAATGATACGGCGGAGCCTGCGAATTCGGGAATTGTGTTTTGAAAATCGGAACCAATTTCGACGCAGGCCGCGCCGCTCGTCGCTGACCGAGCGGAGAGGCGATGCGCGCAATCGAAATCACCGCAACGTCGGGCTTCGACCCGAACGGAAGGCGACGCTCGCCCGAGCCACATGTTCATCTGGGCCCTCGGCATTAACTCTGCGGCAACGAGTGTCGTCTACACTCAGTCCTGGGTTGTATAGAAATTCTACTCAACTCGCAGCATGTGCCGGCGGCCTGGGCCGCGCGCGCTGGTTGAGGGTCTCTCATCGAGCCAAGGGTCCATCGCTCGCAGTCGGAGAGCTGTCCGAGCGCCGAGGCGAAATGAGTTCGGCGGCAGGGACACCGAGTTCATGGACGATCGCAACAAGTCGAGCGACCCTTCGCAGATCCGGATTTTACCTGCTGGCGCAGCCGCGATTCGAGCGAGGCGCGAGCTGGATGCGAGCGCATGTGGACAGTTCGATCGACGCCTAGCGCAGATAGCGGCGCTGCTGGTCCGGCTCGTGCCTATGGCGATCGCCGTGATCATCGCTTGCGCCGGCAATGCAAAGGTCGTGTTCGCACAATCGACCTATCCGACGCGTCTGATCACCTTGGTCGTGCCGTTCGCCGCAGGCGGTCCAACCGACGTTGTCGCGCGAATCATCGCGCCGAGCATGGCGCGCACTCTCGGCCAGCAGATCGTCATCGAAAATATTGTCGGCGCGGGCGGGACGACCGCGAGCATACATACGATGCGTGCGGCGCCTGACGGTTACACCATCATGATGGGCCATATGGGAACCCACGCTGCCGCGCTCGCGCTCAATCCGAGGCTCCCCTACAACCCTTCCACCGACTTTTCGCCCATTGGCATGGTGGCGGGAATGCCCGTGCTCATTCTCGCCAAGAAGGACACGCCGGCAAACAACCTCGAGGAATTCATAGCGTATTTGAAGCAACACGCCGCCAACCTCACCATGACGGACTCCGGCGCGGGCTCGGTGTCGCAAGTCACCTGCACGATGTTCAATTCGCTGATCGGCGTGAAACCCAAAATCTCAGCGTTCCAAGGATCCGGTCCGGCGATGGACGCCTTGGTCGCGGGCAGGGTCGACTATACGTGCGATCAGATCGTCACCGTCGTTCCCCAGGTCGAAGCCAAGTCGATCAACGTCTATGCGATCGGCTCGCCGGCGCGCAGTCCCGCCTTGCCCGACGTTCCAACGGCAGCGGAGTCGGGGTTGCCACAATTTTCCGTTTCGGCTTGGAACGCCTTGTTTGCCCCAAAGAACACGCCGAAAGCGATCGTCGGCGCGCTCAACCACGCATTGAACAAGGCGCTCGACGATGAGGCCGTGCGCGAGCGCTTGCTCGAACTGGGCGCCGACATACCCGACCGACAGCAGCGTTCGCCGGACGCGCTCGCCGCCCTGGTGACCCGCGAAATCGCTCGATGGACCCCAATCCTCGCGCCCGCGGAATGAGGATATTCGCGAAGGCAGGCCAGCGACGGAGGCAGAGGCCGCCTTTTCGCGCTCCTTCGCAGCCGCCTCGAGGCCGGGGCCGCGCGTAACCGTACGCTCGACGCCGCAGTCGAGCGTGAACCCGAATTCAACATAGTCGGGGTCATCCGTGGCAGCTCGACAATCACTGACGTCGGAATGGAATTATCAATTATTCGCGCTGCTCGGCGGCACGTTGGCGTTGATCGTCGCCATCGTCGCCACGAACCTGCTGTTTCTCGCCGACTTTCGCTCGAGCTCGTTGCAAAACGCCGAGGCAGAGCTCTCGCGCCAGAGCCTGACGCTCGCCGAGCAAAGCGACCGTTCCATTCAATCGGTGGACCTCGTGCTGTCGAGCGTCGGCGATTACGTCGCCCGCAAGGGCGTCAACGACGCCCAAACCTATCGACAACTCATGGCCGGCCATGACACGTATGTGTTTCTGAGAGAAAAGATCACGGGGCTGCCGCAGATCGACGCCGTCACGATGATCGATTCGACCGGCAAGCTGATCAGCTTCTCCCGATACTGGCCGATTCCGAAGGTTGACGTCACCGATCGCGATTACTTCGAGGCCCTGAAGGCGGATCCAAACCTCGAAACGTTCATAAGCGCCCCGGTGAAGAATCGTGGTGACGGAACGTGGAACATCTACGTAGCGCGCCGTCTGAATGATCCCAATGGCGAGTTCATGGGTCTCATCCTCGGCGCGATCTCCTTGCAATATTTCGAGAACTTTTTCGGGGTGGCGTCGCTCGGCAAGGGCGCTTCGATCTCGCTGGTCCGCGATGATGGAATGCTGATGGCGCGCTTTCCCCAAATCGGTCCACTCGGAGCGTTGACGGGCGGCGCCGCCAAGCGCGCTCTCGAAGCCGGCGGGCTGTTGCGCGAGGTCTCCGCCGATCACGGTTCGATGCTCCGCTCCGCCCAGGCGCTGCCCAACTATCCCTTGTCGATCTTGGTCACTCAGACCGAGGCGAACGTGCTCGGCGATTGGCGGCGGACCGCTCGGATACTGCTGGGGATGTCAGCGGCGTTGGTCACGGCGATCGTCGTCGCCGCCCGTATGGTCGCACATTGGTGGCGGGTGCGCGAGCGCGCCGCTCGGGCGGCTGCAACGGAAACCGCAAATCTGCGCTTCGATACGGTCCTCAGGAACATGAAACAGGGCGTCGCCATGTTCGACCGGGAGCGGCGCATCGTCATCCACAATCACAGATACGCCGACCTGTACGGCGTCAGCAGCGAGGAGATGCCTCAGGGGACGGATATCGCCGCGATCATCGAGCTGCGCCTCGTCAAAGGCGTCTACCATCGCGCTAATGCCGAGGAATATCGTCGCCGCAACTTGGCCTATTTCGCATCCGAGCCGGACGACTGTCACCCCGACATCGAGCTGTTGGCCGATGGCCGCTATATCCAGGTTCTGTACCAACCGATCCCGGGAGGCGGCTGGATTTCGACCCAGGAGGACGTCACCGAGGGCCATCTGGCCGCCAAGCAGATCACTCATATGGCGTGCCACGATGCGTTGACCGGACTCGCCAACCGCGGGCAATTCCTCGAATGCCTTCGCTCCGCAGGGCGTCGCGGCGAGGCCGGTTTCGCCGTCCTCGTCGTCGATCTCGACCAGTTCAAGGCGGTCAACGATACGTTTGGACATCCGGTCGGAGATAAGCTGCTCAGGGCCGTGGCCGCACGCCTGAGCGAGTCGGTGGGGCCCGGCGACATCGTCGCCCGATTGGGAGGCGACGAGTTCGCGATTCTCCTGCAGCCATCTGCATCCGCCGTCGATCTCTCGGCACGGCTGCTGACCAAGGTCCGAGAGCCCTATCAGATCGAAGGTCAGGAAATAAGAATCGGTCTGAGCATCGGTATCGCTCTGGCCGCCGAAGAGCTCCTCGACTCGAGCGCGATCATGCGCGGCGCCGACCTCGCGCTCTATCGGGCCAAAGCCGACGGGCGCAATTGCGTGCGAATGTTCGATCCGGCGATGGCGGAGGAAATCCAATCCCGTCGGGAACTCGCGATTGCGCTCGAGGCCGCCCTGGGACGAGGGGAACTCGCCGTCCATTATCAACCGATCGTCGACGCCGCCAGCGGGGACACGGTGGCGATGGAGGCTCTGGCGCGCTGGCGCCATCCCGTCCGCGGCGCCATTGCTCCCGACATATTCATTCGCGTCGCCGAAGAGGCCGGGCTGATCTCGCGTCTCGGGGCGCACGTGCTCGAACAAGCCTGCCGTGACGCAATGTCGTGGCCGTCGTCGATCATGGTCTCGGTAAACGCGTCGCCGATCCAGGTGACGCGCGGCAACCTCGTCGCCACGGTTCAGAAGGCGCTCGCCAGATCGGGACTGCCCGCCCATCGTTTGCAGATCGAAGTCACCGAATCCGTCCTGCTTGCCGAAGACGATCACAATTTGCGTGTGTTGACCGAGTTGCGGGCAATGGGCGCCAAGATCGCGCTCGATGACTTCGGCATCGGATTCTCATCGCTGAGCTATCTCAACCGTTTCCCGCTCGACAAGATCAAGATCGACCGTAGCTTCGTGCAAAGGCTAGACGTCGATCCACGCTCGGCGGCGATCATTGCGGCGGTCAATAGCATGGCCGGGGCGTTCGGAATGGTCACCACCGCGGAGGGTGTAGAAACTGAAGTTCAACTTCGGCTGCTGCGAGAAGCCTCGGTCGTCGAAATCCAAGGCTATCTGTTCGGCAGGCCGATGCCGGCGGACGCTTGGAGCTTTCACGGGCGCAAGGCGACGCCCGTGGCGTCGGGTCCCTGCGTCGCCGTCGCGGCGTGAAGGAGTCGTGTCCGTCGAGTTCGGCGCGATGGGCGAGGGGCGATTTTGGGCGGGCGGGGCAATTCTGTAGCTCGAGGTCCCTCATCCTGAGCTCGTCGAAGGACGACCTCGGCCGGTGCACGAGCGCCTCAGTCTCACATGAGTCTTCCCAGCGGAGGCAGCGAGGTCAGCGACCTCGCCCCAACCCTCTCCCGCTCCTTCGACAAGCTCAGGATGAGATTCCATGCGCTTTTGGGCGCCTTGATGCATGAAAGACCGCCAACTGTAGCCGCGGTCGTTGACCTCGGGCGCCGCGGTCGGCGCCCTGGGCTGCCGGGGTCAGCGACCCCGGCTACAAGGTTGCCTTTCAGGAGAGGGCGGGAGAGCGGGTCGAAATCGAAGACGCGCAATCTCGGCGCCTGCGGCTCGGCGTCCCCGGCTACACGTTGCCGCCGCGCCGGCCGAAGTCGGGGGCGGGGGTCTCCTGGCCCTGCTCGACGATGCCGCGTCGGATCGCTCGGGTGCGGGTGAAGAGGTCGAACAGGCCGTCGCCGTCGCCGCGGCGGATCATGCGCTGCAGGGCGGTGAGGTCCTCGGTGAAGCGGCCGAGCATCTCCAGCACCGCGTCCTTGTTGAAGAGGAAAACGTCGCGCCACATCGTCGGATCGGAGGCGGCGATGCGGGTGAAGTCGCGGAAGCCGCCGGCCGAGAACTTGATCACTTCCGAGCGCGTCACTTCCTCGAGATCGGCGGCGGTGCCGACGATGTTGTACGCGATCAGATGCGGCACGTGGCTGGTGATCGCCAGCACGAGATCGTGGTGCGCGGGCGTCATGACCTCGACATTCGCCCCGAAGGCGCGCCACAAAGCGCTGACCCGCTCGACCGCGCCCGCGTCGGCGCCTGGCGGCGGGGTCAAAATGCTCCAGCGGTTGACGAACAATTCCGCGAAGCCCGCCTCCGGCCCCGATTGCTCGGTGCCGGCGACCGGATGCGCGGGCACGAAATGGACTCTTGGCGGCAGCCGCGAGCCGATCGACTCGACGACCGCAGTTTTCACCGAACCGACGTCGGAGACGATCGCGCCGGCTTCGAGATGGTCGCCAATCGCCGCTGCGAGCCCGGCGTTGGCGCCGACGGGAACCGAGAACATCACGAGATCGGCGCCGCGCACGGCCTCGCGCGCCGAGACGAAGTAATCGTCGCCGAGTTCGAGTTTTTGCGCCCGTGCAATCACGTCGGCGGAGGCGTCGTAGAGCGCGATCGAGCCGACGGCGCCGGTCTCGCGCGCGACGCGCGCCACCGACGAACCGATGAGCCCGACGCCGAGGATGGCGAGGCGGCGGAAGATCGGCCGCTCCAGCGCCGACAGTTTATTGCCCATGATTTTCCCGCAGCAAATCCGTGAGGGCGGCGACGACGCCGCGATTGGCTTCTTGCGTCCCCACCGTGAGGCGCAGGAAATTGTCGAGACCGTAGCCGCCCATGGGGCGCAAGATGAAGCCTCTGGCGCCGAGAAACGCGTAGGCCGCCGTCGCGGTCGGCCCACTCGCGGGAAACTCCATGAGCACAAAATTGCCGAGGCTCGGCAGCACGTTCAGCCCGAGCGCGCGGATCTCCTCGGTGAGCCATGGCAGCCATTGGGCGTTGTGGCGCCTGGCCGCCTCGACATGCTCGACGTCGGCGAGCGCCGCGATTCCCGCCGCCTGCGCGGCCGAGTTGACGTTGAACGGCCCGCGCACCCGGTTCAACGCATCGACGACCTCGGGCGGCGCATAGGTCCAGCCCAGCCTCAGCGCCGCGAGGCCGTAAATCTTCGAGAACGTGCGGGTGACGACGACATTGCGGCTCACGCGTGCGAGCTCGAGTCCCGAGCGGTAGTCGTTGCGCTCGACATATTCGCCATAGGCCTCGTCGATGACCAGCATCACGTCGTCAGGCAGCGCCGCGTGCAGCCGCTCGACCTCGGAATAGGGCAGGTAGCTCCCCGTCGGATTGTTGGGGTTGGCGAGGAACACGATTCGCGCGCGGGGTCCGATTTTGCGCAAAATCGCATCGACGTCGGCAGTGAAATCCTCCTCCTCGGCGACCATGGGCGCGCCGCCGGCGGCCCGAATCGCGATCGGGTATTCGAGGAAGCCGTACTGCGAATAGAGGCCGACATCGCCGGGCGCGAGATAGACATGGGCGATGAGCGAGATGAGCTCGTCCGAGCCGTTGCCGCACAGAATGCGCTCGGGCTCGAGCCCGTAGCGCGCGCCGATCGCCTCTTTCAGCGCCTCGCACGCGCCGTCGGGGTAGAGGGCGAGCCGCTGAGCCTCGGCGAGATAGGCGTCGATGGCCTTCGGCGACGGCCCCAGCGGCGACTCGTTGGACGACAGCTTGTAAACTTTGGTTGCGCCCGGAAACGAGCTCATTCCCGGCACATAGGCCTTGATCGCCATCACCGAAGCCCGAGGCTGCGGGCGATGCTTGTTCTCACTCACGTTGCGCTCCCAAGATTCCTGCACAGCTCGGGCGGTGTTTCCCGCTTGTGGAGTTGGACACCTGGCATCGCCGGACTTAGCCCTTCTCCCCCCCGGGGAAAAGGCGGCTGAATGCCGGATGACGCGTCGGCACTGTTTCGCCGATGGTTCGCCAAGCCGAGCGAACCCCTCACGAACCCTCGCTTGCAAGGCGAACGTCATGCACGCATCTTGCCGACGGACACGGAGCAACGGAAAACATCGGTGGCGCCATCAACTCCCTCGTCCTGAGGCGCCGCGAAGCGGCCTCGAAGGACGCTCCAGCTAGCTCGACCGGTTCCGCTAGACCGCGCCCCGAGGCTCGAGCGGAGACTTTCGGCTTGCTCGAGCGGTACAGATTCCTGGAGCGTCTTTCGAGGGCCCTTCGGGCCTCCTCAGGACGAGGGGCAGGCTGGCGGCGCCAAGATGTTTGCATGCGTTAGTTCGCAAGCGGAGAGAGGGGAGTCCGCGCTCCGCTACGGCGCTCCCTCTCGCCGCAACGCCTTCGCCTCGAACCGCGCCGCGTGCGAGCCGATCGGGCGCGAGCGCACGTCGGCGGCGCCGGCGCTCGTGAGCGCAGCCGATGCGGCGTCGGCGTCGAGCGCGCCCGGCCGCGCGACGAGCAGCGACAGCGCCGCGCCTTCGGCCGCAGTGGCGATGATCTCGCCGCCGATCGCCGCGAGCGCCTGCGGATATTCGCCGCGCCAGCGATCGACGTGGATCGCCTCCAGCATCACGTCGCGCGCGGCGCCGTCCTTGAGCGGCTTCGAGATGACGAACACCGGTTTGCCGGCGGGATGGTCGGGACGCTCGACGAACGGCAGCCGGGCGATCACCTTCGGCGCGCCGGCGCTGGCGAGCTTCAGCCACCAGGCGCGCGCGCCGATCTCGGCGTCGAGCGGGAACATGCCGAGGTCGCCGCCGCTGCCGTTCACCGCCGCGATCACCTGATCCGCGCCCTGATGGCGCACGCAGGGCACGGTGAAGCCGAAGTGGAAGCGCATGGATTCCAGCATCGACGCGTCGCCCTTCGACACGTCGAGGTGGATGCTGTAGGGCGCCTGGACGTAGGTGAAGGTCGCGATGATGATGCGCCAGATGCCTTCGACGGTGTCGAGCGGCAACAGGCCGCGGTGGCGCTCGGCGATCGCGCGCATCATCTCGGCCTCGCGCACCGGGCGGAACGCCGAGCCGCCGCCCTGTTCGGCCTTGATCGCGATCAGCGAATCGATGATGCGGCCGCGCTCGATGAGGAGCTCGTGCATGGCAAGATCGATGCGGTCGATTTCCCTGCGCAGGTCGCCGAGCGCTGCGGCCAGGTCTTCGGCCATCGCGCAGCCTCACGTGTTCATCGAATCGAAGAAATTGGCGTTGGTCTTGGTTTCTCTCAGCTTGCCGAGCAGGAACTCGATGGCGTCGACGGTGCCCATCGGATTGAGGATGCGGCGCAGCACATACATCTTCTTGAGGATGTCCTGCGGCACCAGCAGCTCCTCCTTGCGGGTGCCGGAGCGCGTGATGTCCATCGACGGGAAGGTGCGCTTGTCGGAGACCTTGCGGTCGAGGATGATTTCCGAATTGCCGGTGCCCTTGAACTCTTCGAAGATCACTTCGTCCATGCGCGAGCCGGTGTCGATGAGCGCGGTGGCGATGATGGTGAGCGAGCCGCCCTCTTCGATGTTGCGCGCCGCGCCGAAGAACCGTTTCGGCCGCTGCAACGCGTTGGCGTCGACGCCGCCGGTCAGCACCTTGCCCGAGGAGGGCACGACGGTGTTGTAGGCGCGTCCCAGGCGGGTGATCGAATCGAGCAGGATCACGACGTCGCGCCGGTGCTCGACGAGGCGCTTGGCCTTCTCGATCACCATCTCCGCCACCTGCACGTGGCGCACGGCGGGCTCGTCGAAGGTCGAGGACACCACCTCGCCCTTCACCGAGCGCTGCATGTCGGTCACTTCCTCGGGGCGCTCGTCGATCAGCAGCACGATCAGATAGCATTCGGGATGATTGGCGGTGACCGACTGCGCGATGTTCTGCAACAGCACCGTCTTGCCGGTGCGCGGCGGGGCGACGATGAGCGCGCGCTGGCCCTTGCCGATCGGCGCCACGATGTCGATGACGCGCGCCGAAAGATCCTTCTTGGTCGGGTCCTCGACCTCGAGTTTGATGCGCTGATGCGGATAGAGCGGCGTCAGATTGTCGAAATGGACCTTGTGGCGCGTCTTCTCCGGGTCCTCGAAGTTGATGGCGTTGCACTTCATCAGCGCGAAATAGCGCTCGCCCTCCTTCGGGCTGCGGATGACGCCTTCCACCGTGTCGCCGGTGCGCAAGCCGAGCTTGCGAATTTGCGACGGCGACACATAGATGTCGTCGGGACCGGGCAGATAATTGGCGTCCGCCGAGCGCAGGAAGGCGAACCCGTCCTGCAGGATCTCGACCACGCCCTCGCCGATGATCTCGACGTCCTTGCCGGCGAGGTTTTTCAGAATCGCGAACATCAATTCCTGCTTCCGCATGATGGAAGCATTCTCGACTTCGTGCTCTTCGGCGAACGAGAGCAGTTCGGTCGGCGATTTCATCTTCAATTCGGTGAGTTTGACTTCCCGCATGGGCAATTCCTCGCGCACACAGATGGCCGCGCGTTTCCAGAGGTCTCGAGGGAGGGCAGAACGTCCTGAGCTTTGGCCGCCGCGGCCCAGAACCCTGGCGCCGAACGACTCGGAGGGCCGACGTCATGCCCCGAGGAGGTGGCCCCCCTGATAGCGTTCCCGCGCGCGGAGTTCAAGAGCCGTCGAATCGATGGCCGGCGGCTCAGCCGAGCGCGCCGGTCGCGGCGGCTTCGATGAGCCGAAGCGCGGCGGTCTTCGTCAGCTCCACCGGATTGCCGCCGGCCGAGGGGTCGCGGATCGCCATCTCGGCGATTTTCTCGGCGTCCGTCGTCGGCACGCCGAGCGCGAGGAGCGTGTGCGGGACGCCGATCGCGGCGCGCAATTCCAGGATCCACGCCTGGAACGCGTCGAACGAGGGTTTCAGGCCGAGAAACGCCGCGAGCCGGGCGATTCGCGGCTCGATCGCCGGCCGGTTGAACTTCAGCACGTAGGGCATCAGCGTCGCGTTGGTCATGCCGTGATGGGCGCCGTGCATGGCGCCGATCGGATGCGCGAGCGCATGCATGGCGCCGAGCCCCTTCTGGAACGCGGTCGCCCCCATCGCCGCCGCGGCCATCATGTGGGCGCGCGCCTCGAGGTCGGCGCCGTCCTTCACGGCGCGCTCGAGATGCTGCTCGATGAGCCGCATGCCCTCGACGGCGACGCCGTCGGCGAGCGGATGGAAGCCTGGGGCGCAATAGGCTTCGAGGCAGTGGGATAAAGCGTCCATGCCGACGGCGGCGGTGAGTTTTGGCGGCAGGCCGAGGGTGAGCTCCGGGTCGAGCAGCGCGACGCGCGGCATCATCTTAGGGTGGAAGATGATCTTCTTGGTGCGCATAAGCTCGTCGGTGATGACGCCGGCGCGGCCGACCTCGGAGCCGGTGCCCGAGGTGGTGGGGACGGCGACGATCGGCGCGATGCCCTCGGGGTCGGCGCGCGTCCACCCGTCGCCGATGTCCTCGAAGTCCCACATCGGCCGGGTCTGCCCCGACATGAAGGCGACGACTTTGCCGACGTCGAGCGCCGAGCCGCCGCCGAAGGCGATAACGCCATCATGGCTCCCGGCGCGAAAAACTTTGAGACCCGCCTCGACATTGGCGGCGACCGGATTGCCCTGCACGCCGTCGAACAATGCGACGGCGAGGCCGGCGTCGGCGCAGAATTGCTGCGCCTCGGCGAGCGTCGGCAGCTTGGAGAGGCCGGGATCGGTGACGAGCAGCGGCCGCGCCATGCCTAGCCCAGAGCAGATTTCGCCGAGTTCGCGAAGCCGGCCGGGGCCGAAGCGGATGGAGGTGGGATAGTTCCAGTTGCCGGTGAGGGTCATCGAAGGATCTTTCAGAAACGGTTGATCATCCGCTCCCCCGCAATCCCGAACTTGTCGACCTCATCCTGAGCCTGTCGAAGGAAGCGGGAGGGGCGAGGGCGCGCTCGCTCGAGCGGGAAGGGGCGCCGGGGTTACCCATGATCCAAAGCGAACAGCCAGCAAACCGTGTTACTTGCCCGTCAGCGACTGCCGGCGCACGCGGCGGTCGATGATCGTCTGCAGCACCACTGAGATGACGATGACGAGGCCGAAGGCGAACTGGGTGTAAAAGGCATTTACGCCCGCCGAGACGATGCCGGCGTTGATCGCGCCGATGATGAACGCGGCGAAGAAGGCGCCGGTGACCGAGCCCGTGCCGCCGAACACCGAGGTGCCGCCGAGAAACACCGAGGCGATGGTGTAGAGCAGCGAGCCCTCGCCGGTCGTCGGCCAGAAATAATAGCCGTAGATCGAGCTCATCAGGCCGCAGAACACGGCGGTGACCCCGACCAGCACGAACGCCTTGATCTTGACCCGCTCGACGTTGACGCCGGTGAGCCGGGCGCTGATCTGGTTGTCGCCGGTCAGGAATACGTGGGCGCCGAAGCGCGTGCGGTTGAGCAGCACCCATTCGACGATGAGGATCGCGATCATCCACAGCGTCTGCACCGGGAAGCCCCAGACGTCTCCGCGCAGCAGCGCGTGCATCTCAGGATACTGGTCGGCGGTCATCGGGATGCCCGAGCCGCCGATCAGCACCAGCTCGAGGCCGCGAAACAGGAACTGGGTGCCGATGGTGATGACCAGCGAGGGAATGCCGAGTGTCGCCACCAGGAAGCCGTTGACCAGCCCGCAGGCGACGCCGGTCGCCAACGCCGCGACCAGGCCCACCTCCCAGGAATAGCCCGCGCGCGCCGTGACGAGGCAGAAGGCCGCCGTGCCCAGCGCCATCACGCTCGGGAACGACAGGTCGATCTCGCCGGTGATGACGACGAAGGTCAGCGACAGCGCGATAATGCCGAATTGCGGCGTCGTCTCGGCGAAGGCGCGATAGATGTCAATGTCGGTGAACACGCGCGGCGCGGCGATGACGAAGCCGAGCCACATCGCGAGACCGACGCCGATGATGCCCATCTGCGCGCCGTAGCGGGTCAGCAGCGACGGCGGCTTGCCTTGGTTGCCGACGACGGGTCGGGCGGAGACAGCTTCGTTCGCCACGGCCCTACCCCATCGTTCCGGTGCGCGCGACGTGATAGAGGCGCTCGATCAGTTGATCCATCGTGATATCGGCGCGATTGAACACCCCCGCGACCTTGCCGCGATCGAGCACATAGAGCCGATCGACGACGGGATAGATGTTGAAGATGTTGTGGTCGATGAAGATCGCCGACTTGCCGACCTCCTTGATATGCCGGACGAAGTCGAGCGTCTTCCGGGTCTCGGTGAGCGACAGGCCCATCGTCGGCTCGTCGAGAATGACCAGTTCGGCCTCGAAATAGAGCGCGCGGGTGATCGCGACGCCCTGCTTCTCGCCGCCCGACATGGTGGCGACGACGTTGTCGGGATGCACGGCGGCCGAGGTGAAGCCCATGTGCTCGCTCATCAGCCGCGCGCATTCGGCGCGCATCCGACGCACGTCGAGGAGGCCGAAGCGCGTGCGCAGCTCGCGGCCCATGAACATGTTGCGCCAGATCGGCTGTTTCTCGCACAGCGCGCGTTCCTGATAGACCGTCTCGATGCCGAGGCTGCGCGCTTTGGCGACCGACCAGTCGTCGACCCGCTTGCCGTGGAAATAGATCTCGCCGCCCGAATCGGGGGAATAGAAGCCCATCACCAGTTTGATCAGCGTCGACTTGCCCGCGCCGTTGTCGCCGAGCAGGCCGACGATCTCGCGCCGGTTGACCTGGAAATCGACGTTGGCGAGCGACCGCACCTCGCCAAACGTCTTCGACGCGTTTTTGAGCTCGATGACCGGCGGCTCGCCAGTTCTCGGCGTCGCAGTTTCGGCCACGCGTCCCCCCTTCTCAGTCGCCCGGGGCGCCGGTGCGGGCGCCCCGAACGTTGGCTGTCAACGGATTTCCTGCGCCGCGAGCGGTGCGATCGCGTCGACGTTCTTCGGGTCGACGAAAGCGCCGGCGGTGTTGATGTCGAGGCCGGAGAAGCCAAACTTCTTGGTCAGGCAGATGTTGAGGATCGGCAGGTAGCCCTGCAGATAGGGCTGCTGGTCGATCACCAGGTCCTGATAGCCGTCCTTGATCGCCTTGGCGGTGTTGGGCGACATGTCGAAGCCGGCAAAGAACACCTGCCCCGGCTTCAGCGACGCCGCGCGCGCATAGACGCCGACATTCGCGGTCAAGGCGCCGTGGTCGGTGACGACGAGTTTGATGCCCGGATTGGCCTTCATCACGCCGACGAAGGTCGCGGTGCCCGTGTTCGGATCGGCGTCGGTCGCCTTGTCGATCTCCTGGTAGATCACCTTGGCGCCGGCTTTTTTCAGCGATTCGATCACGCCGACCGTGCGCGAGCCGCGGTCGCCGCCCTGACCCTCGAGGCCCCAGACGAAGGCTTTGTCGCCGGCCTTGATGCCGGCGCGCTTGGCGGCTTCGGCGCCGAGCGCCAGGCCAGCCAGATGGTTGGGCGCGCCGACGTAGCCCATGCCCTCGGGCCCATATTTCGCCTCGGCCTTCGGCAGCGCGGTGTTGGCGGTGGTGAAGATGATGCCTTGCGCAAAGGCCTTGTCGATCTGCGGATCGGTGGCGTCGTCGCCGGGATGGCCCATGAAGGCGATGCCGTCGACCTTGGTGGCGATCGCCTGCTGCAACTGGTCCAGCATCTTGTGCGGGTCCCAGTCGGAGAAGTAGTAGGTCACCGACGGTCCGAGATCGAGCTCGGCTTGGCGGTAGCCGTTGTAGACGTTGTTGGCGAACACGCCGCCCTGCGGTCCGCCGGGGAACGCGGCGATCTTCACGCCTGCACACCATTTCGCCACGGGCTCGGTCGCGTGCGCCGAGGTCGCCGCCAACGACGCGACAGCGGCCAGCGCCACGAACGTGAGGGTTCGCTTCGCTTTTGCCATATCCTCCTCCCACCTGTTCAGAAGCGCGCCGCGGGTCTTCCCCCCTTTGGCGCGGCGCGAAAGCTAGAAGCCCGCAAGGCGCGTGTAAAGGCCGCGAATGGTCGCGCCCCTGGATGCGGAAACCCTCCTAACCTTCGGCGCCTTGGGGCGAATTTCCGATCCATGGCGGACGTTCGGCGTGCCCGAGACCCGCGAATAAATAATATTTTACCGCGCGCCGGCGACAATCCGCCGCCACGCTTCGGAGGTCACGGCGTAGGGGCCGACGGCGCCGGCATGGAACTTTCGCCACAGCGAGGGCAGGGCGAGCGTCGCGGCGAGTGCGGCGGCGACCGGGACCGCCGCGAGCGGGTCACCGGCGAGCGGCGTGAGCTCCTCGCTCGAGCCGGCGAACGGCCCCGAACCGGTAATCGCCGCCCGAGCTTCCGAAAGGATGGCGCCGCGGCTCGACGTCTGCTGCGCCGCACCCAAAACGGCGAGCAGCGTCTGCCGCGTGCGCACGCCCGCCCGGCCGGCGGGGAGCTCGGCCGGCTTTCGTCCCTCGGCGATCTCGATGAGCGCCTTGACGACGTCGACGCCCGCGGCGAGCGCATTGCCCGGCTCGACCAGCCGCGGATTGACGTCGATGATCAGTGGCTCGTCGGCGAGGATCGCATCGAAGGCGAGACCGCCATGCCAATCGAGCGCGGCGACGAACGCGGCGAGCCGGTCGCGAAGTCCCGGCAGCGCCACGCTTTCTTTCAACGAAGCGCCGCCGCCGACGCCCTCCGCGAGCCTGAGGCAGGCATGGTGGGCGACGAGACGGCCGCGATCGGCGAGCGCGAGAATCATCGCCAGCGGGCCATTCGCTTCGGCCTGGACCAGCAGCGCCCCGTCGGCGAACCCGAGCGCGCGAACCGCCCGTTCCAGCTCTGCGCGATCGCAAGCGCGCAACACGCCGGAGCTCGCCGTGCCGATCGGCCGTTTGACGAACACGGGGAAGTTCGCGATTCCCTCGAGGTCCGCGAGCGATTCCACGATCGTCGCCGCCGGCTGCGGCGCGCCGATCTCGCGCAGTGTGCGGAAAGCGGAGACCTTGTCCTGTACGCGCGCGAGGCTGTGAAAGGGCGGGACGACGGCCGCGACCCGAAGCCAACACTCGCGCGCCGAGAGCACGGTCGCCTGCTCTTGGGTCGGCAGCAGCAGATCGATCGAGCGCGCCTTGGCGATGCGTTCGGCGGCCTCGAGCCAGCCGAACGGATCGCGGCCGAACCGGGGAACCGCGTGGACGGCGCGCACGTGACGGGTGAAGCGCGCGAGTGCGATCGGCGTCGAGCTGAGGATTTCGACGTGATGTCCGAGCGCGCCGAGCCGGCCCGCGACTTGCCGCGAGGTGAGGCCCGACCCTTCGGTCAACAAGATGCGCATGGGGCTCGGGGCTCGGCTGGGGGCGGAATCTCACACTTGGCGCCCCGGCCGCTCAACGACGGGAACCGACCGGAAGCGGGAGTTCCGCGCCTGCCGCTCGCTGATTCGCTGACGGCCGGGTTTTTTTGCTATGGCCCCACGAGCGCCAACTTCGCCATTCGGAAAATCCATGTGATTACGTTGTGCCCGCGGGCCGACCGAGCTCGGGGATTTGGTAAGCTGACACCATAACTCCGTAACTCTGCAAGCCTTCTCGCGCAATATGGGCGCGTTCAGGCGCAGAGGGCCGTGAGGTCGCCGACCGTTTTGACGGCCGTGGGGTCGATTTTGGTTTGCAGCTTCGTGCTGAGCTTGTCGAAGTCTTCTGGCGTCAGTTTCAAGTCGGAGACGAGCTTTGCTTTCGGGTTGAATATTTGGTTGCAGGAAGCCCCTATGTAGAGTAGGGCTTTGACGACTTTGATGCGCCATGCTCGACTGTCTTCGGTGTTGGTTCCGCGGGTCATTGTCGATGGTCTTTCGTCGTTTGAACCCTCTTGTACAGCTTTTATATGGAGGGTTTGTGTGTTTTCGGCGGAATTCGGCGTGAAGACCGCGGGCGGATTGGGCCGCTCGCCGTATTTTCGCAGGCGTTGCGCTGCGGCTGGCGTTACACCAACTAGGTGGCGTTCGCAATGCGGATGCGTAGCGTCTCGTGGCTGGTGATGGTTTTCCGCACTTTAATGTAGATCGGGGCGACGAAGCCGATGCTGAAGGCGGCGAAGCCCATGAGGAGCACGGAGATGACGCCGCCGGCCATCAGGAGGCTGAGGGCGGTGGATACGGCATTGTAAACCATGAGGTGGATCCTTCCTGGTGTTTTGCTGTGAGGGCGCCGGCTTGCGCGGAGGTTACTCGGGTTCGGCTGCGTTCGTGGTCTGGTCCTTCGGCCAGGGAATGAGTGCGAGGTAGAGCAGCGGAGGAACATCAGGGCGAGCTCGAGCCCGGTGTCGAAGTGCGGATAGGAGAGTTGGAAGGACATTCTCGGCCGCTGCAATGGTCCGTTATCCGCGCTCTGCGAGGGCGCTTTTGCTGGCTGTGGCGCCGGACCGCTGGTCGCTGGGCCAGATTGCTGGAAAGTAGCACTGGCGATACTCTAAAATGTGAATTTGTGCAGTGCAATAGGGAGTTGTGATATCAGGCTTTGGTATGGGATTCCGGGAGGCAGGGACACGGGAGGGCGACAAAAACGGTACAAACCGGGGCAAATTCCCGGGCGACCTTGTAGGCGAGGTCGCTGACCTCGCTGCCGCGGCTTGGAACAGTCGTGTGAGAATGAGGCGCTTGACAAGCCGACCGAGGTCGTCCTTCGACAAGCTCGGGATGAGTTCTCATCCGCTTCGCGCACCGTGAAACATGAAAGACCGCCAATTGTAGCCGCGGTCGTCGAGCGGCTGACGGGGTCAGCAACCCCGGCTACAAGGTTGCCTTTCCGGAGAGGGACCTCGGCTCCAGAATGGCGCTGCCCGAGGTTGCGAGTTACGGCGACAGCGCATTTTATTCGATTGCTCACTGCGAAAAATGGATCGCTCTTTCAATTAATTGCACTGTCACCGTAACCGCTGCTCGACGAGCGCGAGCGCGGCGCCATCAGCGCCGCGGAGCGAAACGAGCTGGCCCGCATTCTTCCGCAGATCGCAGAAGCCTATCGCAAGGGAGCCAAGACATGACGAAGCTCGGAAGCGACTTAGTCGAGAGCGCCGCCGAGGCGCTCGCCATCGCCCGCCGCGAGGCGCGCCCGGCGGGCGCCTTCGACCCCGAGCCCGTCGCCGTCGCCGCCATTCGCCGCCGGCTCGGACTGTCACAGGGCAAGTTCGCGCGACGATTTAATTCGCTCTTATTGCAAAGCCTGTTGAGAGCGGTTAATAATGCACTTGCGAGTTGGAGATAGGATCATGGACGCGGCAGAATTTGAAATCTGGTTGGCCGGCGTGGCGCAACTGGATTTGGCGCAGCGTGACCGTGTATTGTCAGCCTTGTCCGCGCTCGACACT
>JBKQKS010000064.1:0-5288 GCA_052147395.1 Roseiarcus sp.
CTTCATCGTCCACCGGCGCCGTTTGCTCGAACCGCACGCCCTGCAGCTCGAGCCGGCCGCGGCGCCGCGTAAAGCGGCCCGGAAGTCTTGAATGACGCTGCAGCGTTTGCGCGACGTCGTACTCGAGGAGGCGGTCGGCCTGCTGCTCGCCGCCTATCTCGGGTTCGTGCGCCGCGCCAACCGCTTCACGCGCGAACCCGGCGACATCGACGGGCTGCTCGCCGGCAAGACTCCGGTCATCGTCGCCATGTGGCACGGGCAGCACCTGATGACCACGTTCGCCTGGCCCAGAGGAATCGTGCGCATGGCCGCGCTGATCTCGCGCCACGCCGACGCGGGGGCGCAGGCCGTCGCGTTGCGCTATCACGGCGTCATGGCGGTGCGCGGTTCCGGCGGACGCCCGGCCAAGGCGAGGGCCAAGGGCGGCGCCGCCGCGCTCATCCAGTTGCGCCGCTATCTGGAGGCGGGCGTCTCGGTTGCGATGACCGCAGATATTCCCAAGACGCCGCGGGTGGCGGGCATGGGCATCATCGCGCTCGCCAAGCACACCGGCCGCCCGATCGCGCCGACGGCGGTCGTCACGTCGCGGCGCATCGATTTCGATTCGTGGGACCGGGCGAGCGTCGGGCTTCCTTTCGGCCGCGGCGCGATCGTCGTCGGCGATTTCATCGAGGTCGCCCGCGACGCCGACGTTGCAGAGATGGAAAAGGCGCGCCGGGCGGTCGAGCAGGGGCTGGACGCCGTCTACGGCCGGGCCTATGCGCTGGTCGGGGAGAAGGATCCCGGGGCCGATCTGAGGGGCATATGAGGGCGCCGATCACGCTCTCGGGATATCGGCTCGCGACTTGGCTCGCGGCGCCGCTGGCCGGGCCGTTGTTGTCGCTGCGCCTCAACCGCGGCAGGGAGGACCCTTTGCGCCTCGACGAGCGGCGGGGCGTCGCGGGGCGCGAGCGGCCCGAGGGGCCGCTCGTCTGGCTGCATGGCGCGAGCGTCGGCGAGGGGCTGTCGCTGCTGCCGCTCATCGAGCGGCTGACGCGATCCGGCTTCTCGGCGCTGGTGACCACCGGCACGGTGACCTCGGCGCGGCTGATGGAGCGGCGGCTGCCGGCCGGCGCGCTGCATCAATTCGCGCCGCTCGATGCGCCGCAGTTCATGCGCCGGTTCTTCGCCCATTGGCGCCCGGACCTCGGGCTGATCGCCGAATCCGAGATCTGGCCCAACATGATCGTCGAAGCGGCCGGCGCCCGAACTCCGCTGGCGATGGTCAACGCGCGCATGAGCCCGCGCTCCCATGCGCGCTGGCGGCATGCACGCGGCTTCATCGGCGCGCTGCTGCAGTCCTTCGAGCAGTGCCTGGCGCAGAGCCTCGACGACGCCGAGCGGCTCGCCGAGCTCGGCGCGCGCAACGTGAGGGTGATGGGCAATCTCAAGTTCGACGCGGCCGCGCCGCCGGCCGACCGCAAGGTGCTCGCCGCGCTCGCCGGCCTCACCTCGGGGCGGCGCATCTGGATCGCGGCTTCCACCCACGAGGGCGAAGAACGCATTGCCGCCGAAGTCCATGCGCGGGTCGTCCAACGCTTCCCCGAGGCGCTGACCCTCATCGCGCCGCGCCATCCCGCCCGCGGCGCGGCGATCGCGGCCGAGCTTCGGGCGGCCGGCTTCCCGACGGCGCTGCGCTCGCGCGGTGAGAAGCCGGGGCCGGGGGTCGGAATCTATATCTGCGATACGATGGGCGAGCTCGGGCTGTTCTATCGTCTCGCAGGCATCGTGTTCCTGGGCAAGTCGCTCATCGGCGAGGGCGGGCAGAACCCGATCGAGCCCGCCAAGCTCGGCAGCGCCATTCTGCATGGGCCCCATGTCGGCAATTTCGTCGACGTTTACGCCGGGCTCGACGCCGAATGCGCGGCCTGGCAAACATGCGACGCCGACGCGCTCGCCTCCGCCCTGATCGCGCTATTCGAAGACCCCGGGCGGCTCAGGGCGATGACGCGCGCCGCGGCCGACTGGGTCGAACGCCAGTCGGGCGCCTCGGATAGAATCATCGAAGCCCTCGCGCCGCGTCTCGCGGCGCTTCGCGCGGCCTGACTTTTATGCACACGCCCGCTTTCTGGCACAGGTCGCGCCCGGGTCTGCTGGCCCGGGCGCTTTCGCCGATCGGCGCGCTCTATGGCGCGGCGACCGCCCGGCGCATGGCGCTGAAGGGCGAGCGGGTCGACGCGCCGGTGATCTGCATCGGCAATTTTGTCGCCGGCGGCGCGGGCAAGACGCCGACCGCGATCGCCATCGCCAAGCTGCTGCAAGGCGCGGGCGAGCGCGTCGCCTTTCTGTCGCGCGGCTATGGCGGGGCTTCGCACGCGGCGCCGCTGATCGCCGATCCCGCCCGGCACAGCGCGCGCGCCGTCGGCGACGAGCCGCTGCTGCTGGCCCGCGTCGCCCCGTGCTGGGTCGGCGCCGACCGCGTCGCTTCCGCGCGCGCCGCGATCGAGGCGGGGGCGAGCGTGCTGGTGATGGACGACGGCCTACAGAACCCCTCGCTCGCAAAGGACTTCACGCTCGCCGTGGTCGACGGCGAGGCGCGGTTCGGCAACGGGCTCTGCCTGCCGGCGGGGCCGTTGCGCGCGCCGATCGCCGCTCAGGCCCCGTTCGTCGATGCGCTCGTCGTCATTGGCGGCGACGCGCCCGAGGACTTTTCCGGCGTCGCGCCCGGCCGGCCGGTTTTTGCCGCGCGGTTGCTCGTGGACGCGACCGCCGCATCGCGGCTCGTCGGCCGCCCGGTCTACGCTTTCGCCGGCATCGCACGGCCGGAGAAATTCTTCGCCTCCCTCGAGGCGATCGGCGCCCGCGTCGCCGCGCGTCGCGCCTTTCCCGATCACCACCGCTTCCACACCGCCGAGCTGATGGCGATCGCCGCAGCCGCCGAGCGCCGCGGCCTGATCCCGGTGACGACGGAAAAGGACAGCGTGCGCTTCACGCCCGGGCAAGGGGAGGGCATTTTGACGCTGCCGGTGACGCTGCGCTTCGACGACCCGCACGGGCTATCGAAGCGCCTGGCGCAGGCGCTGGCGGCGCGGCGCAGGGGGTAGGGCGGCGAATTCGGAAACAACCCCTCATCCGCGCGTTGCGCACCTTCTCCCGCAGGGGGAGAAGGGGCTAATCTCGCTGGCCCGCGCCTAACGTGAACTCTTCGCCCGGAAACCGGATCAGAAGGGCCAGTGCGGCATCCAAGTATCGAGGAACTTCTCGATCAGCGGCATGAGCACCTGCCGTGCGAGATTGATCGTTCCGTTCATTTTCGCGCCCAGGTCGAGAACACGAACGAGGCGATTGAGCGTGGTGAGGATTTCGTACTCGCGCGGACCTCGCGGCGCCTCGGACTGAGGCTTTGCGGGGTCCCGCGGCGTCGGCGCCAGCGACTGTGCGAGCGCCTCGGCGACCTCGGGGACGAAGGCGTCGGAAGCCGGCTTTTCGTTGATGGCCTTGGGGATGTCGGCGAGCGTCGCGTCATCTATAGGTGGAAGCAGGTGCGCATCCGACGCAAAAGCCGTCGCCGCTTGCGCGGCCGGGAAGGACGGGTTGAGCTTTTCGTGGTGCTCGAGGACCTTGTCGATTTCGGTGACGCAACGCCTTGGCCATTCGGCGCGATGGTCCTTCAGATGTTCACGGATGAAGCCGGCCCACTCACTCGCCAAGACCATATTGCCCTGGCTGTTATGAGTGGGCACGCAGTCGGCGTATCTGCGGAGCCTGTCGACGAGGTAAGGGTCGCGGACATTGCCGAATAGGCCTCGCTCGAGGCCGTCCGCAGCCGCCTCGGCGAGCTTTCGACAAACCTCCGCTTCGCTCTCGCGCTCCTTTTCTGCCGATACGGACGCGTCGCGGACACGCGGCACAGCGGGGTCCGCGCCGATACGGCCGGATTCGTTGACCCGCAGTTCGTTCCAGGCCGGCAGGTAGTTGAACGTCTGCAAGCGTTCCCCGGCGGGCGGTTTGCGCTTCGCGCCGGTCTTTGCTTTCGGCGCGCTCAGCCGCCGGCCGGCGTCCGCCGCGTCGAGACCGAGATGGCGCGCGGCGGCGCGCCAGATCTGCTCGGCGACTCGATGCGCGAAGGCGTCCTTCGCCGGTTCCTTGCGAGTGATCGCCTCGACGAGCGTATTGTCCTCGTCGTCGAGCATCCAAAGCCGCAATCCGGCGGAGAAGCGGGCGGCGGCCTCGCTGCGGCGGCAGTTGGCCGCGACGACGACGGCTTGCTTGCCCGGCAAGTTGGCGCCGTTGGCGTCGATGAACTTGTCGAACTCTCTCATGCAGCCGTCGCTAGTCGGATACTTTCGCGACATCAGCGCGAGCAGAAGGAACGCGCGGTCGCAGGCCGCAGCGATCTGCGCCTCGGCGCCGTGGGCGTTTTCCAGCCGCTCGGCATCGCGCCACAATTCGATTTTCGGCAGCGACGCGAATTCCGGAGGCTTCTGATTGACCAGCTGCGTCAGGCGCTCATAGAGGTCGAGTTGCGCCCGGTGTTGGGCGTCGATCGGCTGCCAGGCGTAGGAGAAGAGGACCGACAGGGTGGCCGAAGTCTTTGGCTCGGGCCGCTTCTCGAGTTCGTCGAGCTTCTTGCGGATATATGCGTTCGCCGCCGCCGAGCCTTGCTCCCACATGTCCAGGGGGACCGTCGCGAAGATGAGTTCGCGGGCCTCGTCGTAGTTGGCGCCGCGGAGCCGGTCCTCATACCAGACGGTCCACACGTCCCAGTTCTCGTTCGCCGGCAGCCTGGCTCTTAGCGCATACCAAGCGTCTTCTGCCCACCCGATAGGCTCATGGGTCGCTTCGGGCCAAAGAGTGGCCGCTATCAATGCCTGAATGCCAGAGATTTCCGCTCTAGCAACATCCGCTTGGACGGCTTCCCATGTCGCTTCATTTTCGATGGCGGAAAGAACACGAGTGTGGTCGCTGATGCCGACAACTGCTCGGGTGGCGGCATCGACTAACGCCGAAATGTCGATAGCTTCGGTGGCCCGAGCTGCGTTATACGCGGCGTCGGCAGCGCGGGCGGCGGCGTATGGAGCTTCGGCGCCGTATGCTCTGCTCGCAGCGTTCCTGGCAGAGGCGCGGAATTCAGTTGCTAAGGTCGGATATTTTGCGGCGGCTCGAGCTAGCGCGGTGGCGCCAAATAGAGCCGCGGTTTTGTCCCTAAACCGCTGCTCATCCACATCGTGAATAGGATACCGTGAAAACAGCGGCAACAGCCTGAGCGCGGAGCGCGCGGCGATCAAGAGGACGACCTCGCGCGGCTG
>JBKQKS010000065.1:0-12194 GCA_052147395.1 Roseiarcus sp.
GGGTTGAACGCCAAGGAGTCGAAGACGTTGAAGACATAACGGCCGCCCGAGGTCAACACACGGCGGGCCTCCCGATAAGATTTGGCCTTGTCGACAAAGAACATGACGCCGAACTGGCAGACCACGACGTCGAACGAGTGGTCCGGAAAGGGCAAGTCGCACGCGACGGCAACTCGAAACTCCACTCGCTCTACGGCTCGGAATTTTGCCTTGGCGATCTCCATCATCGGCGCGTTGAGGTCGGTCGCGGTCAGGGTTGCGCCGGTCGGCAGCAGGTCGAGCAGCCGGCGGGTTACGACTCCCGTCCCGGCCGCAGTTTCGAGCGCGCGTCCGGGCTCATATGAAGCTGCTCGTCGGGCAATACGGTCGCCAAATCCAGCAAACAATACCGGGCCTAGGCCGCGGTCATAATGTTCCGGAATGCTATTGCCGGCGAAACGGGCGAAATTGTCTTTGTCGCGAGCCGCCGTCGCCTCGCTGGAATCTTCCGCCATGCCACGATTTCCTTCGAGAGCTTGACCGGCATCCGCGGGATGGCCGCCGTTTCCAAACCAACTTGCAACGGTTCCGTGCGCTTGGCAAACCGCGAACGCCAGCCAAGCCGTCGCCGGAGCCGCCATCAGGCCTGCCGCGACAAGATACCGATTACAAGCCTATCTAACCGCCGGTTCCCAGTTGTTCGCAAACAAGTCAAACCGGAAGAGACGGAAGGGACGGGTATGGACTGCATTTAACTTGGGGTTCCGGTCGCAGTGGGTTGCGGGTTCTTTGACTGCCGCCAATTAAATGTACCGTCACCGAACCCACGTAACCCGAGCGACTCGTCTATCTTGCTGACGCCGATATGGCGGGAATCGTGATGGGCGCGCGCGTGCCGATCACCGTGACGAGCCGCGCCGACGGCACGATGTCGCGCCTCGGCTCCTGCGCGATCGCGCTGTTGTGGGCGCGAAGGCCGCACTGAGGCCGGAGCGTCGGCGTCCACGCCGACGAGTCGCGCCGAGACGTCGGCGTGGACGCCGCCGCTCCTCGAGCGAGCGTATCCTCAGCCGCCACGGGAAACGAACCGGCTTTTCCCGCTCTTGCGCCGGCGCGCGCCGCGCGGGACAATGGCACATGAGCGAAGCTTCCGACCTCTCGAAACCCTTCGACATCGCGGTCGCCGGCGCGGGGCCCGCCGGTCTCGCTTTCGCCGCGGCGTTGAAGCAGGCGCTCGGCAAGCGCCTGCGCATTCTCCTCATCGATCCCAAGCTCGCGCGCGACGGCCGGGTGCGCACCGTAGCGCTGGCCAAGGGATCGAGAAAACTCCTCGAACGCGTTGGGGCCTGGAGCGCACTGGCGGCGCTTTCACAGCCGATCCACGAGATGGCGATTTACGACGGGCTCGCGCGGGACGCCGTGCGCATCCCGCAGATGCGCTTCTCGGAACGCGCGGAGGAACCGCTCGCGCACATGGCCTACAACGACGACCTCGCCGACGCGCTCGCCGCGATCTGCGATGGGCTGGGGGTCGAAACCGCGCGCGCCGCCGTGCAAGATTTCGCGCCGGGGCCGACGACGGCGCGGCTCGCTTTGAGCGACGGGCGCGAGGCGCGGGCGCGGCTCGTCGTCGCCGCCGACGGCGCGCGCTCGAAGCTGCGCGGGCTCGCCGGCATCCCGACCTACGGCCGCGACACCGGCCAGACCGGCATCGTCGCAACGATTGCCCACGAGCGCGACCACGGGGGCCGCGCCGAACAGCATTTCCTGCCGGGCGGTCCGTTCGCCATTCTTCCGATGCCCGGTCGCTTCTCCTCCATCGTCTGGAACGAGCGCCACGACGAGGCCAAAGCGCTGCTCGCGCTCGACGAAGAGGATTTTTTGCGCCAGCTCGAGCCGCGCTTCACGCTGAAACTCGGCGCAATCTCGCTCGCGTCCCGCGTGGAAGGCTATCCCTTCAGCTTCCGGATTGCGCGACGCTTCGTCGCACCGCGCCTCGCGCTGGTCGCCGACGCCGCGCATATCGTGCATCCGCTCGCCGGGCTCGGGCTCAATCTGGGCCTGCGCGACGTCGCCGCGCTCGCCGAACGAGTCGTCGAGCCGCTGCGGCTCGGGCTCGATCCGGGCGAGCCGTCGACGCTCGAAGCCTATGAGCGTGACCGGCGCTTCGACGTGATCGCCAGCGAATTCGGCATGGACGCCATGCTGAGATTGTTCTCGAACGATTTCGCGCCGCTCAGGAGCTTGCGCGATTTCGGCCTGAGAATCGTCGACCGCGCGCCGGCGCTGAAGCGGGCGTTCATGGCCGAGGCCGCAGGCGCCGGCCCGCGGGCGTCTCGCCTGTCGCGCGGGCTTGGCCTGTGACCCGCCCGCTGACCTACGCCGTCACGGCGATGGGCAAGACCGACGAGCAAACCCGCGCCGTCGTGCCGCCGATCCACGTGGCGACCACCTATCTGAGAGATCCCGACAACCAATATCGTAGCGGCAATGTCTACGGCCGGCCCGACAACGAAACGGTGCGCGAGGCGGAGGCGATCGTCGGCGAGCTCGAGCGCGCGGCGTCGACGGTCGTTTTCGGCTCGGGCATGTCGGCGGCGATCGCGCTGTTTCTGAGCCTGCCGCCTGGTTCTAACATTGTCGCGCCGCGCAAAATGTATTGGGCGCTGCGCAACTGGCTCGCGGTCGAGGCGGCGAACCATGGGCTCGCGGTCGAGTTCGTCGATTGTGAGGACACTTCGGCGCTCGGCGCCGCGATAACGCCGCAGCGGACGACGCTGGTCTGGCTCGAGACGCCGAGCAACCCGCTGTGGGGAATCTCCGACATCGCCGAAGCGGCGCGGCTCGCCCATGCCGCCGGCGCCATCCTCGCCGTCGACTCCACCTGTGCGACGCCGGTGTTCTCACAACCGATCAAGCTCGGCGCCGACGTGGTGATGCATTCGGCGACGAAATATCTGAACGGCCATGCCGATGTCGTCGCGGGAACGTTGAGCTTCGCCATCGACAATGCGCTGAGCGCCCGCGCCCGCGCCGTCCGCCAGAGTCTCGGGCTCATCCTCGGGCCGTTCGAGGGGTTCCTGCTGATCCGCGGCCTGCGCACGCTCTATCTCAGAGTGCGCGCTTCCGCCGCCACGGCCATGACGCTCGCCGAGCGGCTCTCCAGCCACGAACAGATCGCGGAAGTTCTCTATCCTGGCCTCACCGATCATCCCGGCCACCGGGTGGCGTTGAAACAAATGCGCGGCGGCTTCGGCGGCATGCTGTCGATTCGGGTGCGCGGCGGCGAGGCCGCCGCGATTGCCGTCGCTGCGCGTGTACAGTTGTGGAAGCGCGCCACCTCGCTCGGCGGCGTGGAGTCTCTGATCGAGCACCGCGGCTCGATCGAGGGCGCGGGCTCGCCGTGTCCGCCGGACCTGCTCAGGCTGTCGGCGGGCGTCGAGGACGCCGACGATCTCTGGCGCGATCTTCGCCGCGCGCTGAGAAGCGCGTGACCATGGGCGCCTTCACCACGGATCGCGCCCCGAGGCGCTGAAAAATCCGCCCCTCGGCCGGTCGTCCGGCAGCAGCGCGAGACGGATCGCCGCCGCCGCGCCGGCGTGGGCATGCGGCGCGAGATCGGCGACGTGAGCGTTCATCGGGGCGCTAGGCGGATCACGGGCGGCGCCGATGTCGTGGTTTCCCGATGCGTCCGCGAGCGCGCTTCGATCGCGGCGGCGATGCGCTTGGCGGCGAAATCGGCGCCGTAGACGAAGCGCAACGGCGGCCCGAATGTGTAAGCCGCCATCGCTCCGGCGAAATAGAGCCGGGACACGCTCGACTCGAAAGTCGCCGAAAGCCGCGGAGAGCCCTCGATGAGATCGATTTTCGACAGCAGTTCCGGGCTCAGCAGCGACAGGCGGGCGAGCTCGACGCGGTAGCCGGTTGCGAGTACGATGTGATCGGCGCGGACGCGCTCGATCTGCGCGCCGACGCGGCCGAGTTCGAGCTCGACTTCGTCCTCGTCCACGTCCTCCGCAGCGCCGAGAACCTCACGGCCCGGTAGCACGCGGATTCGTCCCTCGATTTCCGGGCCGATGAACCAGACAGGGGCGGGGCCCAGCGTGTTGTCGACGACATCGACCCGCAGCCAGTCGGGCAGCAGGCTGAACAGGTTTTGCAAGGTCGCGGCCAGCCGACGTCGCCAAGCTACTCCGAACGGGGTATCGGGAGTTCCGAGCTTCCGCCACAGGGCGCCCGTTCCGCCGCCGTCGGAGACGCTGAGGGCCCGTTCGCGGCAGACGAGCCGGACTTCGGCGCCTGCCACGACCATGCTGGCTGCGACGTCGATCGCCGAGGCGCCGGCGCCGACGACCAGCACGCGTTTGCCCGCGAATCGAGCGCAATCGGAGATCCTGCTCGAATGGCTCATCCGCGCCGGCGAAACATGGGCGAGCGGCGCGGGAATGTTGGCGAAGGCGCCGGCGCCGGTTGCGACCACGACCTCGTCGGCTTCGATGGCGGCGCCGTCGTCGAGCCTCAGCGCGAAGCCCTCGCGCTCGAGGCTGATGGTCTCGACGAAGCGGGTATCGACCTGAGGAACGAACTTGCGCTGGAACGCCTCGCTGAAGGCGATATAGGTCTCCAGCGGAATTGGCGGGTTCGTGTCGGCGTAGGGCCGGCCTTGGGCCTCGCAATAGGCTTTCAGCGTGTGCCGGCCCGAAGGCTCGCTCAGATTGGACGCGTATCCGTCGGACTTCAGCTTCATGCTCCGAGGGATGCTCGAGCGCCAGAACTCCATGGGGCGTCCGAACACCAGCGGTTGCAAGCCGCGGGCGTTCAGGTGCGCGGCGATGGACAACCCGTTCGGGCCGGCGCCGATCACAGCCACTCGCACCATCATGTCGATCGCCTTCCCTTAAGGGAAATTAACGTCGCCTAAGCACATCGCCACATAGTTATTTCGCGTTCAATTCCTTTCGCCAATTGTGATTAACGGACACGGCGGCCGGTCCGCTGTAGCAACAGATTGCTTATGTATGTCAGTAGGTTGGATGAACGGCAGGCGATCGCGCGCCGCGCGGGCTTGCCCTCGGGCCGACGCGGCGCCAAATAAGGCGCGGCTCCCGAGCGAGAGCCGGTCTCCGCGCGATGCGTCGCCGGGACGGCCAAGCGCTTCCTCGAGAGGGGAAAGGGGCGACCGCGCATTTCGTGGGAGTCGCATTTTCGTTGCGAAAGGCGAAGGCACACATGCGTCCAGCGATGCTGACGGCGTTCATCGTCGCAACCGCGCTGTTCATGGAGAACATGGACGGCACGGTGCTGGCGACTTCGCTTCCGGCGATCGCGCGCGACCTGCATCAGGATCCGATCGTCTTGAAGCTCGCGCTCACGTCCTACCTGCTGACGCTCGCGGTGTTCATCCCGGCCTCCGGCTGGGTCGCCGACAAGCTTGGCGCGCGCACGGTGTTCTGCGCCGCCATCGCCGTATTCGTGCTGGGCTCGGTGCTGTGCGGCGGCGCCTGGTCGCTGCCGTCGCTGGTCGCGGCGCGCGCGTTCCAGGGCCTCGGCGGGGCGATGATGGTGCCGGTCGGCCGTCTGGTGCTGCTGCGCAGCGTGGCGAAATCGGAGATGGTCGATGCGCTCGCCTATCTGACCGTGCCGGCGCTCCTCGGCCCGGTGATCGGCCCGCCGCTCGGCGGCTTCATCACCACCTATTTCCACTGGCGTTGGATCTTTTGGATCAACGTGCCGATCGGCGTGCTCGGCGTCGCGTTGACGCTGCGCTTCGTCGACAATGTGCGCGAGCTCGAAGTGCCGCGCTTCGATGTCGTCGGCTTCCTGCTGTCGGGGGTGGGGCTGCTCACATTCATCTTCGGCCTCACGGTGATCGGTCGCGGTATGTTGCCGTTGCCCGAGGTGGCGGCGCTGATCGTCGTCGGCGCGATTCTCATCGCGCTCTATGTCCGGCACGCGAAGAAGGACTCCGACGCGATCCTCGACCTCAGCCTGCTTTCCATTCCCACCTTCTTCGCCGGCGTGGTCGGCGGCTTCGTGTTCCGCATCGGCATCGGCGCGATTCCCTTCCTGCTCCCGCTGCTGCTGCAGATCGGCTTCGGCATGACGCCATTCCAGTCGGGCTCTCTCACCTTCGCCGCGGCGGCGGGCGCCATGGCGATGAAATTCTCGGCCTCGACCATTCTCAGGCGGTTCGGGTTCCGCTCCGTGCTGATCGCCGTCGCAACGGTATCGGCGGGCTTCCTCGCCTCGTATGGGTTCTTTACCGCCTCGACGCCAAACTGGCTGGTGCTCGCCGCTTTGCTCGTCGGCGGCTATTTCCGCTCGCTGGTGTTCACAGCCTTGAACGCGATCGGCTATGCCGACGTCGACCAGGCGCGCATGAGCCGCGCCACCAGCTTCGCCAGCGTTGCCCAGCAGATGTCGGGCGCGATCGGCGTCGCGGTCGCCGCGGCCTCGGTCGAAGCGCTGCAATGGCTCTATGGCGACGGCTCGCTCGCCGCGCGCGATATTTCGACGAGCTTCGGCGTCGTTGCGCTGGTCACGCTAGGCTCGGTGCTGCTGTTTATGCGGCTTAAGCCCGACGCGGGCGCGGAAGTGTCGGGCGCGCGCGAGGCGCCGGCGCCGGCGCAATGACGCTCAGGCGCGAATCTCGCTATAGTGGTCGTGATACGACGAGGGGGTTCGCGATGCGGCTCGGTGTTCTGGCCTTGGGTTTAGCGTTAGCCGCGCCGGCTTCGGCGCAGGACGACGGGGCGTGCGGGAAATTCAAGTGGAGCGTCGCGCGCGAACGCGCGCTGTTAGCCGCGCCGGTTCCGGTTCCTGCGATAGGCGCGGTGAGCATTGGCGACACGGCTTTTCGCGTCGTCCTCGCCAATTCGGTCGCCTTTGCGGTCGCGCCCGAGCGTGCGCCCAAGGCCGGAACCCACGCGGCGGCTCTCTCGTTCGCCGTCGCCGCGCCTGGGCCTTACGACGTCACGCTGTCGGACGAGGGCTGGATCGATGTCGCCGAGCAGGGCAGGCTCCTGAAGGCAAACGACTTTTCCGGCGTGAAAGGCTGCCCCGGCGTACGCAAGAGCGTGCGCTTCGATCTCGCCGCCGGCGCGGCGACGCTGCAGATCAGCAATGTCGAGGCCACGACAATCGACGTCGCCATCGTGCCCGCGCCCTGAATGCCCGCGACGATTTGTCGCGAATGGGTCTTGCGCGCAATTGCGGCTCGGCTAATCTGAGGGCGCTGGTGGGCGGAAGGAGAGGCAGGCGATGAGAAAAGCGTTGTTGTCCCTCGCGTTGGGCGCGTTATTGGCGGCGGCTTCGGGCGCCGCGGCGATTGGCTGTCCCTATCATAACACCTCGGCCTCGACCGACTCGTCGAGTTCGCAGACCGCGGCGGCAGCGGCGACTTCGGACAAGACCGACAATTAAACCGTGCTGCGCTCGGGCTCGCTCCGGGTCGGATCGGCGGCGGCGGCGACGACGATGGCGGCCCTTGCCTCGCGGGTCGGCTCGGGCTGTACCGCGCGCCCTTTCCCGGTGAGGAAAATCGGCGCCTGCCGGCGGTTTCCGAGGTCGGCGGCAGGCGCGAGCGGGCCGTCGCGCTGCATGCGGCTGAGGGGGGCGGCGATCGTCGGCTGCTCGACGTCGTGCCGGCGGGCGGTCTCGGATTGGCTGACGCCCTCCCGGTCCCAGAGGATCAGCAGCGGTCCGAAATTGTCCGAGCGCGACGCCTTGGGTCCGCGGCCGCTGGTCCCGTGTGCGCGCAAAAGCCGCGCGAGACGGTTGACGACATGGCCCAGGCTCGTCGCCCGGTCGAATTCCAGATAACCGGGGCAAATTGGGCGGGCGGCGCCATTCTGTAGGCGAGGGCCCTCATCCTGAGCTTGTCGAATGACGACCTCGGTCGGCTTGTCAAGCGCCTCATCCCGCACGTGTCTTCCAAGCGGAGACTGCGAGGTCGGCGACCTCGCCTAAAAGGGCGCCCGGGAATTTGCCCCGGTTACAACTCCAGGACCTAAGTCATGGCTTCCTCTCGGCGTCTGCATGGCTCGGGTCGGCATCCCAGCCCTTCTCGAGGCCGACGAGCGTCGGCGCCAGTTTGACCACGCCGAGCGCCACGATCGCCAGCGCGATGTCGAGGGCGCCGAGATGTGTTCTCCGAGCTACGCCCGCCGTCGCGGGCGATTTCGGTTTCGCCCGCAGGCGCGACGACGAAGGCCGAAACCAGCGCGCTGGCGATGGCGTGACCGCCGTGGACGAACATCCAGCGCCGCCGCACGGGCGCGAGCGAAACGAGCCCGCAAGCGTCGAGGATGGCGAGGCCGAACCTGGGCAGGGTGAGCGCGAACGAGGCCGTCGTGACCATGCGCCGCGCCTCTGCGAATGCCGGCGCGCCGATGTCGCCTCGAACCGTGTCGGCGACGATAAGGCCGAAAATCGAGCCTAGAAACAGCGCGAGGCCGAGCAGGCGGAGGATCTCGAGCAGCTAGTACGTGGGGTCCCCGTTAATTAGCGCAGCCTGCTTTAGTGGCTTAATTTAGCAAGCTATGATGTCGAGGACTGAGGGCTTTTGTCGTCGAGCCATCTTCCGTGCCGCCATGGGGAAGGCGTAATATGGAGTGGCCGCGCCGAAAGGAAGCTTGCGCCATGTCGAGACCCGTTGCCCTGCCGAGCCTCGCCGTTGCGCTGGCGCTGCTGTTGTCGCCCCTAGCCGGCCGCGCCGCCGAGGTAGTGAAGGCGTTGACGCTCAAGGCGGGGGAGGAGCTGACCTTTCCCGTTGCAATCGCCGACGGCAAAGCGACGCCCGGCGAGCCCCGGCTCACCCGGCTCGGGGCCGCAAAACCCGCCACGGGCGAGATCACGGTCGGCCTCACGCCGCGCGACAAGGACCTCTACAGCCAGGTCCAGGTCGTCGAGCGAACTTCCGAGCCCGTCGACTTCGTCGCCACCGGCCACATCGGCGAGATCGTGATCGACGAGCGCGAGATCTGCGGCCGGCTCGAAACGCCCTTCCAGCAGCACATCGGCGGCGTGTCGTGGACCGTCGTGCTGCACGAATTCACGGTGGGGAAGGGCGACTGCCCGCCGGCGGCGGACACGAAATGAGCCGACATCGGGCGTAGTTTCGGCGCGCTCCTTCCTCCAAATCGGCGGGAGCTGGGCGTTCGATCTCCCCGTTCCGCATTGAGGAGGGGGTCTCATGTCGAGCTCGAACCGCGTCCGACTTTCCGCCGCCGCCGCTTGGGCCGCGGCCAGTCTCGTCTCGTCGACGGCGTTCGCGTCCGGCGAGCTCGAGCTGAAGCGCGTCGTGCTGTCGTCGGGCGGGCTAGGGCTTTACGAATATCGAGCCCAGGTCGACGGCGATGCGACGGTCGAGCTGAAAGCTCCGCTCGACCAAGTCGACGATATCCTGAAAAGCCTCGTCGTGTTCGACGATCGCGGCGGCGTCGGCGGGCTCGATCTGCCGAGCCGCGAACCGCTCGCCGAGACTTTTCGCAATTTGCCATTCAGCGCCGACGATCTGAAATCGGCGCCGGACCTGCTCGAGGCGTTGCGCGGCGCCGAGATCACGGTTGGCGGCGCGCACGCGATCTCCGGCCGCATCGTCTCGGTCGCCGAGGAGCCGCGCGTCTCGCCGGAAGGCCGGCCGCTCGAGCCCCATCATCGCGTGACCGTGATGACGGACCAGGGCCTCGAGCAGTTCGTGCTCGAAGACGCCGACAATATCGAATTCGCCGATCCAAAGGTGCGCGCCGAGCTCGACACGGCGCTGAAAGCGCTCGCCGCCAGTGGCGAGAAGGACGCGCGGGTGCTGCGCCTCACCTCCAAGGGCAACGGGCCGCGCACGCTCAGCGTCTCCTATGTCGTCGCGGCGCCGCTGTGGAAGGCCTCCTACAGGATGGTGCTGCCATTGGCCGCCGATGCCGAGCAGGCCGAGCTGCAAGGCTGGGCGACGCTCGAGAACCTCTCCGGCCAGGATTGGAAGGGGGTCGACCTCACGCTGGTCTCCGGCCACCCGGTCGCGTTCCGCCAGGCGCTCTACCGCACTTACATGGTCGAGCGCCCCGAAGCGCCCGTCGAAGTGGTTGGAAGGCTGCTGCCGCCGCCGGATCGCGGCGAAATTCCAGAACCTAAGGCGGCGGCGACTCATCGGGTTTTCTTCGACGCGCCGCAGCTGCAAGCTATGGCCGGGATGGCGGCGGCGGCCCCGATGGCCGCTCCGCCTCCGAGCGAGGCGAGCCTCGCACCGGGCGCTGAGGCGGTCGCCGCCGAGGAGGGGCTGACGCAGGTGTCGTTCCACATCCCGTTCCCTGTCAGCGTCGGCAACGGCCGCACGCTGTCGCTGCCGATCATCGACGCTCAGGAGCCGGTCGAACGCATCGCGCTTTACGATCCGACCGTCGACCCGCGAACGCCGCTCAGCGCCGTGCGGCTCTCCAACGACGGCAAGAGCGGCCTGCCGCCAGGCATCGTGACGACTTACGAACAGGGCGCCGAGGGCGTCTCTTACGTCGGCGATTCCCGGCTCTCGGATCTGCCCGCCGGCGATTCTCGCCTGCTCAGCTATGCGCTCGATCCGAAAACGCTGATCGAGGCCGGCCATGCCGAGACGTCGGGGCTGACGCGAGCGACAATCGCCAAGGGCATGCTGACGGTCGAGACCCTGTCGCGCCGTGAGACCAGCTATCACGTCAAGGCGCAGGCGCCGCGCCGGCTCTTGATCTCGACGCCGAAACTGGACGGTTGGAAACTGGTCGCGCCGGTCGGCGTGACTCCAACCGTGTCCGAAGGGCGCTATCGCATCCCCTTCGACGTGAAGGCGGGCGACACTCAGACCTTCGTCGTCGCGCAGGAGCGCACCAACGCACAGGTTGTCGCGCTCGCCAACATCGACGATCGGAGCCTCGGCTTCTACCTCGCCGCCCGCGAGATCGATCCGGCGACCCGCGAGCGCCTCGTCCGGCTCGCGGACTTGCGTTCGCATGAGGCCGCTGCCGAGGCTCAGGTGAAAGACGTCGAAAAGCACATCGCCGACGTCGTTGCCGACGAGACGCGCCTGAAGGACTTGCTGCCCGCAGCGGTCTCGGGCTCGGACCTGCAGAAGCGCTACCTCGCGGAACTCGACCAGGATGAGACCGAGCTCGGCTCACTGAGGGCCACGCGCGACGCCAAGCAGCAGGCGCGCGACGACGCCAGGAAGGCGGTGGCGGATTGGGTCGCCTCGTCGTGAGGACCGCTGGAGAAGCGCCGGTAACAATGAAGTCAGTATGTTATTAGCGTTTATGAAGGTAAGAACTCAATGCGGCGCCTAAACGCGCCGAGGTGTTGTCGCCATAGTTGAACAAATCTCCACGAAGCCAGGAATTAGTTAGGGTTAACGATCTGTTGAAGCGTTGTCTCCGGGTCTAGACCGCGCTGCGAGCGATCCGGGGGCGGCGGCAGTGGCCGCCGCCGCGCCTTCTACGTGAGATGGACGGCAATATTTTCAATGCGTTACAATTAAAGCCTCACTCATTTCCTCGAGCCGTTGATGTCGCGTTTCAGGGCAGCGGCGGTCGGGGCCGGCCGGCGCGCTTCCTTTCGATGCAGCCGCGGCGCTCGGCGGAGACCAGCGCCGCCACCAAGGTCGGCGCAGTCACCATGAAAGCATCTTGGGCTCCCGGCGCATCGCGCTTTCGCGCCGTCGGTCAAGGGCCGGTCTGAGCGCGGGGGCAGGTTTGTCCAGGTGGAGCGCGGTTGTTCAGGGCTGTTGCTCAGGGCTTGCCAATATCGCCGCCTAGAGCGATATTACGGGAATGAAGACCATTGTGCTCGGCTCGGGCGCTGCGAAGAGCTTCGATAAGCTGACCGCGGATGTTCAGAGGCAAGTTTCCGTTGCTTTGCATGACTATGCCATGCGCGGCGTCGGCGAAGTGAGGGCGTTGGTCGGGACGCAGACGGCGCGGTTGCAGGTTGGCGATTTTCGCATCATTTTCGACGAGGACGCCGACAAGCTCGTCGCGCTCGCCCTCGGACATCGCAAAGATATCTGTCGTTGAAAGCCTTCCATGAGCGTGCAAGTCTTGAAGACGGAATCGGGGGAAGAACTGGTCGTGCTGAGCCGGCGCGACTACGACGCGCTGCTCGCGCGCGTCGGCGACGAGGAGGCCGAGGATCGGATGACGCTACTCCTTGCCGCCGAGGCGCGAGCCGAAGCGCCGCTGCCCGAACCCGTTTCCTCG
>JBKQKS010000066.1:0-19519 GCA_052147395.1 Roseiarcus sp.
ATCGTGCTCTGTCCGCCCGGCTGGGGCGCGGCGGAAATCGGCAGCGCGGCCCGCGACGCCGAAGCCGATGCGATCGTCCACGATCGGCTCGTCGCGTCGGTCGCGCTCGCCGTCGACGCGCCGGCGACGCTGCCGATGCGCGCGGTCGAGCGGCCCGATCGGCGTGCGGTCGAAACCGAATGGGTGCTGCCGACTTCGGGCACTTCGGGCCCGCCGAAGCTGGTGCGCCATTCGCTGGCGACGCTGACCGGCGCGATCCAAGACGCGCCGCGCCAGCTCTGGGCGACCTTTTACGACATCCGCCGCTATGGCGGCCTGCAGATCTTTCTTCGCGCGCTGTCGGGCTCGCACTCGTTCTGGCTGAACGGCGGCGACGAGAGCATCGAGGACTTTCTCGCTCGCCTCGGCGAAGCCGGGATCACCCACATCTCCGGCACTCCGTCGCATTGGCGCAAGGCGTTGATGAGCGGCGAGGCGGGACGCATCGACCCCGAATACGTGCGCCTCTCCGGCGAGATCGCCGACGCGGGCATTCTTTCGGCGCTGGCGGGACAATACCCGCGCGCCCGCCTGGAACATGTGTACGCTTCGACCGAAGCGGGGGTGGGCTTCGTGGTCGGCGACGGCAAGCCGGGTTTCCCCGCCGCCTGGGTCGCCGTCGGCGGCCCGGTGCAGATCCGCATCGTCGATGGTGCGCTGCATATGAAGTCCGCGCGGGCCGCGCTGGGCTTCCTCGGACGGGCGCAAAGCCTCGTCGACGCCGACGGCTTCGTCGACACCGGCGACATGGTGGAGCGGCGCGGCGACCGCTATCTGTTCGTCGGCCGCCGTGGCGGAATCATCAATGTTGGCGGCGCCAAGGTGCATCCGGAAGAAGTGGAGGCGGTGATCAACGCCCATCCCGCGGTCCAGGCGAGCCGAGTTTTTGCCCGCAGGAATCCGATTACCGGGGCGCTGGTGGTGGCCGACGTCGTGCTCAACGTCGCCGCCGGCTCGCAGGTGGCGCTGGAGCGCGAGATCATGGACGTCTGCCGCGCAACGCTCGCGCCGCACAAGACGCCGTCGCGGCTGCGCTTCGTGCCGGAGCTGCCGCTCACCGAGGCCGGAAAGCTCATGCGAAATGGATAACGTGATCGTCACCGGGGCGAGCCGCGGCTTGGGCCTCGCCATCGCCGAGCGTCTCGCGGCGCTCGGCTACAACGTGATCGCGGTGGCGCGCAAGGAGAGTGAGGCGCTCACCCGCGCGCGCGCCGAGGGCGCGGTTCACTTCCGCGCCTGCGATCTCTCCGACATGGTCGCGATCCCCAAGCTGGCGCGCGAGGTCAAGGCCGAGTTCGGACCGATCTATGGACTCGTCAACAATGCCGGCATAGGTCCGGAAGGACTGCTCGCCACCATGCCCGATCCCGACATCGAGGCGCTGGTGCGCCTCAACACGCTGTCCCCGATCCTGATGAGCAAATATGTCGTGCGCGGCATGATGGCGGAGCAGCGCGGCCGCATCGTCAACATCTCCTCGATCGTCGCCTCGACCGGCTTCAACGCTCTGTCGGTCTACGCGGCGACCAAGGCCTCGCTGGTCGGCTTCACCAAATCGCTGGCGCGCGAGGTGGGCAAGCTCGGCATCACCGTCAACTGCATCGCTCCGGGCTTCATCGACACCGAGCTCACGGCGGCCTTTAGCGACGAGAGCCGCGACCGGGTCGTCGCCCGCAGCGCGCTGAAGCGCCTTGCCGAGCCCGCCGACGTCGCCGCCGCCGTCGCGTTTCTCATGGGCGAGGGCGGGCGCAATATCACGGCAACGGTGATGACGATCGACGCCGGCTCGACGGCGTGAGGGGTGTCACCGATATCACCGATATCCGAATTTGCCGCGCGAGGGCGGCGGCGCCATAATGAGCCAGTTTCCTTCCCGGAGGCGCCTCGGGCATGAAGACGAAAGAGGCCGCCGTGCTGAAATCCGCGGCAACGCCTTACGACCGCGATGTCATTCTATGGGCGCAAGAGCAATCGGCGCTGTTGCGCGCGGGCCGGTTCGCCGAACTCGACATCGAACACATCGCCGACGAGATCGAAGACGTGGGGAAAGCCGAGAAACGCGAATTTGCAAGCCGCATGGCGGTGTTGCTGGCTCATCTCATGAAATGGAAGTTCCAGCCGGAAAGGCGGGGGCGAAGCTGGCGCCTCCCAATCGCAGACCAGCGGGAGCGCATTGCGCTCGCGATCGAAGACACGCCGAGCCTGAAATACGTGATGCGAGCGCCTTCCTGGCAGCGGGATGCCTGGCTCGACGCGCGCGCCCAAGCGCGCAACGAGACGGGAATCGACGACTTGCCGGAGAACTGCCCGTGGCCGCTCGAGCAGGCGATGGATCGGGAATTCTGGCCGGATTGGCCGGCTCTGCCTGCCACGCCGGCTCGGCGCGTCCGGATGCTCGAGACACGAGCGAAATCGCGCAATTGTATTCACAATCTGGTTGACGCCCCGGTTTTTCGTATATACAATTAAACACTGATCATCACGTGGGACGAAGCCAAGCGGGTCGCCAACTTCGACAAGCATGGGCTCGACTTCGCCGACCTGACGCTCGAATTCTTTCGCGACGCAATCGTGTATCCCGCCAAGGAGGGCCGGCTCCTGGCCATAGGGCGCCTGGCGGGGATCGGATTCGTCGCCGCGGTGATCTTTGCGCCGCGGGGAACGGAAGCGATCTCGGTGATTTCCATCCGTCCCGCCAGCACAAAGGAGGTCTCGCATGCCCCGTAAGACGCGCGAATTCGTTCCCGGCCGCGGCTACGCCAAGGCCGACTGGGACAAAGTTTCCGACAACCCCGAACTCACTGATGACGAGTTGGCCAAAGGGAGGGCCTTCGCCGAAGCGCTCCCCGAGCTCGCTGCGAGTCTGAACCAGGCGCTGCGGCGTCGCGGCCCGCAAAAGGCCCCGACCAAGGAATTGATCAGCCTGCGGCTCGATCGGGACACGCTGCAAGCCTATCGCGCGACCGGACCCGGGTGGCAGAGCCGCATCAACGACGCGCTCCGAGCCGCCATCTTGCCTCGAGGCGCGCATCGCGAGCGTGGATAGTCGTCGATTTCGCGCGCCTCGCGAGTCGGGCGCTGTCGTTCCCCCGCCCGCATCGAGCGAAAACGCCCTTGCCCGCGAGGCCGCGAAGACCTATATGCCAGCTTCGCTAGGGTCTTTTCGGATCCGAGCTAACCTGCGCGTTTCGATCCGGCTCTGCGCCGGCCCGCCCTCGAGGGGCGGAGCGGATTGCCATTGAGCGATCCGGCCGCGAGCGAAGCGCGCCTCGTGCAACGCTAACCCCATCCGGCGCCGCCCGAAAGGGCGTTCCAGGAGACAAAATGGCATCCCCCAACTCGCTCACGCCGACGCGTGACGATTTTACCGCATTGTTGAATGAGACCTATGGCCCCGACGAAGCCTTCGAGGGCGCCGTCGTCAAGGGCCGGGTGGTCGCGATCGAAAAGGACATGGCGCTGATCGACATCGGTCTGAAGACCGAAGGCCGGGTCGCGCTCAAGGAATTCACCAACCACGGCCGCGACGCGGCGCCTGGGGTCGGCGACACCGTCGAGGTCTATCTCGAGCGCATCGAGAACGCGCTCGGCGAGGCCGTCATCTCGCGCGACAAGGCGCGCCGAGAGGAGAGCTGGGTCAAGCTCGAGCAGGCCTTCGAGAAGAACGAGAAGGTCGAGGGCGTCATCTTCAATCAGGTCAAGGGCGGCTTCACCGTCGACCTCGACGGCGCCGTCGCCTTCCTGCCGCGCTCCCAGGTCGACATCCGTCCGGTGCGCGACGTCGCGCCGCTGATGAACGTGCCGCAGCCGTTCCAGATCCACAAAATGGACCGCCGCCGCGGCAACATCGTGGTGTCGCGCCGCACCGTGCTCGAGGAGAGCCGCGCCGAGCAGCGTCACGAGATCGTCGCCAACCTCGCCGAAGGCCAGGTGATCGACGGCACGGTCAAGAACATCACCGATTACGGCGCGTTCGTCGACCTCGGCGGCATCGACGGCCTGTTGCACGTGACCGACATCGCCTGGCGCCGGGTCAATCACCCGACCGAGGTGCTCACCATCGGCCAGCAGGTCAAGGTGCGCATCATAAAAATCAACCACGAGACGCACCGCATCTCATTGGGGATGAAGCAGCTCCAGGAAGACCCGTGGTCGGCGATCGAAGCGCGCTACCACGTCGGCCAGAAGCTGAAAGGCCGAGTGACCAACATCACCGATTACGGCGCGTTCGTCGAGCTGGAGCCGGGCATCGAGGGCCTCATCCACGTCTCGGAAATGTCGTGGACCAAGAAGAACGTCCACCCCGGCAAGATCATCTCGACTTCGCAGGAAGTCGAGGTGCAGGTGCTCGAGGTCGACAGCGCCAAGCGCCGCATCTCGCTGGGCCTCAAGCAGACGCTGCAAAACCCCTGGGAAGGGTTCGTCTCCAGGCACCCCGTCGGCTCGACTGTCGAGGGCGAGGTCAAGAACAAGACCGAGTTCGGCCTGTTCATCGGGCTCGACGGCGACGTCGACGGCATGGTGCATCTCTCCGACCTCGACTGGACGCGTCCGGGCGCGCAGGTGATCGACGAGTTCCGCACGGGCGACAAGGTGCAGGCCAGGGTGCTCGACGTCGATGTCGAGAAGGAGCGCATCGCGCTCGGTATCAAGCAGCTCGCCAGCGATCCGTTCGCGCTCAAAAAACTCGGCGAGGACGCGAGCGAGGGTGAATTGCGCAAGGGCGCGGTCGTCACTTGCGAGATTCTCGAGGTCAAGGACGGCGGCCTCGAGGTGAAGATCGCGGGCACTGATCTCTCGACCTTCATCAAGCGCAACGAACTGGCGCGCGACCGCGGCGACCAGCGCCCCGAGCGCTTCTCGGTCGGCGAGAAGGTCGACGCGCGCATTACCTTGTTCGATCGTCGCGCTCGAAAAGTGCAGGTGTCGATCAAGGCGCTCGAAGTCGCCGAGGAGAAGGAGGCGATTGCCCAGTACGGCTCCGCCGACAGCGGCGCCTCGCTCGGCGACATCCTTGGCGCCGCGCTGAAGGCGAGGGAGAAGAAGTAACGCTTCCACACCCCCTCTCCCGCCCTCATCCCGCCCTCATCCTGAGCGTGTCGAAGGATGTCGAGGGAGCGGGAGAGGCCCTTCGACGAGCTCAGGAGGGGTGAGGGCGTTCGTGAGATGCGAACCCCGCCGTGGGCGGTGAGCCTGCGGCGCGTTTTTGTTTGGGACGGCGACAACCAAATTGGCAGGCAGCTATAGCGGACAGGCCTACCGATTGCCCCCGATCATCGCGACCACGCCGCGACGACACGAATCCTTGATGAACAACCGCAGCCGTGCCAACCTTTCGTCCTGATGCTGGTGATCGGCGCCGATATCGTCGAGTCTTATTTCGCCGCGCACGCCGGGCATCGCGGAATCAAGGCCGCGCGCGCTCAATACGACGCATGGTTGAGAATTGCGATGGCGGCCGACTGGCGGAATCCGGAACATGTGAAAGTCGCATATCCGAAGGCGAGTATTTTGAAGGGGGGCCGCGTCGTATTCAACATCAAGGGCAACGACTTCCGGCTTGTCGCCGCCGTGCAGTACAAGATTGGCCTCGTAGCCGTTCGGTTCTACGGCACGCATTCCGAATATGATACGATCGACGCGGAGACGGTTTGATGGATGCGATGCTGATCATCGTGGATGGCGACGCCGAACTCGCGCGCGCCAACGCGCTCGTGGCGGCGCTCTGGGGCTCTTCGGACCCAAGCGATCTGGCGCGGCTGGACGCTCAGGCGCGTCTCATCGCCGCCTACGAGCAGCGCAAGTGGCCGTTGCGCGCCACGACGACTCGGGATGTCCTGACGCATCTCATGGATCAACATGAGGTCGCCGAGGCCGAAATGGCAAGACTCCTTGGCGGCCCGGCGCGCTTCAGGGACGCGATGGCTGGCAAGAAGCCGCTGGAGATCGCGGCCATGAAGCGACTGCGCGCGCGGTTCGGGATTTCGGCCGACGTGCTGTTCGACGCCGTGGACGCCGAGGCGAAGGCGTCCACCGCCGCGTGAGCGGCGCCCGCCGATCACACCCCATGCTCCCGCCGCTTCGTCGGCGCGGCCGGGGGTTTCGGCGACGGCGCGGGCGGAGGCTTTTGTCCGCGAATTCATTCGAAAAGCTCGGCGTGCGTCCCGACCAGGGCGAAATTCACCCGGTTTCCTTCGATCTGATCAATCAACAGAAAATCACCGCCGATGTGGCATTCGCGGTGATCGGCCCATTCGCCCTCGAGCGGATGATCGAGCCACTCCGCGCTCAACGGCGCGTCGTTGGCGATCAGAAGCAACATGGCTTCTTTCAACCGCCGCATATCGTAGCGGCCGGAGCGCGATAGCCGCTCAAAATCCCTCGTGAAGTTGTTGGTGTGGTCCGACGATCTCGGCAGGGGCGCGCGCTTGGCGTCAGCGGGCCGTCTTGTCGAGGGCATCGATCAAGTCCTGTCCTGTGGGGAAACGCGCCTGTCCCGCCGCCATCATGGCGCGGGATTCCTGCATGGCCGCGCGGGTCTCCGCGTTCGGCGTCTTCAAGTCGAACGGCAACGCCTTGTCGCGGGCGACGCGGGTCAAGGTGATGCGAACCAGGTCCGACACGGTCAGCCCGAGTTCGCTCAAGACCGCCGTGGCCTCGTCCTTCACGCGTTGGTCGATGCGGGCGCGCACAACCGCGTTGGCGGGCATGGGGAAGCCTCCTGCGATATCGTCCGATGTAGCCCAGGTGAGCTACATTTTCAAGGGCAAAGCGAGGCGTCGCGGCGATACGCGAGCGCCTGCGCCGCTCGCTCACACCCAATGGTCCCGCCGCGCCGCCGCCGCGTCGTCGCGGCCGAGGGCTCGGTCTCGGCGACGGCGGGGGCGAAGTCCTGGGTCCAGGAATGGTTCGGGCCGTTGGTCCCAGCGGGAACGGCGAGCGCGGCTTCCGCCAGCGGCGACGCGGGCGGGAACGGTGCGTTTCAGAGCCTGCGCGCAACTCGGCGTCACTCGCCCAAAATCTCGTTCAAGCCTTCGATGACTTTCGAGATTTCCTCCGGAGGGAGGGAAGCCAGACGCTTGCCGATCCTCTCCACCGACAATGTCCTGATTTGGCTGATCTTCGCCCATGTCGGCTTGGGCAGGCCGGCGCTCTCGATCTCCCAAGTCAGCGGAAATCCGGCCTTTTGCGGCTGGCTGGTCAAGGCGACGGCGATGACCGTGCCGGAGCGGGCGTTGAAGACGTCATGGCTGAGGATCAACACGGGCCGGCGGCCGGCCTCATCATGACCGCGCGTCGGATTCGAGTCGGCCCAGCGGATTTCGCCTCTCAATATTCCGGCCACGACTCGACGTCCAAGCCTTCCTCGGCCATCGCCTGTTCGAACGCTGGATCGAGCTTGGCGCATTCCGCCGCCAGCCGCGCGCCCTCCTGACGTTCGAGCTTTTCTTGCAGCGCGATCTGAATAGCGCGGCTTCGATTGGGAAACACGCGCCGCGCCACGAGACTATCGACCCGCGCCAGCGTTTCCTGTTCGAGCGTGATCGCCACCTTGACGCTGGCCATCGATCGGTCTCCGGTATGATAAAGCATCATACCACGCGAGGGCCTGTCATGGGAAGCGGCGGCGAAGCTTTGTGGCGTGGAATCGGATAGTCACGTCGGACCCACTCCATATCGCACCCGCACCGCCGCCGCTTCGTCGGCGCGGCCGGGGGCGCCGACCCCGGCAGCCACGGTCGTCCTGTAGCGGAGGTCGTTGACCTCGGCTGCCCAGGGCGCCGACCGCGGCGCCCGAGGTCAGCGACCGCGGCTACAAGGGGGCGCGTGATGAAAAGCGAAACCGCCGGGGAAAACTCCGGCCGGTTGGGTCCGACTTCGGCCTCGGCGAAGGAATCTGCTAATCATCGAGCCTTCGAGAATCAGCGGAGGTTCGGCGATGGCGGTGTCACAGGGTCAACGGCTGCGCAAGGCGGCGGCCAAGTCGGCCAAGCGCAAGGTCGTCGCGGCCGAGAAGCTATCGGCGGAGCGGCGCGAACTCACGATCAGCAAGCCGCGTCATATCGACATGGCGAAATCGCCGATCCGCGGCTGTTTCCTCACCGCGGACGCGTTCGCGCACGGGATGGCGACGCTGGTCGTCGCGCGCAATCTCTCGCTCGGGCGGGTCGGCGTCGCCGTGTTTCTGCTCGACCTCTGGTGTCTCGGCGTCAAGGACGCATTCTTTCGATTGGTCGCTGCGGCGGATTTCGAGGATATGCTCGCTCACCTGAATTCAAAGACAGGCTACGAGACGATCGAGCCGCCGACGGCGCGACGGCTGGTCCGCGCCGCGGTGGAATATGCGGAGTCGATCGGGCTTCCGCCGCATCCCCAGTACGCGGAGATCGAGCCGATCTTCGGCGACGTTCCGCTCGGCGACGAGACCTTCACGTTCGGCAAGAACGGCAAGCCCTTATACGTTCCCGGCCCGAACGCCTCGCCCCGTCATGTGGGCCGGATCGCGACGATGCTGGCATCGAAGGTTGGCGAGGGCGGATTCAATATCATGTCCGCGTTCGCAGTCGTGCCCGACGGCTTCTTCGATGACGACGACTCGGACGATGACGAGCCCGGCGAAGTCATCGAGGGCGAACTGCTCCCGGCCGAGCCCGAAGAGGCCGAGGCGAAAGCGGACGCCGGCCAGGCGAATCCCGGGATTCACCAGCCGGCGATTTAGAACGCGGGGGCCAACAACGCGTCCGACGCCGGCCGCGGGAGATTTTCGTCCATGACGCCGAACCGCAGCGCTCACCCGGCCGGGGCCAAGTCCGCTGCTGCGGCGGCCGGACCGCCGCGTTTCCCCGCCGTCGTGCATGTCGGCGTCACCGGTCATCGCGATCTCGGCGGCGCCGATCGCCAGCGCCTGGACGCGGCCGTCACGGCCGTCCTCTCCACGGTGGCCGAAGCGGCGGAAGCGAGCGTCGCCGAGGCGGGGCAACTGTTCGCCGAGCCTACGCCAAAACTGCGTTGCATCTCTTCGCTTGCCGAAGGCGCCGACCGGGTGGTGGCGGAGCGGGCGCTGGCGCTGGGTTTTCAACTGCAGTGTCCGCTGCCGTTCCCCCGCGAAGAATATTGGGCGGATTTCGCGGCCCCGGAGTCGCGCGCGGCCTTCGACGCCCTCATCGCGGCGGCTCAGTCGGTGTTCGAACTGGACGGCCGACGCGATCACGCTCCGGACGCCTATCTGGCGGCCGGTCTGGCGATGCTGGATCAGAGCGATCTGTTGCTGGCGATCTGGGATGGCGGCTCGGCCAGAGGCGTTGGCGGCACGGCTCAGGTCGTGGCCGAGGCCGAGGCGCGCGGCGCGCCGGTCATCGTCATCGACGCGGCGCCCCCGCACGCGATTCGGCTGTACACGCCCGGGACCCTGGGCCTCGCCGTCGGACCGCGGGCGGAGGACTGGCGCGCTGAGCTCGCCCATCAGGTCCGAGTCGTGGTCGCGCCCCCCGAAACCGGGCCGGCCGACGCCGCGCCCCGCGCCGAGGCGCTCCGATTCCTCGCCGAGAGAGACCGGACTGTGCCCTGGTACGGGCATTTCGCCGGCGTGTTCGAGCGCTGGGCGGGGCAGTCGCGAACCCCCGCAACGCCGGCGCCGCCCGTCGAGGCCGCGCCGCCTGACGAGGCGCCCGGACCGCTCGACGACGCCATGCGCTGGGCCGACGACCTCGCTGTGCGCTACGGCGGGCTGCACCGATCGTTCGTGATCCTGCGCTACCTGTTGCTGCTGCCGGCGGTGGTGGGCGCCCTCATCGGTTTCTACCTGGCCGGATACCTGCCCGATCAGGGCTGGCTGGAACCGTTCGGTTTCGCCGTGCAGGCGCTTTCGCTGGCCGGCATCGTTCTGTTGAGCCGCTGGAATCGCGGACGCGGCTGGCTGCCGCGCCTCGCCGATTACCGGTTGCTGGCGGAGCTCATCAGGCATCAGCGCTATCTCGACGCGCTCGGCCGTGGAGCGCCGCCGCTGGATCTTCCGACGCATCGCCCGGAAGCCGCGGCGACCTGGGTTGGCTGGTACGTGAGGGCGGCGGCGCGCGATGCGGGGCTGCCGAACGATCGCATGACGCCGGCCCGCCTCGATGAGCTCGGCGCCATCGTCCGCCGGGAGATCGTCAATCAGTTGAATTACCACCGCGCGGCGGCCTTACGCTACGGAACCCTGGCGGCGCGGCTCGAGCGGATAGGCGCCTGGCTTTTGGAGCTGGGGTTCGCCGCCATCATGCTCAGGGTGTTCATCTACCTGATGGTCGACCTTCGCCGGGACCTGGTGCCGCCGGCGGTCCAATACGGCAACGACATCGCCGCCCTGGTGTTTCCGGGGCTCGCGCCGGTATTCCTCGGCCTCCTGTCCCAGGGGCAGTTCTCGCGGCTCGCGGCGCAATCGCGCGCCATGGCCGAACAGCTGATGGCGCTTCTGCCTGCGCTCGAGCGGCCGCGCGCCGATCATGATCAGCTCTCTCGCGCAGCGGATGCGGCGGCCCGCATCATGACGCGCGAGGCGGCGGATTGGCGATTGACGGTGAAGATGCGGCCGTTGTCGTTGACCTGAAGCGAGCGGCGGACGCCCTTTGGCCATGTCGCGAAACCTTTAGGGAGGCGTTGCGATGCTCGACCACATCGGTTTTTCGGTTTCCGACTTCGACCGCTCGGTCGCGTTCTACACGGCGGCGCTGGCGCCGCTGTCTCTTCGGTTGGTGATGAGCGTGACCCGCGAGCAAACGGGCGCGGGCGCGCAGGCCGGCTTCGGCGCCGAGGGCAAGCCGTTCTTCTGGATCGGCGACGGCAAGGCGGTCGTCACCGGGCTGCATGTCGCGTTCGCCGCGCGCTTGCGCGCAGAGGTCGACGCGTTCTATGCCGCCGCGATCTCCACCGGCGGCCGCGACAACGGCCCGCCGGGGCTTCGGCTGCACTATCACCGCAACTACTACGCCGCCTTCGTGCTCGACCCCGATGGCAATAACATCGAGGCGGTGCGCCATCGGGCGGAGTGAAGAGGAGGTCGGTTCGAGCAACCCAGTCCCCTCATCCTGAGGCGACCCTCTTGTAGCCGGGGGCGTCGACCCCGGCAGCCGCGCTCACCGCGCGCGGCTACAATGGGGCGCCTTTCATGCATCAAGGTGCGCGAAGCGGACGAGGTTCCGGGGTGGCGCCGAAGTGCTGCGCTCACCCCCCGACCGGCCTTCGCAAATCCAGCGTCAGCGGGAACTCGGTCGTCATTTCCTCGCGCGGCATCGCGACCGGGCCCGGGGTGTGGCCCCATTCCTCGAAGCGGGCGAGGCGGCGGGCTTCGGCTTCGAAAGCGTTGACCGGAGAAGTCTCGTAGTGGCGGCCGCCGGGATGGGCGACGTGATAGACGCAGCCGCCGAGCGAGCGGCCGCTCCAGCTGTCGAGCACATCGAAGGTGAGCGGCCCCTGCGGCGCGATCGTCGGATGCATGCCCGACGACGGCTGCCAGGCCTTGAAGCGCACGCCCGCGATCGCCTCGCCGACCATGCCCGTCGAATGCAGCGGAATCTTGCGGCCATTGCAGGTGACGACGTGGCGGCCGGGGGTCAGGCCCCGCGCGCGCACCTGCAGGCGCTCGACGGAAGAATCGACGTAGCGCGCCGTGCCGCCGCGCGCGCCCTCTTCGCCGAGCACGTGCCAGGGCTCCAGCGCGGTGCGGATTTCGAGCTCGACGCCGCCATACTCGACGCGCCCGGCGATGGGAAAGCGGAATTCGCGCTGCGCCTCGAACCACATGGGATCGAAGGCGTAGCCGGCGCGGCGCAAATCGGCGAGCACCCCCAAAAAGTCCTGCCAGACGAAATGCGGCAGCATGAAGCGGTCGTGCAGGTCGGTGCCCCAGCGCACCGGCTGGCCCTGCCGCGGCTCGCGCCAGAACCAGCCGACGAGCGCGCGCAGCAGCAGTTGCTGGGCGAGGCTCATGCGCGCGTCCGGCGGCATCTCGAACGAGCGGAATTCGACGAGCCCGAGCCGGCCGCTGGCGCTGTCGGGGGAATAGAGCTTGTCGATGCAGATTTCGGCGCGGTGGGTGTTGCCGGTGACGTCGACGAGCAGGTTGCGGAACACCCGGTCGACCATCCACAGCGGCGCGCCGGGGGCGGGCGTCTCAGAAAGCGCAATCTCGAGCTCGTGCAACTGGTCGTCGCGCGCCTCGTCGAGCCGCGGGGCCTGGCTGGTCGGGCCGATGAACAGGCAGGAGAACAGATAGGACAGCGCGGGATGGCGCTGCCAATAGAGGATGAGGCTCGCGAGCAGGTTCGGGCGGCGCAGGAACGGCGAATCCGCGGGGGTCGCGCCGCCGAGCACCACGTGATTGCCGCCGCCGGTGCCGGTGTGGCGGCCGTCGGTGAGGAACTTGTCGGTCCCGAGCCGCGCCAGCCGCGCCTCCTCGTAAATCGCCGTGGTGTTGGTGACCGCCTCGCGCCATGACGTGGCGGGGTGGATGTTGATCTCGATGACGCCGGGGTCGGGCGTCACCTTGATCACGTTGAGCCGGCTGTCGTGCGGCGGCGCATAGCCCTCGACGCGCACCGGCGTGTTGCGCTCGCGCGCCGTCTCCTCGACCGTGGCCAGCAACTCCAGCCAATCCTCGAGCGTTTCGGTCGGCGGCATGAACACGCTGAGCACGCCGTCGCGCGGTTCGACGGTGAGCGCCGTGCGCACCGGCTTGTCGGAGGCGAATTGCGGCTCGGTCGGCGGCGGCGGGCTCGGGCGGAACGAGGCGTAGGGCCCGAGCGGGCGGCGCGGCTCGGTCGGGTCCTGCGTCACGATCTGGGGAACGCTGTCTGCGGGAATCCAGGGCATGCTCTCCAGCGGCAGGCGCAGGCCCAGCGGCGAGTCGCCGGGGATCAGATAGAGCCGGCCGCGGCGCAGCGGCCAGCGCTCGCTGCGCCAGCCCGTGGCTTTGGCCTGCGAGCGCTGCACCGGCAAAACGAACCCGGCCGGCCGCGCAAAACCCTGGTCGAACAGGCGCGTCATGCGCGCGCGCTCCTCGGGGTCTTCGAGGCGGGAGTCGAGCGGGTCGACGTTGAAAGGCAGCGCCTGCTCGCGCATCAGCCAATAGGTCGCGTCCTCGAACGCCGGCTGCACATAGGCGTGGGAAACGCCGAGCTTGGTCGCGATATCGAGGATCAGCTCCTCGGCCTCGTCGGCGGGCGGATTGGGGCCGGAGCCGCGCAGCGCCATCAGCTCGGGCGATTTCCAGATCGCCTCGCCGTCCTTGCGCCAGTAGACCGAATAGGCCCAGCGCGGCAGGCTCTCGCCCGGATACCATTTGCCTTGGCCGAAGTGCAGGAAGGCGCCGGAGGCGAAGCGGTTCATCAGCCGCCCGACGAGGTCTTCCGCGCGGGGTTCTTTTGTGCCGCCGACGGCGGCGGTGTTCCATTCGGGCTCGTCGAAATGATCGATCGAGACGAAGGTCGGCTCGCCGCCCATGGTGAGGCGCACGTCGTTGGCGACGAGATCGCGGTCGACCGCCTGGCCCAGCGCATCGAGCTTCGCCCAGGCTTCGTCGGTGAAAGGCAGCGTCACCCGCGGCGCCTCGCGCAGCCGCGTCACCTCCATATGGAAGAGGAAATCGACGCCGGCGGGATCGACTTCGCCGGCGATCGGCGCGGCGGAGCGGTAGTGCGGCGTCGCGCACAGCGGCAGATGGCCCTCGCCGCAGAACAGGCCGGAGGTCGCGTCCATGCCGATCCAGCCCGCGCCGGGGAGGTAGACTTCCGCCCAGGCGTGCAGGTCGGTAAAATCCTTGTCCGTGCCCTTCGGGCCCTCGAGCGGTTCCACGTCGGCGCGCAGTTGGATGAGGTAGCCGGAGACGAAGCGCGCGGCGAGCCCGAGCCGGCGCAGGATCTGCACCAAGAGCCACGCGGAGTCGCGGCACGAGCCAGAGCGCAGCGCCAGCGTCTCCTCGGGCTCCTGGACGCCCGGCTCCATGCGGATCACGTATTTGATCGCATGGTGAAGTTCGAGGTTGAGCGCGACCAGGAAATCGATCGTCCTGTCGTGGCACCCGGCGAGCCCGGCGAGATATTTGTCGAGCAGCGGCCCGAGCGGCTCGGGCTCCAGATAGGCCGCGAGCTCGACCTTCAGCTCGTCGGCATAGGAGAACGGCCATTGCTCGGCATAGGGCTCGACGAAGAAGTCGAACGGATTGATCACCGCCAGCTCGGCGGTGAGATCGACCTCGATCTCGAATTTTTCCACCTTCTCGGGGAATACGTAGCGCGCCAGCCAGTTGCCGTGCGGGTCCTGCTGCCAGTTGACGAAATGCGGCTTCGGCTCGACTTTCAGCGAATAGCTGGGGACGCGGGTGCGGCAATGCGGCGCCGGTCTCAGCCGGATCGATTGCGGCCCCAACGCCACCGGGCGGTCGTAAGCGTAGCGGGTGATGTGATGCAGACCGACCAGTATCGCCAAAGCCGCGTATCCTTTTTCATTCGGGGCGCGCGACCTGCCAAGCAAGTCGGGCGCCGCGGCGGGGATAGGGGGTCCTGCGGCGATGTCAACGGGGGACGGACATCGGAGGCTTCCGTGAAGGGTCGGGGAATTTCTCGAGAACATTTCCGCGCGGTTTTCATTCGGCGGGCTGGCGTTCGAGAGTCTCTGCGCGTCTTCGCGAGGCAAAAGGGAAGAGACGGTCGGGTCAGCGCAATTCGGTAATTCGAACCTCGTGCGCCTCGTCGCCGGCCTTGCAACGTCCTTTCATTTGCGAATCTTCATGTTGTCGAGCTCGAACGTCGTCATGTGCGCCTTGTCCTCGCCGAACAGGCAGTAGACGCTGTCCAACGCCGCCGGCGAGATGTTTTTCGGATCCTTCAAGGTCATGAGGCATCCCATGTGGGCGAATTTCTTATCGATAGGGTGGTTCGCGTTGTTTCCGTAAAGGAAATGCATAGTTTCCGCCGACATCACGTACAGCTTCGCGTTATTTTTGTCCGCCTTCGACATCTCCGGCCCGACGAAATCGACGACCCATTCGAATTGGCCGCCAGGGGTCTTTTGTTTCGAATGGAATTGATATGACAAATAGCCATCCTCGAAGATGACATTGACAATGTAATCGTCGCAGCCGGTGAACGCGCCGCCCTCGGGTTGCTTGACCGTGCAGACGCCGTCGAACTTGGCGAACATCCGCTGCGCGGGTTTGCCCTGCGCCGAACCGGGGCCCCCGCAAACATATGCGAGCGCGGCGAGCGCCAGGGCAGCGGCAAGAAGCGTCGCTTTCATCGACCGTCTCCCACGTTCGAAGGCGCGCACGGCGGCCGTGGAGGAGAGCAGGACAGTCCGGCGCCGACAGATCTATGCTAGTCCTCACATGCGCATTTGGCAAAGTTCTCCTGGCAAAGAGCGAGACGATCTCGAGCTTGGGGGGAACGCGCAGTTCGCTCTTCGGATCGCGAACTCCATGCCGATCTCGACGACCTATGCGCTCGGGCCTCCGCTTGGACGACTCGTGTGAGAATGAGGCGCTTACGCGCTTAACCGAGGTCGTCCTTCGACAAGCTCGGGATGAGGGCCCTCGGCTACAGAATCGCGACAATCGCGCCGCCCGGGAATTTGCCCCGGGTATGTGGTCGCGATGGGGGATTGGATAGCCGCCCCCTCGAGTTCCCGGCGGCTGGTCATTTCTGTCCACGAGTTATGTGATTTCAAAGCGTTAGCTGGTCGTTTTTGTCACCCCCCACCGTCAGGCCTCGCCGGGAGCGTGTTCGCCTTGGATATCCACTTCGTTTATCAACATACTTTAACCTGGGGCGCCGCCGCATCCGTGAAGGAACCGGGTGCTCCGAAACAACACCTCTCCCCGAGCGCACGCTTAGAGGGCGGGGATCGGCCCTTTGTCACGAGCTTCCTTTTCCTACAGGGAGAAGCTGGCGCGGAGCGCCGGATGGGGGCCTGAGGGCCAAAGCCACATAAAAAGGGATTTAGTACGGTGTCACCGTAACAGCGGCGTCCAACTCGATAAGAACTGCACCCGGTATTGCGACGCCGCCAACAACATATACTACAGTTTTGACTTGAGCAGTGACTTGCAGGTGATCACTGGAAACTAATGTTACGTTGGTGACGTCCTGGACAAAGTGCTCACGACTATCTAACAAGATATGGCCTACGTGCACCTCCTGCGATATTGCCCTGGTTATGCTAACCGCCTCGATAGGAGTAATCCTCCGCGGGACGCCTGGCGCAAGCCCTCCCAGAAACTCAGACGAATCACATGAAATAAACACACACATTTTTGCCGCGTCGCCACAATCTCTTGCCATCTCTTCAAGCTTCATTTCACCGATTGGAAATTTAAATAAACCAGCATCATTGTGTCCAATCATAATAACTACTTTGCGATTTGGATCTTTTAGCAAAGTTAAAAATACCGCCGGTCCGTCTTCTGGTGACGAGAAAAGAATGGACCGTACAGAGTTAGAAACGTCAGAAGGCTCCGAAGCGTGCGGCGCAACGCCAGCATTGGATGCATTATTACTGCTATTATTGAATGCCAGATCAACATTTCTTTTGAGCTCAGCTTGCGCTCTGACGAGTTTCATAAGATCATTTGATGACGAACGCACCCCGAAAACGGCCAGGTACTCCTCATCATTCTGCGGAAGCACTGCATATACCGCAATCTGATCATCGATTGGGGCCGTGCTCTTCCCCGCGGCGGAAATTTCCCAAACGCGACGATATTGAGTCGAAGCCTAATTAGCGATCAGTAACGCTTGGTCAATCGATTTGCCGTGTCCGGCGAGTGGAGCTAATTCCGTAACAAAAACGATTGACGCTCGCCCAAACGCAGAAATTCGTTCCAAGGTGTTATCGATATAGTTTAACGGAGCAAGTACCGTACCTGCAACCACTACGGCCGCTACCGCAGCTTTTGCAAACAATGCAACAACTTTCAAGCTCACAATAATCCACTTCAACGCAACAATGACCATCTTATATTTCGCGATTGCGACCGCTATTGCAATCAGCGCCGCAAATATGCCTCGCCCATTTCCATTACCTTTAGGTGGCGGTGTAAGTTTTCTTTCAGTTGACTCGGAGTACTTATTCGGATCTTGGTCCATTGTTTGCTATGCCGCAAAATACTGCCGCAACGCTGAGCTTATTTCGCGTTCCGCGCTCCCGAATTCGACGCCCCTTGACGATCGAGTGATTCCGACTCCCTTTCGTATTAACAATGGAGCAGACAGTGCGGAGAGAAAATAATCGCGTGGATCTATATTCACACGTGACCAGAACCATATGTAAGGAAATGCGCTCGAAATGATAAACATTAAAATGACTATCGCCCAGTATTGCGGGCTCTTAAGGACTTTTTGATACGCACTCCTCTCCAATTGGTAGCGCAGTTCGAACCAGTGTGACGCTTCATGCGCCAGACTACCCATCACCGCGCTCACCAGAAAGATAATCTGCTCCCCCATTTTTGCCTCTCTGCACCCTTAAAGTCCTTGTACTTTGTACCGGCATCAAAGAGCCGTCCGAGCCTAGAGTATTAACGGGCCCACAAAGTTACATTTGCGAACGTTCCCCTACAAAGGCACCGAAGTTGCGGCCTCCTGTTCGCTTAGCGTTTTGCTCCTAGTTCATCCGCTAGAGTCCAAAGGAGATCCCCGGGTTTTGTCGCGCTGGCGTCAGCAGTTTGACGTTTCAGGGGCTCCGTGGCCCGGTTCCATCGTGACCAGCCCACTAACACGAAAGGAACCGGATTCGATGGACGAGTACGAGACGCTACACCACACGACATGGGACTGCAATGGCTCGCAGCGCGCGAGATCACATATGAGCGCGTTATGGAACCATGCGTACGCAACAAGCTGCGTAACTACAATATGATAAAGGAGATTATCATATGCGAACGGTCGCGGTCTCCTCAATTCGAGCCCAGCGACCCGTTCGGAGTCTCAGCGGCGAAACCCAAAAGTTCTGCACCATAGCTATAGGATTACGGTGACGTTTTACCAAATCCCCCGAATCCCTGTCCCCGGAATACGGTAACACTTACTTCATTCTCCATTTTCTCGACCCACCGTCGCCGCTCGCTGAGTAATGAAGCAAGTGTCACCGTATTTCCGTGCGCACGCCAATCGAGGGATGGGATGGCAAAAGATCGACGAAGGTTTTAATACGGGCTCGCGCGCGCCGTGCGGCGAGCGCGGCGCGGGGTAAGCAAGAATCTCGTCGAGATCGACGAGCGCCGGAAGTGTAGCGAACCTTCACAGACCGTGCTTTGCCCAAACCGCGCGTACCTGTTCGTCTGTGGCAAATTCGCCCCGCGCGGCGGCGGCTTTGGAGCGGGCAATCGCCGCGCGTTCGTCGCCAGTCAGAACCACCGGCGGCCCCTCGCCGGCGGCAAGCTGTAGAATGAGACGCGCAATTTCATCCTGCGCGGCAGGGGTTAGGCTGCGGGCAGTTTTAAGGGCGTGTTCGAGCAATTCGGTCATGTGAAGATAATACGCCTTTCGGACAGTCGGCGGAAGCAAAGATAGGCCGCCTTGCTGGAACAGAATTCCGGATTACGGGATTAGGGCGACGCTTTACAAATCCCCCAAATCCCTGTCCCCGGCCCCCTGCCTCCGAAAATTGAGCGGCGGTCTCAGCCGCTTTGCGCCCGCGCGCGTAAACCCGGCGTCTCGAGCCGATCGTAGAGGGCGCCGAGCGGCAGAGTGACGTCGATCGCCGTGAATTCGATGACAGCCTCGGCGCCGCGGAGTTCAACGTCGGTTCCCTCGCCGCCCTCAAGTCGAAAATAATGTACGGCGGCGATGATGTCGGGGTCCACGAGCAGGATATGCCGGATCGTGGGGTGGCGGCGATACTCCTCGAGCTTCGTGAAGCGGTCGATCTTGCTCGTCGAGGGGGAGAGGATTTCGACGACAACCGTCGGACGATGCGACTCGTAGGAATCGTCTCTGGGATCAGAACAATCTATCGTCACATCTGGCCGTCGCGCCGTGCGGATCGCCGTGCGCAACGCGGTGTCGGCGCCGGCCACTCGACAAGGCGTGCCCTTCAGGCGGGCGTGAAGCTCGCCGGCGCAATTGTGCAATATCGGCCCCCTCTCACGCCTGCGGGAGAGGGTTGGGGTGAGGGCGTTCAATCGACGCAACTTATTGAAACCAGACCCTCATCCGACGCTTCGCGCCACCTTCTCACGCAGGCGGGAGAAGGGGAACCGCGCCCCAAAATTCTCGACTCGCGTCACTAGGCGCCGCCAGCGGCCGTCGGCGCCCTCTGGAGCCGTCCTTCGAGGGCGCCTCGGGCCACCTCAGGACGAGGTCTGTTGTGGCTCGAACCCCGAAATTCGCGCTGCGACAAGACCCTCACGCGGCCAGGGCGTAGAGATTGCTGAGCTCGGACGGCGCGGAAGCGGCCTCGTCGCGCAGGAACGCGAGCAGCCGCTTTTCGGCGGCGGTGAGCTCCCCGC
>JBKQKS010000067.1:0-10118 GCA_052147395.1 Roseiarcus sp.
TCATCGACAGCGTCGGCGCCGCCGAAGCGAGCCTCGATGAAAAGGCCCAGGCGCTCGTCGAGCGCATCGAGGAGGGCCACAGCGCGCTCGTCGTCGGCGTCAGCGCGGTCGAGGCCGCCCTCGACGAGCGCGCGCGAGCGCTCGCCGAACGAATCGAGGCGAGCCGCAGCGCGCTCGTCGACAGCGTCAGCGCCGCGGAAACTAGCCTCGACCAAAAGGCCCAGGGTCTCGCCGAGCGCATCGAAGCGAGCCGCGGCCTCCTCGTCGAAAGCGCCGGCGTCGCCGAAGCGAGCCTCGACGAGCGCGCCCGCGCCCCCGCCGAACATATCGAGGCGAGCCATAGCACGTTCGCCGCCGGCATCGACGCCGCCGGGTCGGCGCTCGATGAGCGCGCACGAGCGCTCGCCGAGCGCATCGAAGCGAGCCACAACACGTTCGCCGCCGGCGTCGACGCTGCCGGGTCCGCCCTCGACGAACGGGCCCACGCCCTCGCCGAACGCATCGACGCGAGCCGCAATGCGCTCGAGCAGAGCGCCGGCGCCGCAGAGGCGAGCCTGGATGACCGCGCGCGCGGCCTCGTCGAGAGCTTGCAGGCGAGCCATTCCGCGTTCGTCGACAGCTTCAACGCCGCAGAGGCCGGCCTCGATGAGCAGGCGCGGGCCATCGCGGAGCGCATCGAGGCGAGCCGCAGCGTGCTGGTCGACAGCGTCGGCGCCGCCGAAACGAGTCTCGACGAACGAGCCCGAGCCCTCGCCGAACATATCGAAGCGAGCCACAACACGTTCGCCGGCGGCATCGACGCCGCCGGGTCGGCCCTCGATGAGCACGCCCGCGCCCTCGCCGAACATATCGAAGCGAGCCGCAGCCTCCTCTTCGAGAGCGCCGGCGCCGCCGGATCGGCCCTCGACGAACGCGCCCACGCCCTCGTCGGGCGCATCGACGCGAGCCGCAGCGTCCTCATCGACAGCGTCGGCGCCGCCGAAACGAGCATCGACGAACGAGCCCGAGCCCTCGCCGAGCGCATCGAAGCGAGCCGCAGCCTCCTCTTCGACAGCGCCGGCGCGGCCGAAACGAGCCTCGATGAGCGCGCCCGCACCCTCGCCGAACATATCGAAGCGAGCCGCAGCCTCCTCTTCGAGAGCGCCGGCGCCGCCGAAACGAGCCTCGACGAAAAGGCCCAGGCTCTCGCCGAGCGCATCGAAGCGAGCCGCAGCGCGCTCGTCGACAGCGTCAGCGCCGCCGAAACGAGCATCGACGAACGCGCCCGCGTCCTCGCCGAACATATCGAAGCGAGCCACAACACGTTCGCCGCCGGCATCGATGCCGCCGGATCGGCCCTCGATGAGCGCGCCCACGACCTCGTCGAGCGAATCGAGGCGAGCCACAACACGTTCGCCGTCGGCGTCAGCGCCGCCGAAACCGGCCTCGACGAACGGGCGCGCGCCTTCGCCGAGTTGATCGAGGCGGGCCACAACGCGTTCGCCGCCGGCGTCGGAGCCGCTGAGGCGACGCTCGACGAGCGCGCCCGCGCCCTCGACGAACGCATCGAGGCGGCGCAGAACGCGTTCGTCGTCGGCGTCAGCGCCGTCGAGGCGGCGCTCGACGAGCGCGCGCGGGCGGTCACCGAGCAACTCGAAGCGAGCCAGAACACTTTCGTGGTCGGCGTGAGCTCGATCGAGGCAACGATCGACGAGCGCGTGCGCGTGGTGGCCGAGCACTTCCAGGCGAGCCAGGGTTCGCTGCGGGAGAGCCTCGGCGGCGCCGAAGCGGCGCTCGCGGACAGCGCCCGGACGTTCGCGGACCGCCTCGAGGCAAGCCACGCGAAATTCCTCGACGCCGTCGGCGTCGCGGAGGGCCATCTCGACGATCGCGCGCAGGCGCTCGCGCAACGCATGGGGGCGACCCAGGCGACGCTGGTCGACGGCCTCGGCGCGGCCGAGGCGACGCTCGACGAATACACCCGCGCCGCCGTCGAGCAATGGGCCGAGGCCGCCTACGCAGCCGCGGAGAAGCTCAACGCCGTCGTCGCGGACGCCACGACCGCCATCGCGGCCAGCGGCGCCCCCCTCCAGGAGGCGCTGCAGGCCCGGCTCGCGACGTTCGAGGAAGCCGTCGGCGGGCGCGGCGAGGAAACGCTGCGGGCCATGTCGGATCAGACATCGCGCTTCGAAGACTCGTTGACGCGGTTCGACCAGATCGTCAGCGTCAACGGCGAGAGCCTGATCGACCGCATCGGCGGTCATGTCGCCGCGCTCGGCCAGGACCTCGGGCGCCATCTCGAAGCGATCGACACGACGGTTGGCGGGCGCAGCGAAGAGCTCGAGCAGCGCCTGCAGGCGCACCACGCGCGCATCGACGAGATCGCGCGGCGTCACCTCGAAGATATCGAGGCCGCGTCGATGGCGCAGCACGCCGCGCTCGACCTCGTGCTCTCCAACTATCAGCGGGGCGTGGAAGGCGCGCTCGACGGCGTCACCGCGAGTCTCGACGGCGTGCTGGCGAGGCGCAGCGAGGAATCGGCCGAGCGCATCGAAGCGGAGGCCCGGCGGCTCGTCGCCGCGCTCGACGCCAAGCTGCTAGGCCTCGACGAGACCCTCGCCGGCGGCGCGACCGCGGCGGAGGAACGGCTCGCCAAGCGAATCGACGAATTCTCGACCGCGATCGAAGCCGGAATCGAGATCACCAACGTCAGGGCCAGCGAACGCTTGCGCGAGGTCGGCGCCCAGCTGGAGGCGCTCGCGCAACGCATCGACCAAGCGCTGGAGAAGCGCGGACAGGCGGTGGGCGAAACGCTGGCCCGGCAGACGCTCGAAGTCGCCCGCACGCTGAGCGACGGCGGCCGCGCCATCTTCGAGGGCATGAACACCCGCTCGAAGGAGGTCTCCGACACGCTGCAGGCGCGCGCCAGCGCGCTCGGCCAGGCGCTCGGCGACTATGCGGCCGGGGTCAACGAGCGCCTGGGCGGCAGGGTCGACGAGCTCACGCAAATCCTCGGCCGCGGCGCGGAGCAATTCGAGTCGCAGATCGTCGTCCCGCTGCGCGAGACCGGCGAACGCATCCATTCGAGCGGCGCCGACCTCACAGTGTCGCTCGCCGAGCACCGCCGCAGCCTCGACCAGGTGGTCGACGCCCATGGGGCGCAGATCGAAGCCGCCTTCAGCGAGGGCGCGCGCACATTCGACAGCCGCGTCGGAGCGCTGGCCGATCAGTTCCGCAAGGACGTCGCGGCCGCCATCCAGGCGCTCGAGGCCGCGCTCGCAGAGCGTGGCGGGGACGTCACCGGCGCCATCGCCGGCAAGATCGAGGTTTTGCGCGCGCTGCTGAATGTCGAGGGCGGCCGGTTCGTCAGCGACCTCGGCGCGCACGGCGAGGCGATCGCGCGCGAGATCGGGGCGTTGCGCGAACGCATGGGAGCGGACGGTGAACAGATGTCCGCGGAGCTGCGGGCGCGCGGCGATCATTTCGCCGCCGAGCTCGAGGCGTTCCGCGCCGAGTTCGACGCTCATGGCGCCCGGATCAACGCCGACCTCAGGGAGCGCATGGAGGCGCTGGTCGCCGAACTGCAAGGCCTCCGCTCGCAGTTCGGCGCCGACGGCGCGCTGGTCGCCGCGGACATTGGTTCGCGCATCGACGCTCTCGCCCGCGAGCTGCAAGGCTTCCGCGAGCGGTTCGCGGCCGACGGAACGGAACTCGCCGCAGCGATCGGGGCCCGCGCCACGGCGCTCGGCGCCGAGCTGCAAGGCTTCCGCGCCCAATTCGACGCCGACGGCGGCCAGGTCGCCGCGGACATTGGTTCGCGCATCGACGCTCTCGCCCGCGAGCTGCAAGGCTTCCGCGAGCGGTTCGCGGCCGACGGAAAGGAACTCGCCGTAGCGATCGGGGCCCGCGCCGAGGCGCTCGGCGCCGAGCTGCAAGGCTTCCGCGCCCAATTCGACGCCGACGGCGGCCAGATCGCCGCCGACGTGGGTTCGCGCATCGACGCGCTCGCCCAAGAGCTGCAAGGCTTCCGCGAGCGGTTCGAAACCGGCGGAATGGAACTCGCCATGGCGATCGGGGCCCGCACCGAGGCGCTCGGCGCCGAGCTGCAAGGCTTCCGCGAGCGGTTCGAGACCGGCGGAATGGAACTCGCCATGGCAATCGGCGCCCGCACCGAGGCGCTCGGCGCCGAGCTGCAGGGCTTCCGCGCCCAGTTCGATGCCGACGGCGGCCAGATCGCCGCCGACGTGGGCTCGCGCGTCGACGCGCTCGCCCAAGAACTGCAAGGCTTCCGCGAGCGGTTCGACACCGGCGGAATGGAACTCGCCATGGCGATCGGGGCCCGCGCCGAGGCGCTCGGCGCCGAGCTGCAGGGCTTCCGCGTCCAGTTCGACGCCGACAGCGGCCACTTCACCGGCGACGTGCGTTCGCGCGTTTCCGCGCTCGCCCTCGAACTGCAAGGCTTCCGCGAGCGGTTCGCGGCCGACGGAACGGAAGTCGCCGCAGCGATCGGGGCCCGCGCCGAGGCGCTCGGCGCCGAGCTGCAGGGCTTCCGCGCCCAGTTCGACGCCGACGGCGGCCAGGTCGCCGCGGACGTCGGTTCGCACATCGACGCGCTCGCCCGCGAGCTGCAAGGCTTCCGCGAGCGGTTCGCGGCCGACGGAACTGAAGTCGCCGCAGCGATCGGCGCCCGCACCCAGGCGCTCGGCGCCGAGCTGAAGGGCTTCCGCGCCCAGTTCGACGCCGACGGCGGCCAGATCGCCGCCGACGTGGGCTTGCGCATCGACGCGCTCGCCCGCGAGCTGCAAGGCTTCCGCGAGCGGTTCGCGGCCGACGGGACGGAACTCGCCGCGGAGATCGCGGCCGGCGCCGAGGCGCTCGCCGGGGAGCTGCGAGGCTTGCGCGCGCAGTTCGATGCCGACGGCGGCCAGATCGCCGCCGACGTGGGCTTGCGCATCGACGCGCTCGCCCAAGAGCTGCAGGGCTTCCGCGAGCGGTTCGAGACCGGCGGAATGGAACTCGCGATGGCGATCGGAGCCCGCACCGAGGCGCTCGGCGCCGAGCTGCAGGGTTTCCGCGCCCAGTTCGACGCCGACGGCGGCCAGATCGCCGCCGATGTCGGCTCGCGCATCGACGCGCTCGCCGGGGAGCTGCAAGGCTTCCGCGAGCGGTTCGAGACCGGTGGAATGGAACTCGCCATGGCGATCGGGGCCCGCACCGAGGCGCTCGGCGCCGAGCTGCAGGGCTTCCATGCCCAGTTCGACGCCGACGTGGGTTCGCGAATCGACGCGCTCGACCGCGAGCTGCAAGGCTTCCGCGAGCGGTTCGACGCCGGCGGAACGGAACTCGCCACGGCGATCGGGGCCGGCGCCGAGGCGCTCGCCGGGGAGTTGCAAGGGTTCCGCGCCCAGTTCGACGCCGACGGCAGTCAGGTCGCCGCCGACGTGGGCTCGCGCATTTCCGCGCTCGGCCGCGAGCTGCAAGCCTTCCGCGCCCAGTTCGACGCCGACAGCGCGCATGCCGCCGCCAATCTCGGCGCCCGCGCCGAGGCCTTCGGTCGCGAGCTGAAGACCTTCCAGTTCGAATTCGGCGCCCAAACCGACGCCATGTCCGCCGACCTCACGGCGCGCGGCGAGACGCTTTCCGGCGCCTTGCAATCGTTTCGATCGCAGCTCGGCGAAGACGCCGCCGCCATCGCCGTCGAGTTCGACGCGCGCGGCGAGACGCTTTCCGGCGCCTTGCAGTCGCTTCGATCGCAATTCGGCGAAGACGCCGCCGCCATCGCCGACGAGTTCGGCGCGCGCGCAGAAACTTTCGCGCGCGAGCTGCAAGGCTTCCGCGCCGCCCTCGGCGGGGAGAGCGCCCGACTCGCCGCGGACCTCGGCGCGCAGAGCGAAGCTTTCGCCCGCACGTTGCAGAGGTTCCGCGCGGAGCTCGCAGCCGACGGGGCGCAATTGACCGCGGATTTCGGCGCGCGCGGCGAAGCGCTCTCCGGCGCGTTGCAGGCCCTGCGTGCGCGGCTCGACGCCGAGGCTGCCGCCATCGCCGACGAATTCGGCGCGCGCGGAGAGACTTTCGGGCGCGAGCTGCAGGGCTTCCGCGCCGTCCTTGGCGAGGAGGGCGCCCGGCTCGCCGGGGACCTCGGCGCGCAGAGCGAAGCCTTCGCCCGCACGTTGCAACGGTTCCGCGCGGAGCTCGCAGCCGACGGGGCGCAATTGACCGCGGATTTCGGCGCGCGCAGCGAAGCGCTCTCGCAGGAGCTCGCGCAATTGCGCTCGCGGCTCGATGGCGTCGGCTCGGAGATCGCCGCCGACCTCAGCGTCCGCGGCGAAGCGTTCGCCCAGGACCTCCAGGGCTTCCGCGCACAGCTCGATGCCGATGGCGCGCAGATCGCGTCCGACCTCGGAGCGCGGGTGGAAACCTTCGGCCGCGAGCTGCAATCGTTCCGTCTGCAGCTCGACGCCCACGGCGCGCGCTTCGCGGGCGAACTCAGGACGCGCGGCGACGAGATCGCGCGCCATATCGGCGGCGCGAGCCAGGAGAGCGCGAGGGCTTTCGAGCTCAGGGTCGACGCGATGCTGTCGCAATTGTCGCGCCGCGGCGACGAGCTCATCGCGGCGATCAACACCGGGGCGACCGATTCGGTGCGCGTACTCAGCGATCTCGAGGGCGCCCTCGCCTCCGAGGTGGGGACCGCGACCGCCGCCCTCAGCGAGGCCGTCGGCGCCAGCGTGCAATCGGCCCTGGAGTCGGTCGGGTCGACCAGCGACCAGCTTCGCGGCGAGCTCGCAGCGCTCATCGATCAACTCGGGCAAACGGTCGCCTCGCTCGACGGCGTCGCCAGCCAGGCTGGATCGCAGCTCGGGGCGATCGAGGGCGGCATGGGCGCGCGCGTCGACGAATTGCAGCAGACGCTCGCCGCCATGGGGGCTCAGCTCGCGGAGCTCGAGCGCCTTTCGGTCGACGCTCACGACGGGTCGATGGCGCTCGTCGAGCGGCTCGGGCAACAGACGAGCGCGCTGGCCGAAGTTTCGCGCGATCTCGTCACCAAGCAGCAGACGCTCGATTTCGCGCTCCTGCACCGGCAGAAGACCCTCGAGAACCTCGTCGGTTTGCTCGACAATCGCGCCCAGAACCTGCAAGGTCAGATCGCGAAATTCTCCGAGGAGATCCAGCAGAACCTCAACATCGCCGAGACCCGCGCCCAGGAGGTTGGCGCCCAGCTCGCCTCGGCGACGAAGGGCGTCGCCAGCGCCGTCGTCGGCCAGTTCGACGCGATCCGCAACAGCGCCTCGCGCGAGCGCGAGCGCACCGAGCAGTCGCTGCAAACCGTCTATGACGAGACGCAGCGCCAGTTCGCTGCGTTGCTCGGCGACGCGACGACGCGCTTCCAGCAGACGCTCGCCGAGGTCAAGCAGATGGCCGGCGAAGTGCAGCGCGAGCTCGACGAGACCCGGCAGGACCTGCGCCGCGGCGTGTTCGAGCTGCCGAAGGAGACCAACGAGGCGGCCAACGCGATGCGCCGCGTGGTGTCCGATCAGATCCGCGCGTTGAAGGAGCTCGCAGCGGTCGTCACGGCGTCCGGCGGCGCCTTCGGCGTCTCGGAGCCGGACGCCGCGCCCCCGACCGCGCCGCAGCGCGCCGACCTCGCGCCTGCCCGCGTCGCCCCCGCGCGGCGCGAGCCGCCGGCCCCGCCGGCTCAGCCGTACACGCCCGCCGCGCTCGTGGCGCCGGCGTTAGCGCCGCCGGCCGCGGCCCCCGAGCGCAACCAGGCCGGCTGGCTCTCCAATCTGCTCGCCGCCGCCTCCCGCGAGGAGCCGCGGCCGCCGGCGCGGCCGGCCGGCGACACGCTCGAGGCGATTTCCACCGACATTGCGCGTCTCGTCGACACCGACGCGGCGAGCGAGTTGTGGGATCGCTGGCGGGCCGGCGAGACCGGCGCGATCACGCGCCGCCTTTATACGGCGGCCGGTCAGCAGACCTTCGACGACGTTCGCCGCCGCTACCGCAGCGAGCCTGCATTCCGCGACTCGGTCAATCGCTACGTGCAGGAATTCGAACGCCTGCTCGCCAAGATCGGCCACAACGACCGCGACGGCTCGCAGGCGCGGCTGGCGATGCTCTCGGACTCGGGCAAGGTCTACATCCTGCTCGCTCACGCGGCCGGCCGGCTCGGCTGAGCCGTCCGCCGCGGGCGGCGCGACGAACGCCAGACCGAGACGCGCCGGCGTCTCGCAGGGCGCGCGTCCACGCGACAGGCCCCGTGTCCTGCCGTGACAATCGCGTAATTCACGCGCGGTGACGGTAATCAATTCCCGCGACGCCCGCTCGGCGTCACGCCTGCCGGCCGCGGCTGTCACGCCGGGCCGCGAAAAGCGTCGCCCCGCAGCCGCCGGCTTTTTTAGCGGATGCGGGGCGCTGGTCGAGCGGGTACATCCGCCGCTCGAAAAACAACCCTAGCGTGCAATTGTTACAAAGCTGTGAACGCCCGGGGAAGCGGCAAGGCGGCTCAGCCGGTGCTCCAGATGCGGGGGCGGCGCATGCCGGCGATCTTGCAGGCTTGGCCGGGGTAGCCGTAGGGGAACAGCTCGAACAGCCGATTGCGATCGGCGCCCAGCGTCTCGGTGAGATGACGCATGACGAAGCGCGCGTCGGCCGGCAACTGATGCTCGTCGAAATAGTCGCGCATGAAGCAGATCGCCGCCCAATGGTCCGGCCCGAGCTCGAAGCCCATGGCCGCCGCAGTTTCCCGCGCGAACTCTTCCGTCCAATCGGCCGGATCGAGCAAGTAGCCGTCCTGGTCCAACGCTGGCGCCGTCAATGCCTCGTCCTCCCCTTCCGCGCCGTCCTATGCGCGGCGTGCCCCCTCCTTAGCCCGGAATGCTGCCCCCGCCCTTAACATTGGTCAAGTCGATCCACGGCCGCGCGCCCGCGCTTTCTGGCGCGGCTGGAGACGATCCGCTGGGAGACCGAGCGCTATCTCGCCCACGACACGTTACAGGCGCAGATCCCGCCCGCGGCGGAGTGCGACCTCGTCGTCGGCGTGCTGCGCTGGCGCCTCGGCACGCCGCTGCCCGAGGATTTTCCCGAACATCTGCCGACCGGCGAGGCCTATCCGAGCGGGACCGCGTTCGAAATTCTCTCTGCGGTCGCCAGGCGCAAGGCGGGCGGCGAGCTGCCCGACGTGTTCGTGTTCCGCTATTCCGGCGGCGCGCCGAACCCGCGGCTCGAGGAGCCGGGCTACGCCGATGTGGTCAGGCAATGGGAGGCGCTGAAGGCGTTCTTCGGCCGCTGGTTCGTCACCACCGAGGGCAGGTTCGTCGCCGCCTTCAACCCCTACGCCAGCGAGGACGAATTCGAGGCCGAGCCGGAGACGCTGCTGCGCAACTGGCTGGCCGAGCGGGTCGCGGGCGGCCGCGCGCTCGCCTGGCCGCCGACCCTGGGCTCGCCGTTCCGCGCCCTCGACCCCTTTGGCCACCGCCACGCCCCGGTGTTCTTCGGCCGCTCCGCCGACATCCGCCGCGCGTCCGAGGTTTTGCGCGAAGCGGGGCAGAAATTCTTGGCTGTGCTCGGCGCCAGCGGCTCGGGCAAATCGTCGCTCGCCCGCGCGGGGCTCGTCCCCCGGCTCACCGCGCCCGGCGTGGTCGCCGAGGTCGATCTCTGGCGCGTCGCGGCGATGCGGCCGGGCGACAGCGCCGAGGGTCCGTTCGCGGCGCTCGCCGCGGCGCCGTTCGCGCGCGAAGCCGACCTGCCGCCGGGCGAAGCGGGCCGCGGCGACGCGCTGCCGGAGATCGGCGAAGGCGACTGCAAGACTCCGGCAGAGCTCGCCGCGCTCTTGGCCCACGCGGACCACACGGGCGCTCGCGCGGTCGTCAACGCGTTGCAGCGCATCGGCGAGCGCCAAGCCGACACCGAGCGGCTCCAGCGCGTGCGCGCCGACCTCGCGTTGATCGTCGACCAGCTCGAGGAGATTTTCGCCCCCTCGATCGCTGCGGAAGCGCGCGAAAAATTCGCGGAGCTGCTGGCGCGGCTGGTGGCCACGGGACGCGTCTGGGTCGTCGCCACGCTGCGCGCCGATCTCTACGCGGCCGTGCTCGAGGTTCCCGCGCTGAAGCGGTTGAAGGACGCGGGCGCGGCCTACG
>JBKQKS010000068.1:0-26500 GCA_052147395.1 Roseiarcus sp.
ACATTTCCGGGGCATGTCCGGGCGCTGGAACAGTGTGATTTGGGCGAGACGATTTCACGCGGCTCTCCGCTGTTGGCGGGGCTCGAATTCTCTTCTGGCGAATTTCGTGGCGGCGCGGTCTCTCGGCCTCGTTTCGACTGAACGCTCGGCGGCGCATTCCGGGCCGGCGACGTAGGGGCTGGGAATTGTCGTACCGGGTCGAGGGCGACATAGAGCGCAGGGTGACGCACTCGGTCGCCCGCGACAGCCCGCCTTCGTTTCCTCGAGATCGTGTGGAGTGGGGTTGACGATTCGGCGGCGCAGAAGGACGAACGGCCCGCGAGGACATCGATGATGGGGGCTCGGAGGCGGGCCGGGGCTTGCGGGCGCCGCCAGAAGAACTTCCCTTTCAGGCAGCGCCGGCTTGCGGCGGAAATCCGAGCGCAGCGCGTTGCGCCGCCCATTCGAGCGGCAGGCGCGTGTCGACCATCAGCACGCTGGCGGTCAGTTCCGGCGGCTGCCGGCCTTCGAGGATCGCAGTCACGATGTCGGGCGCGAGAAAGGTGAGGCCGAGCAGCCGGCCGGCGTAAGTCGAACAGAAGCCTTCGCGCGTTGCAATCTCCTCGAGCGTTGCGGCTGGATTGTCTGGGATGCGTCGGGCGAGGATTCTTGCCCGGACGATCAGCCTGACGAGGGTTTCGTCCACGCTGGGCGTCTCGGCGGCGCCCCGCTTTCGACGACGAACTTCAACTGGTTGCCGCGTCGCTTCATGCTGACAGGCCGCGAAGCCTGCCGAGTTCGGTCTTACGAGGTTGGGCGGACAACCCGATGGCGCGATCGAGCGACACGACATGCCCAACTCCCCGACCGTCCCAACTGGCGCCGTTCATCGATCGGCCGCTTGGCCGGCGGGGTCTTCTGGGCCTTTGAGCGCCGATAGGATCCAGACGAGATCTGGCGTCGTCCGCAATGTATTCGCGCGGCGGAGCCAGCGGACCGCGGCGGCGCGGTCACCCTCAGCGAGGCGATGAAGACCGGCGGCCGCCAGCGCCGCGCTCTCCTCGGCGACGCGCCGGACGGTTCCGAGCTCCGCCCGGCAGCGCCGACAGGGGCCGCTGCTTTCGAGCCGCGCACGGCAGATTGGGCAATGCTGCAAAACATTGGCGGCCATCGGGGAAAGCTCCGGATCAGGACTCGAGATAGAACAGCAGATCGTCGAGCCGCCGCACCGCGTCGGTGAGCGCGGTCGCGTCGCCGCTCCTCCGGCTGTCCTCGATGGTCTCGATCAGATCGACGATCTCGGTGCGGTCCTCCGCGACCGCGCTGTCGAGTTTTCCGCGCGCCTTGGCGATGAGGGCCTCCACCTTCGGGTCGGCCGGCGTGGACCCCTCCGCGGGCGGCGCCTCTTCGCCGTCGGCGCCGAACAGCTCATCGATGTGCTGACGGGCCTCCTCGATCCCCTCCTTGTCGTAGCGCGACATCGCCTTGTCGATGGTGATCCGCTGCTCGCGCCCGGTCGCCTTCTCCTTGGCGGACACGTGCAGGATGCCGTCGCGGTCCAGCGCGAGGTCGATGACGATGATATTGCCGGCCGGCGCATCGGCGAGATCCTCGATGCGGAAATCGCCGATTTCGATGTTCTCCTGGGCGTCCGCGTTCTCGCCCTGAAAGATGCGGACGTCGACGACTTTCTGATTGTCGATGACCGTGCGGAAGGCCTCGCTCTTGCGTACCGGGATCGGCGTATTCTTGGCGATGATAGGCACGAAGCAATAGGGATAGAGCGTCCCGTCCAAGTCTCCGAGCGCGCTCGTGCCGAACGTGTAGGGGGTCACGTCGACCAGCACCGCCGACACCTTCTCGCCCGCCATCGAGGCGCCCTGGATCGCGGCGCCCATCGCGACGCAGAGGTCGGGATCGACCTCGCCGCGGGCCGGCCGGTCGAACACTTCGACGAGCCGCTCGCGGATCATCGGCGTGCGCGTCGCGCCGCCGACGAGCAGGACCTCCTCGATCTGCGTTGCGGTGAGTGCGGCCGATTGAAGCGCGATGTGGATCGCGCTCAGCGTCTCCTCGATGAACGGCGCGATCATCTCTTCGTAGTCGGTGCGTGCGAGCTCCAGCGCGAGATGGACGGGCTTGCCGTCGACTTCGGCGAGATATTCCTCCTCGATGCGCGCGTACGGGTGGTCGGAAAGCTGCTTCTTGGCGCTCTCGGCGGCGCGGAGGATGCGCGCCATCGCCTGCGGATTGTCGCTGACGTCGGCCTGGTGCTCGAGTTTCAGGTGCTCGAGCACGCGCTCGACGATCTTGTGGTCGAAGTCGTCGCCTCCCAGGTGGTTGTTGCCATGACTGGCGATCACCTCGACCACGCCCTCTTCGATGCGCACTACCGAGACGTCGAAGGTGCCCCCGCCGAGATCGTAGACGAGCACCCTCTTGCCCTGCTGCTGAGCGGCCTCGTAGACCAGCGCCGCCGCGGTCGGCTCGTTGACGATGCGGGCGACTTCGAGCCCAGCGATCTCGCCGGCTTCGCGGGTCGCTTGGCGCTGCGCGTCGGAAAAGAATGCGGGCACGGTGATCACCGCCTTGCGGACCGGCGCGCCGAGCCGCGATTCGGCGATCTCTTTGAGGCGGCGCAGGATCATCGCCGAGATGTCCTGCGGCGTATACTCGCGCCCGCCGAGCGACACCTCGCGGTCGCTGCCCATCAGCCGCTTGATCGAGCGCACCGTGCGCTCGGGGTGGAGAATGTACTGGTTGCGCGCCGCCTCGCCGACGAGCAGAGCGCCGTCCTGATCCAGCCCGACGACGGAGGGCAGGATCATGCGCCCGCCAGAGTCCGCGAGCACCTCTGGCCGGCCGTCGCGATAGATCGCGATCTCGGAATTGGTGGTCCCGAGATCGATTCCGACGATGATCTCGCTCATTCGACATCTCCCCGATCGGCGCGCTTCTCGACGCCCGTGCGTTTGGCCACGATCACCTCCGCGGCGCGCAGCAATTCGCCGTCCCACTCGAAGCCGGCGCGGGATTCGGCGATGACAATACCCTCGGCGACGGACGGATCGTCCCGGGCCGCCACCACGCGCGCGACCGCGGGCGCGAACGCGCGGCCGACGGTGACGATCGGAGTGACGTGGCGGTCCGCCAGCACCCGGTCGAGCCTTCTCAACGTCATCTCCAGACCCTCCCGCCAGGGACCGGGGTCGGAGGCGGCGCCCCACCATCGCGCCCACCACGGCGGCCGAGGCGTCGGCGGACCCGCCGCGAGCCCGGCGGCGAGGCGATCGCGCACGTCGAGGATGTCGAGAAGCAGCGGCCTGAGGATCGAGCGGGCCTGCTCGCGGGCGCGGAGGTGCGCTTCTTTCAGCTCCCGATCCAGCGCGGCGCTCCCGGCTTGCAGCGTCTCGAACACGGCGCGGAACTGGTCGAGCGCGTCCTTGACGTGACGCGACTGCGCGCGCGCCTCGTTGCGGAGGCCGGCGATCTCGGTGAACACCGAGAACAGGTCGCGCGCCTCGTCGTCCGCCGCCTCGCCGGCGACGCCGGCCTCCGGCGCGTCCGCGCCGATCTCGTCGAGATAGGCGCTGAGCCGGTCGAGCAGGGTTTGCTTGAGGGAGGGATCCATCGCTCTGCCGATCATGCGCCGCGGGTCGACGCGGCGGCGCTCTCAGAGGCCTCCCGCCATCGCGCCATCGCCTGCTCGATGCCTTCGACGATGAGCGCCGTAACCTCGGCCTGCGTGACCCGTCCCTGCCGACGCGCTTCCGGTGGCGGCAAGCTCATCGTCTTCAGCCGCGTCAGCGCGGTTTTGTGCGGAGCGAGCAGCTTTGCCGCCAGTCGCTGGCGCTCAGTGTGCAGCGCCTCGAAGGCGGCGCGATAGGTCTGGAACCGCTCCGGCTCGCGGTCGGGCGGATAGTCCCTGACCAGCGCCAGATAGCGCCGCTTGATCTCGTCGTCGCTGGCGTTCTCGTCGACGCCGAGAAGGGAAAAGGGATCGGTCAAAGTGTCGTCTCCACTCCGCGGCGCTCAGAACGGCAGCGGCGCTTCGCCGAGGGCCGCGGCGACCATGGTCCTGGCCATGAGTTCCAGGATCGCGCGCGGCCACCCGCCGCCGAACGGCGCCTCGCCGAGCCGGTCGGTCAGAGCCTTGACGGCGCCCTCGCGGCCCCGTGACCTGATGAGCTTCTGAACCTCCTGCGGCGGAACGGCGTCGAGGAAACTCTTCATGGCTTCGTCGAGCCCATCGAGGGCGTCGCCGTCCAGGTCGGCCTCGAGCCGCCGCGCCCGTCGCTTGGAGACCGGGTCGTCGCCCGAGCTGTCGAGATAGCGCTCGATGCGGCTGAGGGCATGGCGATCCCTCCCGATGGCGGGCGACTCGCACAGCGCGTCGATCTCCTCCTCCTCGGCGATGTGCATCCAGTCCGGATTGTTCTTGGTCCGGGCAACGATCTCGTAGAAGCGCCAGAGCCGCTCGCTCGGTTCGCGCCGCTTGCCTGCGGCGGCGAAGTCGCCGAGCACATCGTGGAGTTGCGCGCGCATCAGCGCGTCCGCTATCGTATGGAATTCCGCGATCGACAGCACGATGTGCGTCGCGTTTCTGAGCCAGTTGGAGAACTTCCAGCCGAGCTCGGACGTCGCTTTCGGATCGGCCCGCACGTCTGCCGCTGCGAGCAGGGCGGCGATCGCCATGATGTCCGGCTTCGACGGCGCCGCGTGCAGGGCGCGCCTGAGTTCATCGTCGATCGGCGCTACGCGATGCTGGCGCGGCGGCGTCATGAGCGCATCCTGCAAGGCGGCGCGGAACCAGCCGACCGCCCCGCCGCCGGCGAGTTCCACCCCTTCGCGAAGTAGCGTCTCCGCCTCCGGGTCCAGCCCGGCGCGCAAGCCGACGAGGCCCCGGTTGATCCGCAAGTTCGTGTTCGGCGTGTCGGCGCGTTCCCACTCGCCGGCGGCCGTGAGCTCCTTCCACGCGAGGTCGGGGCGTTTCGACCGCACCTGCTTGCGGCCGTGCGAGATCTGCAGCTCGATCATGCGCTGGCGCGCCGGCCGGTTGATCGGATCGACGGCCAGCAGCTTCTTCGCGAATCCCGCCGCCTTCTTGTATGCCTTGCGCGCGGTGGCCGAATCGATCGCCTGCAGCAGCACGGCGCTCTCGGTCGGAAACCGCTGTACGGCCTCTTCGGCGAGCGCATGCCACTCCTTGTCTTCGCCATCCTCGCGATAGCGCTCGATGAGCTGCAGCACAGCCGGCAGATGGTCCGGATCGCTATCGAGGCTCTTGCGCAGGTAAGAGACGACCGGGTCGGCGAAGCGGTCGTCGCCGACGATCCTCCGTTCCTTGGCCGCGAGGTCCGCGAGATGGCGATAGATGACGCCCGCCGACAGTTTGCCTTCGCGGGAGCCGTCGGCCGCGAACGCGTCCGCCGCGGCGCGCCAGTGTTTCTCGGCGCGCGGCCAATCCGGCTTCGCTTCGGCCGCGAGCGCCAAAATGCGCGCCTTCTCGGCCTCCGAGAGCGTCCCGAAGCTCTTCTCGAAAAGAAAGATGCGGTCGGGGACCTCAGGCAGCAGATTGAGGCAGGCGTTGCGCACGTCGGCGGAGGGCAAGCTCGCCGCCTGTTTCGACAGGAAGCCGAACAGCGCGCCCGGCCCGCCGCGTTCGGCGTCGATGAGGCGCGCCAGCATCGAAGGGTTCGACGCGCCGCCGAGCCGATCGAGCGCGAAGGCCCGCTGCGCCGCGCTCGCTTCACTCAGCCGGCCGACGACCTCGGCCGGCTCTCCCGGCAGCGCCGCCTCGGCCGCGAGGCGCAGTGGCGCGAATGGCGAGTCCAGCGGCACGCCGTCGAGCAGCCGGCGGGCCTTCGCCGGATCGTCGCTCATGAGGCCTTTTACGATCAGCCGAACCGGCCCGAACAGCGAGCGCGCCGGAATGCTGGCGATGAGCCGCTCGATCTCGTCCGCGGGCTTCTGCTTCGTCAGCGCGGCCAAGGCCTCGCGAGCCGCATGGGCGGCCGCGATCCAGTCGACTCGCGCGGGCGGGTCGCCGGCGCCGGCCGCGAGCGCAACCGGACGGGCCAGGAACAGCGCTGCCGTCAGCTCGGACAGCAAGCGTCGCACCTCGGGCGCCGGCACGTCGGTCCCGATGTACTTGAACGCTTGGGCGAACGCCTTCTCGATCTGGCCCTGGCGAATCAGGCAGTCGAGCAGGAACAGCGGCTCCTTGACGACGCCGTCCAGCGCCGCCGCGTTGCCGAGCACGACCTCGGCCTCCTTGAAGAGCCCTTTGGCGGACAGCGCCTTGGCGCGGCCCACGTAGGCGGAAGCGAGCCCGTTCCGCCACTCCGGCCGGGACTCCTGCTTGATCAGCTGCTTGTAAAGCTCGATCGCCTCTTTGAACCGGCCGACACGCAACGCCTCCTCGGCCTGGGCGGCGAGCCCATCGGCCGAGGCTGCGTACGGAAGCCTGCGCACATTCTGTTTGCCCATGCCGGCCACTCTTGGCCGTATTCATTGGCTGTGTCGACCCCTTCGATGCGAGTCGATCCCTCTCATCCCCAACCCAAGCCGTGCTCCAAGACCGCCGCGCCTCGACCTCGCGCCGCTCGAGATAGGACGCGACCGCAGCGGACGAGACCCTCGCTCTAGCAGCGCGTCGTAGAAGCGGTGGGGCGGGAGACCGTTGCTCGAACTCGGCAGAAGCGCGCCGGCGCGCATGGCGATCTCCGGATCGATCGGATGGATACGGTCGGAATTTCGGGCAGTAAGCTCGTCGAACCACGCGCGCAACGCGGCGCCGCGCTGCGACGGGTTCGCCGACAGCTTGGCGATGCCCGCGGCGATCGCTGTCAGTGACGCCGCAGAGACGAAGAGCGAAGCGTTATTGGCCTCGCACCATTGCCGCAGGATCGTCGCCTTCGGAGAGGCGAACATCTTGAACAGAGCGGCGTCGATCAACCAAGCGGTCAGAGGGTTCTCGTTCAGTCCCTCAGAAATCGAGTTCGAGGGGCTAGCGCGCGCTGAGGAGCGCGTTGCGAAACGCCGCCGCGTCGGTAAGCGAATTCACCTCTTCGGTCGGCGCCGGCGGCGCTTCCGCCTCCACGGTCCTGATTGCGGACGAGCTTCCGGACGTCGGGCAGCTCGACGCGCCCCCGGCAAAATGCGGCGGTAGAGCGGCGAGGCCATGAGCCGCCGGGTCAGGCGCGACAATTGCAGCGCCAGGTCTTCGCCATTCTGTAGCTTGAGCGCCCTCTCCTGAAGGGCAACCTTGTAGCCGGGGTCGCTGACCCCGGCAGCCGCGGTCAACGACCGCGGCTGCAATTGGCGGTCTTTCATGCGTCAAGGTGCGCAAAAGCGCATGGAAACTCATCCTGAGCTCGACGAAGGACGACTTCGGTCGGTGCGTAAGCGCCTTGTCCTCACGCGACTCTTCCGAGCGGAAGGAGCGAGGTCGTCCTTCGACAAGCTCAGGATGAGGGACCTCGCCTACAACGGCGCCGGGGAAATTGCCCCGGTCATGCGCCCCGACTGCCGCCGGGAAATACGGGCGTTCATGAGGCTCGGCGCCTGCGTCGTCTTTCCCTCCTGGAAGGTTTTCCTCGAATTCGTCGCCACATTCACGATCCCGCAGGAACTCGTAATAATCGGAGGCGCACCGTCAACTGCGGTCGAACGCCCGCGTTTGCAATTGCTGGCCCGTCATGACGCGCCGGCGCGCGCCGCGAGCGCTTCGTCGAAGTCGCGTTGTTCGATGCGCAGCGAATCGATGTCGACAGCTTCGGTGCTCGTCGCGGGAAACACGCGCCGGATGGCGCCGAGCGCCGCGCGATCGCAGACGAATCGGACCTCCGCGGCGGACAATCCTTCCGTCAAATCGGCCAGAGCCTCGAGATCGATCTCTTCGGCGATGGGTTTCTTGCGCAGATGGACGCCGAGAACGGCGGCGCGCGCGGCGCGGTCGGGCCTCGCCACCTCCAGATGATAGTCGAGCCGGCCCGGGCGCAGCAGCGCGTCGTCGATCATGTCCAGCCGGTTCGTGGCGGCGATCACCCACACGTCGCCCAGCGCTTCGACGCCGTCGAGTTCGGTGAGCAATTGGCTCACGACCCGATCGGTCACCGGCGAGCGGCCGTCGAGGCCCCGCCTTGGCGCCAGGGCGTCGACCTCGTCGAGAAACACGACGCAAGGCGCGGCTTGGCGCGCGCGCGAGAACAGCTCGCGTACGCCCTGCTCGGATTCGCCGATATATTTCGACAACAGCTCCGGACCCTTGATCGAAATGAAATTGATGTTGCTCTGCGAGGCCAACGCCTTCACCAGCAACGTCTTGCCGTTGCCGGGCGGACCGAAGAGCAAGATGCCGCGCGGCGGCCGCAATTTGATTTTTTCGAACAGCGCGGGTTGGCTCAACGGCCAAGCGATGGCCTCGCGTAGCGCGGTCTTGATCGGCTCGAGGCCACCGACCTCGTCCCATCGCACGTTGGGCACTTCGACCGCGACCTCACGCAGTCCCGAGGGCGCCACCTCGCTCAACGCCTCCCTGAAATCCGGCATCTTGACCTCCATGGCCATCAGCACCTCGTAAGGGACCGGCCCCGAGCCGAGCGAAAGCTCCGGGAGTTGACGACGCAGCGCCGCCATGGCCGCCTCGCGGCAAAGCGCGTTGAGATCGGCGCCGGTGAATCCGTGCGTCGTCTGCGCGAGATCGGTGAGATCGACGCCTTCGCCGAGCGGCATGCCGCGCGCGTAGATTTCCAGGATTTCGCGCCGTGCATGCTCGTTGGGAATGCCGATGGCGATCTCGCGGTCGAAGCGTCCGGGCCGCCGCAAGGCGGGATCGATGGCGTTAGGGCGGTTGGTCGCCGCCATCACGATCACGTCGCCGCGGCTCTTGAGGCCGTCCATCGAGGCCAGAAGCTGCGCGACCACGCGCTTCTCGACCTCGCCTTCGACCCGTTCGCGCTTGGGAGCGAGCGAATCGATCTCGTCGAAGAAGATGATGCAGGGCGCGCGCCGGCGTGCGTCCTCGAAGATCTTGCGCAACTGCGCTTCGCTCTCGCCGTAGAATTTCTGAATGATCTCGGGTCCGCTCACGTAGATGAAGTCGGCGTCGGATTCGTGCGCGACCGCGCGCGCGAGCAGCGTCTTGCCGCAGCCGGGCAGGCCATGCAGCAGCACGCCCTTCGGCGGCGTCATGCCGAGACGTTCGAAAATCTCGGGATGACTGAGCGGCAGTTCGATCATTTCGCGAATTTTGGCGACTTCGCGCTCCATCCCGCCGAGATCGTCGTAGGTCACGATGTCCTCGGAGTGCGAGGTCGCTTGGCTGGACGCGCCGCCGCGACCGCTCTCCACGGAGAGCAACGTCTCGGGGTGGATCATCACCGGTCCGTCGGGCTCGGTGCGGGTCACCTGGAAGTCGCGGCGGCTCCCGCCGAACAAGGCGATTCGCACCCGATCGCCGGTCCTGACGGCGAGCCCGTCGAGTCGGCGCGCCATATGCTCGATTTCGTCCTCTTGCAGCGCGCCGGCGCCCAGCGGCGCCGCGACCACGCGCCGAGCGACGGCGAAGGCGACCTTCTTGATGGCCGCCTTCTGGCCGAGCGCGACGCCCGCATTGGTGCGCCCGACGCCGTCGAGCTGAATGATCTGTTGCCCGCGCTGCTCCTTGAAGGTTGGCATCGCCTTGGCGACGGTCTTGGCGCGGCCCTCGATCTCCAACACGTCGCCCGGCGCGGCGCCGAGCCCGCGCAGCGTTTCCGGATCGATGCGGACGATGCCGCGTCCCACGTCCTCGCGCCGCGCCTCCACGACCGTCAAGCGGAGCGGCTGATTGGTTTCACGAGCGTCGTCGGGCATGGACATCTCCTCTGGCGATCAACGATCGCTGTCAGTCGCCGCGCATCGGCAGATATTGCACCACGATGCGCGCAGGCAGAAACTTCGCGACTTCATGAAGGGCGCCGATGAAGAGGAGGCCGTCCTCGTCGTCGCCGAGCGTCGCGTCGATCTGACCGGCGATGAATCGGTCGCGCGCTGCCAACAAGGCGGCGGCCTGCGCTTCCGTGCGCTCGGGCGATTGCAGCAGCTTGTATTCGTCGAGCAACAACGTGGGGGATTCGGCGCCAACGAGCGTGGCGCCTCGGCGCACCAGGCTCTCGAGCAGTTGGTGATTGCGACTGCCCAGCGACGCCAGGTCGCGCATCAACTCGTTCTCGCGGCCGCACACGGGCAAGCTGTCCTGATACAATTTGACGTGGCTGTAGTCGAGCCCGAGCCGATCGATCTCGTCCGCGATCGAGCGCCAGACCGCGTCGAATTCGGCCGATCGCTCGGCCCACTTGCGCTCGCCGTAGCGGGCGACGAAGGCCGCTTTGTAGGCTGGTGCGGCCGAGCCCATCTCGGCCGTGCTGTGAACGACAGGGACATAGATCAGTCGCGCCATCTCTTTAATCCGCTCCTTTGCCTGCTTCGCGGGACCGGCAGACGCTAGAGCGCTCTCCGATCTGATGGAATCGGATCGCGCGCTCTAGCACTTTGTTTTACCGCATATTCTTATCCAAAAAGTCTGCAACTTTTTGGGAATATGCTCTAGTTCGCCTTGCTCAATCGAACCTCGAGGACGCCGTTGCGCAAATTGAGGCGTGGCGAGCCGGCGGAGAGTTTCTCTTCGATCAGCGTTTCCTTGCGATACAGCCGATCGCCGGTCTTGGCTTCCAACAACAGGATGTCGCCGTCGAGGATGCAGCGAATGGCCTCGCGCTCGACGCCGGGCAACTCGAACAGCAGCACGATCTCGTCCTGCTCGTCGAATATGTCGGTGACGGGCTCGAGCACTTCGAGCGAGCTCTTCTTGGCCGCTCGGGGCGGCCGGGTTTGCGAGGGCGTCGAAGGCGCCTCGTCCGCAGACTGCTTCTCTCGCGCCGCTTCGCTCATCGTTCGCGTTCCGAACGAATATTCGAACACGCGGCCGTCCTTTTCGTGCCGGCCGCGGCGCGGCGCCTGCTCGAAACCGGAGAGCACGTCGAACAGGTCCGATAACCCGCGCACGATCTTCCTTATGCCCGCCGCTCCGGTGACTTCCTCGTCGTCATTCGCATCTTTCTCAACCATGGACCGTTCTCCCTGCCTCGAAAGGCGCCGCAACCACGGCGCTGAGCGCTCGCTCCATGCGCCCCAGTCGTTCATCCATCGCCGTGATCGCCGCATTCTGTTCCGCGGCGAGGCGCTTCGACCCGCCGGTCTGGTTCCACCAGTCGAGGCCGAGTTCGCGCGCCTTGTCGACCGAGCAGATCACCAAGCGTATCTGAATGGTCAGAAGCTCGACCTCGACGAGCTTGATCGAAATATCGCCGGCAACGACGACTCCTTTGTCGAGGATGCGCTCGAGCAAGTCGGCGAGATTCGTGCTGCCCACGGAGTGGGCGACGGGAGATGCTCTGTTCATGGCGATGCCTTTCACGACGCGCCGTTGGGAACGCCGAGCGCTAGGGTCAGATCTTTTTCGCTGAAGCCGAACTGCCGTTGCAGGCGCAAAATCTCTTCGGCCTGGGCGATCAGCGCTATCCCCAGGTTGTCGATTTGCAGGTCCGTCAGCCGACCGGCCTCCATGCGCCGCACGGCTTGCCGCTGGAGCACGTCGTGGAGCAGTTTGACGAGCGTGAGCACCAACCGCACGAGCCCTCGAGCCGCCGACGAGCCTTTGGCGGCTTGGCGATCGTTGTCGGCGATCGGCGCCTCGCCGACGACCGATGGCAGAGCGGCCGCGCGTGCGTAAATCTCCCGCGTCGCGGCGCTGGACTCGGCGGGCGGCGCGGGCGGCGAAGCGGACGGCGGATCGAGCGGATGAACCGGGGCAACCGCGGGCCGGCCATTCGGCCACAGCGTATCCACCGATCCCAGCAGCAGCCGCAGATCGAGGAACAACAAATCGACATCCGCCAGCCCGATCGTCAGGTTGCCCTCCAGCGACACGCCGCGATCGAGGATCCGGTCGAGCGCGTCGGCCAGCGAAACGTCGTCGCGGACGGGCCGCGCCGCGCTGACCAATCGATACTCCGGCTCACGATTAGTTTGCATCGTTTCCTGCCTCGGGGCGTAGACGATCGAGCCTATCCAGCAACTGCTGTTCGCGGGCGTCGAACTCGGCCTCGGTGATCGTCTGGTTGTCGAGCGCGCGATGCAGCGCCGAGAGGTCGGCCATGATCATCCGCTCCTCCGCCTCGGCCTCCTCCTGGACGGCTTCGTCGATTTTTTCGAGAACGAACATGAGACCGCGCAGCGGCGCGGAAAGGATACTGTCGATGACGATCATGATCTCGTTCTCCGCAGGTTTTCAGCATCCGCCGCGCCGACGATCCCCTCGCCGCTCTTCGAACGGCGCCCGAACGCCTGATCCGAGCGATCTTCGTCACGAGGCAGCCCGCGCGCCAGCGACGCCGCCGACATATCGCCGATGATGATCAAAGTTGGTCTCCGCAGTTGACGGCGGCGTCTGGCGATCTATTGTTCACGTGGATCGAATTGCACGAAATTATGCGGCGGCCAGGGGCCGCCGATGTCGAAGGCGATGTCTTCGTCGATCGCCGCCGCCGAGGCGCGGACCGCCGCCTCGAACTCTTCGATGCCGGACCGCGACACCAGCGCCGCGAGATGCGCGATCTCGCGCTCGCCGCGAACCGGCAAGGCGATGATCTCGACGCACGAGGCCTCGAGGAACGCGACGACCCGCGCGGTATGCGACTCGCGATACTGTTCGATCGCTTCCTCGAACATTTGGCCCAGGCGAATCTTGTCGTCGTTCGAAGGCTGCCGGCGGCCGCGGAAAATGCGGTCCCGCGCCGCCCGCAGCGTCGGCATACGTTCGACGAGATAGGCGATCGGATCGGAAGCCTCCAGACTGAGACGCAGGCTCATTTCGATCGCGCCCGAGACCCGCCGCAGCTGCGCGGCGAGCGTCTCCTGATGATCGTCGAGGAATTGGCGCAGATCGTCCTCCGACTTCGTTATCGTGCCGAACGCCATCGGCAGCATGTCGAACTTGGCGCTGAGGGCGGCGAGCACGCCTTGTGTCGCCGCGATGTGGCGGCGCTCGGCGCGCACCGCGGCGACCGGGCATTCGCTGACGATCGCGCTGAGCGATCCGGCTTCGAGCCGGTAGGCGGGCTGATCGAAGACGCCTCGCAACGGCGGCGCCTCGCCTTCGCCGGCTCCCGCGACCGCATACACGTATAGCCCCATGTGGCACTCTCCCGCGGGCCGGGCCCGCCTTCCGCCGTTGCAAATATGACGACAATCAAACAGAGGCATGTTCCGCCGGTCGGCTCGCGCGGAACGACGCGGGATCAATCGAGCGGCGCGGGCCCGCTCACGTCTCGTTCGACCCGGCGTGTTCGTAGGACCTGACCGTCAAATCCGGCTCGAGTTCGAGTACGTAGCGCTCGCGCTCGAGGATCTCCTGCGTCAAGGGAAGTCCGAGCATCTTGACCTCCAGGTTCGGCACCAGAATTTCCGCCTCGACCGACCAAGTCTGCGAGCCGTGGCCGGTGGGGACGAGTTTGGTGATGCGAACCGCTTTTGCCCCCAGTTCCGACGAAAGAAACTGCAGCACGGCGGCGCGGGCCGCAGACAGCCTGCCGATGGGCGCGGCTCCCAGGCTCGGCTCCGAAGGGAGCGGCGGCTTGACAGTCGGCATTATTTGAACCGGCGCCTGAGTTTCGACTCGTTCCCTGTTCGGCAACATCTGTTTGGCCTCCGTTCGAATTCGCGAACTCGTGTCCGGCGGGCCGGCGCCGCAGGCGACCGGACCGCTGATTTTCTCCCGAAGTCCAGCCGTTGGCGCGGCCGGACCCGATCCGCCGAGACGCCTCTGCCGCGCCTCAGTAACTGAACTGAAAAATCCGAGTTTTCAGCGGGCGCCCGATCGCCTGCCGTTGCGCCGCCGGGACCGCCTGGGCCCGGGGGCCGGGGCTGTCGAGGTCCAGACGAATCTTGGCGACTTCGACGTCGATCTCGCGAAATCGGTCGCGGATGGCGTCGAGACGGTCGCGGTAGTTTCGCAATTCCTGCATCTTGCGCGCGCGTTCGAGTTCGAGAAAGCTGATTCGCAGATACGCCTTGTGCGCGGCGGTGCGTATGTCCGAGCGTCCGCTCTGCGTTCGCAGATCCGCGACGCTTCGCGGCGGTCGTCGTTGAATCGCCATCGTCATTTTCCCTTGCTGGCGTGCGCGCCCGTCCTGTCCGGCGCGGCGTTGTTCTCCATGCGGCGCATCAGAACGTCGATCAACGCGGAGGAGATGCCGCCATCGGTCTTTCCCGGCGCCGGCGACTGGCCGAGAACGTCACGGCAGGCCCAAACGAAGACCGGGTTGCGCTGGCTCGCTTCGCCGCCGCGAGCGGCGAGCACCCGCGCAATGGCGATCGACGCCCGCAGCGTCGGCTGACTCTGAGGACCGGGTCGTTCCATGCGGCACATCCGCACCAGATCGACGACGCGAGCCGCGCCGGATGTATCGAGACCGGATTTGGCCACGGTGATGGCAATCTCGGTATCACGGTCGTAGTGATCGAGATGAAGAGTGATCACACGATCGAGCAGAGCGTCCTGCGCCCGGTAGACGCCCGCGTATTCCGCCGGATTCGAGGTGAAGATGGCGCGAAAATTCGGGTGCACGTTGACATAGCCTTCGCCGCGCGTGTGCAGTCCGGGAATGTTGAGGACGCCCTCCGACAGGATGCTCAGGAACGGGTTGTTGGCCTCCGGCTTGCTCCGGTTGAATTCGTCGTAGATGACCGTATGCCCGAGCCGGCAGGCCGTCGTGATGCGGTTGTCGATCCACAGCGCGCGGCCCTCTTCCTCGAGCTTCATCACCGAGGAGATGTAGTTGTCGACCACGCGCGATTTGCGATAGCCACTCTCGCGTCCGATCAAATCGGAACTGCCGAATTCGTGATCGCCGTGCAGTAGAATGGCGGGACGGCCGAGCTGCGCCGCGACATGGAACGCCAGCGTGGTTTTTCCGGTGCCGGCCGGTCCGCAGAAATGCACGCCGTATCCGACCTCGAGATAAGCGAGGGCGCGCGTGGTGATCTCCTGAACGGCCGGTGAGGTCACGAACGCCTGGCTCGGACCCAAGGCGATGGCGCCATCGCCCTCCGCCGGCCGCTCGGCGGCCGGCTCGACATTTGCTAACGCCACGACGCTCATTGCATGTCCTTTCCGTGGTCCATCGTAGAGGCTTTACGGTCCCAATCGCTCGCAGGGTGCTCGCCGCCGGCGAGGCCACGCCATTCCGGCGCATGCGCGGCGGCGGTTTCGTGGCGCCTTGCGGCCGTGCTCGGCGTCGGGCTCGGCGAGACGGGTGCGGCGTCCGCGCTTCCTCCACGGCCGATGGTTTTCTCCCACGCCGCCATCGCGTCGCGACGGTCGCGTGCAAAGGCCGCGAAGCGTTCGCGGTAGGTGGTGGCGCGATCGCGGCCGTCCTTGGCGAAATTCTCGCGCATCGTCGCGACGCTGCTCGTCAGATCGCGCATCGAGGTCGCCGCCCGATCGCGCAGCGCCTTCGCCAGCGCCTGATGCTGTCGTTGGCCCGCCGCGCGTTCGTGCAGGAATTGCGTCATCAACGCGCTCATCTCGGTCTGGCGAGTGCTCGCCGTGGCGTCGGCCTCTCGGCGATATTCCTGGCTGGCCTTTTCGCGGTTGGCCCGCGATTCTCCCAACGATGCGTGGACGGCGACATGGCGGGCCATCGTCGTCTCGTTCATTTCCGCCGCCCGCGCGCGGCTCTCGCTCTGAAAGGAACCCCGCGAGCGCGCCAACCATGAACGGACTTCGCCGCGACGGCTCGTCGTCGCCGCCTGGACGTCACTCATCAGTTCGCCGCGTCGCCGCCGACTCGCCGCGATGCCGTCGGCCACGCGCGCCAGGTCTTCCGCCATCTTCGCCATGTCTATTTCCTCTCGTTGGATCGGTAGTCGCCGGGAGCGGGCGCTGCGAACGCCCGCTCCCGGCAGCCTCTTTCGACGCTTACGCGGGCGCCGCAGCGGAAGCCGTGAGGCCAACCGCTTCAGCATATTTCAGATACGTCTCGACCGAAGCGACGACGACGCGGGCTTCGATGGTGATCAACTCGATCCCGACCAGCGAGACCTTGACCCAAGCGTCGATCACGATGCCCTTGTCCAGGATGCGGTCCACGACTTCGGCGAGGCTGGACGAGTCGGTTGATTTCTGTACGCGTGCCATTGAGTTGCTCCTTGATGAAGGTGTCGAGCTTTTCGCTCTTTGACCGAACCGGGTTGGATGCCGGTCCGGCTGCCAGCGCTCGCGCAAGAACGAGGCCAACCGATCGCAATTCCCAGAAATCTTTATTGAGATGCAATTCCAACCACTTAGTTGATCGATCCGGGCGCCGTCGCGCCCATGACGGCAAACCAATGCGGGCGGGCGCGCCCGCCTTCACGGGTGGAAACTCCCGTTGTCGTCGCCCCTCGCCGCCTCGAGCACCGTTTCAATCTGAAACGGCTTGGCGAGGAAGCCATCGATCCGGGATTGCCGCCTGGCCTCCAATATTCGCGCGTCGTCCTCCAGATAATAGCCGGAGATCACGATGATCCGCATGTCGGGCCGCAGGCCGCGCAATTGCTCGACCAGTCGCAGGCCGTCCATGTCCGGCAGCCGCACATCGACGAAGGCGACGCGAAAGGCGTGATCGGCGACCGACGTGAGAGCGCCGCGCGCCGTGCCGACGGTCTCGACCATGCAGTCGAGGCCGGCGAGGGCGACCTCGAGAACCCAGCACATGTCCCGATCGTCGTCGACGACGAGGATCGGTCCGGACGCTCGCGAGATCGTCGACGTCAATTCAGGACGCCTTCCTGGTTTCTGCCGCCAAACCCGATTGTCGCGCAACCGGAATGCGCACGACGAACGTCGTCCCGTCGGATGGCGAAGTGCGAACCGTCAAGTTGCCGCCGTGTTGACGCACGATGGAATGAGAAACCGACAAGCCGAGCCCCGATCGTCGGTTGTCGTTCCTGGTCGTGAAGAAAGGATCGAAGATCTTGGAGATATGAGATTGCGGTATGCCTGGACCAGTGTCGCCGACTTCGATGACGATTTCGGCGCCGTCGCGCCGAGCGCCGATGTTCAGTCGACCGCCGTTGGGCATGGCTTGGAACGCGTTCAAGATGAGGTTGATGACGACCAGTTCGAGCAGATTCTGCACGCCCTCGGCGTAGACGGGACCCGCCGCGAGAGGCGGCTTCCATTCTACGGTCGTTCCGGCCGCCGCCTCGCCGGAGGCGAACATCAGCGCGTTCTTCAGCACGTCGTGCACGTCGACTTTCGTGGTCTCGGCGATCGGCCCGGGACGAGCGAAACGCAGCAGACTTTCGACGACCAACGAGGCCCGGTCGATGCCGGCGATGACTTTGCCGATGCATTCCTCGAGCTGCGTCGGCGAGGCGATCCTTGCTCTCATGAGCTGCGCGGCCGCCGAACTGACGCCCAGAGGGTTGCGCAATTCATGCGCTATCCCGCCAATCACCATGCCGAGCGCCGCGAGTTTTTCGCCTTGGCGAATCTGCGCCTCCATCGCGCGCTGCTCGACGAGATTGCGTCCGACCACCACGACCCCGGTGACCTCGCCGGCATTGCCGGTCATGCGCGACAGACGCCAGGATACGGGAATGCTCTCGCCGTCGCGGCGCCGCATCGGCCATTCGACCGATCGTCTGTCGTCGATCTCGGCAATCCCCCGGAAGCACGCCTCGACTTCGATGTTTTGCGGCTCTTCGACGTGGTCCGCCAGCTTCGTGCCGCGCACGTCGAGGTGCGTATGGCCGGTGGCCTTCTCCGCCGCCGCGTTCCACGTCATGATGGCGCCCGTGGGATCGGTGGAGATGATGAGGTCGCCCGCGCATTCGACGATGCTGGCCAGATGCAGTTGCATCCGCCGCACTTCCTCGCCGAGGCGCAAGAGATCGGTCACATCGTCCATCACCAGGATCGCTCCGCGCGATCGGCCTTGCAGCTGCAGGGGACAGATGCTGTAGGAATAGATGCGCAGCGAAACGCCCGGCGCCCGATAGGTCATGCGCTGGCGGCGCACGGTCCGGCCGGTGGCGATCACTTCGCGGATCTGCCGGTCGAGCGCCGTATCCTGAAAAGCGGCCGGGAAGATTTCCTGCAATCGCCGCCCCAGCGTCTCCTTCAGATTGCTGCGCGACTTCTCCAGGAAATTTTGATTGACCATCAGGATGGCGAGCCGATCGTCGAGGATCAGGATCGACGAGGGGATCGTCGCCATGACGGCGTGAAAGAAACTCTCGTAGTCGAGTACGGTCGAAGCCATTTCGGCGCCCCAAACCTATCCAGTTGATTTCCGCTATCGCAAATCCGGTCGGAAGCTGAACGGCGGCCAGGGTCCCGACAACGTGATCGCGACTGCCCGACTCTCGGCCGTCTCGGCCATTTCCCGAATTCGCTCTCTCACCGAGGCGATGCTCGTCCTTCGTATCAGCAGGGCGTAACGCGCGACGGGCTCCGGCCCGCCCGCGTCGGCAGCGCGCGCGAGGCCGAGCTGGCGCGCGTCGCTCGTCAACGGTCCGAGCTCGGCGACGAACTCTCCCATCAGCGCGGCCGCCTGGGCTCGACCGAAATCGATGAGCGCGCTCTTGTCGCGGCAGAGCCGCATGTACCGGGCGCCTTTCGATAATTTCCGCCACTCGGGCCGTGCGTCGCAGGCCAGTCGATCCAGCGCGTCCGGCTCGTCGAAATGAGCCGCGGCCCGCAATTCCCATTCGTCCTTGTCGGCGACGGCGGCGAGGAAGGCGACGATCGCCGCCTCGTGCGCGCGCATGAACGCGGTCAGGCTATCGAGGCTCGAGTAGAGCGTCGCGAACGGCGCGGGAAACACGGATGACCTTTGCGCCGCCCACTCCACGAGTTCGCCGTGACGGCGCACCCGCGGCGCCAGCCATGCGACATCGCTCAGACGACGTTCCGAATCGGCGCCGACATACTCGGCGATGGGAACGACGCCGACCAGGGCTCCGACGGAGTTCACGCGGTGCAGCAGGAGCCGCTGCTCGAACATCGCGTCGGGCAGCGGTCCGAGCGCGTCGGCGGAGCTGGCGAATGCGAACAGGCAGACTGCCGTTTCGCCCGCCTGGTGCGATGCTTCGGCGCCGTCGTCGCGCGGCGAGAGCGTTTGGACCTCAGCCATCGGCGGACTCTATTTGCCGGCTTGCCAGCATCTTCAATTTTGTCCGGTAGGTCTTGTAGTCGAAGCCGAGCAGGCGAGCCGCTTCGGCCTTGTTGCCCCCAGCCTGTTCGAGCGCGGCGACGAGCGCGTCGCGTTCGACCGTCCGCATCTGGTCTCGCAGCCGATCGCGCGGCGAGGCGGAATCGAGCGCCTTCTGAATGAGCGTCGCGCAGGCCGAATCGTCGCTGAGGTCGTCGGCCAGATGTTCGGCCGTGATCACGTGCGAGGCGGTGAGGGCCGCTCGCCTCATGACGTTGCGCAGTTCGCGCGCGTTTCCCGGCCATCGATAGGCGCTGAGCAAATCGAGCGCGGCCGGCGCGATTTCGATCGGCGGGCGCCGCAGCGATTCGCGCGCTTGGGTCAGGAAGCGTCGCGCGAGGAACGGGACATCCTCCGGTCTCGTGCGCAACGGGGGAACCGTGATGACGTATTCGGCCAGGCGGAACAGAAGATCTTCGCGAAACCCCCCGACTTTGACGCGCTCCTTGAGGTCCTCGTTGGTGGCCGCGATCACGCGCAGGTCGAGCCTGATCAGCTCCGTTCCGCCCAGCCTGCGCACGGTGCGCTCCTCGAGCGTTCGCAGCAGGGCCTTCTGGCCGCTCGACGGTAGATTTCCGATCTCGTCGAGCAAAATCGTTCCGCCGCTGCCGGCGAGTTCGAAGCAACCGTGGCGGCGGCCGACCGCGCCGGTGTAGGCCCCTTTCTCGTTGCCGAAAAACTCGCTGTCGATGAGGGTCTCCGCGATGGCGCCGCAGTCCATCACGACGAGCGGCTGGGCCGAGCGCGGACCGTGCTGATGCAGGGCGCGCGCGACGACCTCCTTGCCGACGCCGGTTTCGCCGTAGACGATGACGGAGTAGTCGGTGGAGACGACCGCCTCGACTTGATCCGCGAGCCTTCGAATGGCGGGGCTGTGTCCCATGGTCGCCGTGATCGCGGCGCGAGCGGCGGTCGCGGGGTGAGCGATCGGCCGCCGCGCGACGGCTCGCTCCACGGTCTCCACCAGATGTTCGTTGTGGAAAGGCTTGGTGATGAAATCGAATGCCCCCTCTCGGGTCACGCCGACCGCCGAGGAAATGCTGCCGTGGGCGGTGACGACGATGACCGGCAGGTCCGGATCGAACAATCGCAAACGCTTGAGCACCTCTTCGCCGCCGAGGTCGGGCATCCGCATGTCGAGCAAGACCGTCTGCGGCCTGCGGCGGGCCGCAACCTCGAGGCCGATCCGTCCCGCTTCGGCCTCGGCGACGTCGAACCCGGCGTCCGACAGGACGTTGCGCATGACCCATCGCATATTCTGATCGTCGTCGATGACGAGGACAACCGGTCGTTGGCGCATTGCGTTCGTCTCCGATATGATCCTAGGTAGTCCAGCCGGCGCCGCGCGGCATCGAGGCGACGTGCGCCTCGCGCCCTACCCGCCGGCGCGCCGTTGACCCCTCGCCTCGGCGGCGGACCGAAAATGAGCTCGGGTTATTTCGCTGCGCCAAAATCGCGTGCGACGGCGCGCAAGTCGAAACGGATATCGACCTTTCGCAGGCGTTCCGGACCTTCGGCTTCCCTCGCTTCGGGCGGGTTACGGCGCCGATCCGGCCCTCGAATCGTTTGCAAGCAGTCTCCCGTCGGCTCGGTTCGCCCGAATCGACGCGCGTAGGGGTTTCGGCACGAAGCGCGCGGCCGTCGCGCCGAACCGGTTGCCGGCAGTTGCATGGTTGGCATTTCGATCTTTCCCCCGCGCAACAATTTCATGGACCCGCGTTTGCTTGTTCGGAATGCAGCGACGGTAGCGCAGGAATGCGGGGACGCGATGCGCGCGCCGCGCGATGGCGAGCCGGGCGCCGCGGCCCGCCCCGACGAACCATCGATGCGCGGGTTTCGCGGACCTCGATGATTTGGCCGTCGCTCCATCATCCGCCCGCCTTCGACACCCCCACTTTCGATATGTTGCGCCCGCTCGGTCAGGCGTCGCGCCGGTCGGCGCCAGCTCCGGATCGGCGTCGAAGGCCGATAGCATGCGTCGCCGTCCCTCCGCGCGATCGATTGCTCGCGTGACGATCCGCCTCGCAGACAGCCGCCACCCTCGCGCGAATCCCTGTGGGAAACGATACGAATCGACCGGCTGTGCCGAATGCATGGAATCAAGCCACCACGACCGCGCGACGCCCAATTCAAACTCGCCGCTCTCTTCGCCTAGTCGGCGACGCGAGCGATCTTGACGCGAACACGACCGAAACGGACGGCGCTAACGCCGCCCAACGCGACTCGCTGCAATCTGTAATTGCATATTAGGAATCGTATACCCTCATTAGGCGCATTGCAACCCCCAAGTCCTCGCCGCGGCCAAATCCGCATTCGCGAATTCCGGTAAGGCGGCGCAGCAAAATAAGTGCGCCAACTGTCGTTACCGTCAAAAGCGAGCGAAGCGCGGCAATCCAGGGCGGCCGGGCTGTGGCCCCTGGATTGCTTCGTCGCTGCGCTCCTCGCAATGACGGTTGTCGGACATCTCGAGCGATTCAGTAATTTCGCCGCGTCGCCTAACTGCCAAGCCGGGGGGCCATCGGCGCTGACGGAATCACCCCGATGCCGTCATGGCCGGCCTCCGGCCTCGGAGTTACTTTTCTGGAACGCGACGCGATTGCAGAGGAAACCGTATCGCTTTGCAAACGTCGCGCGTTCCGCGGGGCGGCGTCGGACGGATTTCTCGAGCGGGATCGCGCCGCGCCGCATCGGCCGACAGGCTTTGGCGCGACGACGATCGCAAACGCCGCATGATCTCATGCGTTTCAGGAGCAGGCCCTGACGACAGAAGCCGTTTTGGGCTTGCCCGACTCCCCCCTGTCGCCTATCAGACGCCCTCTGGGCAGGGCCTCGAGGGGCGTCGAGATGAAATCCGACGGCGAGCGCGCGGCGGCGGAACGTCAGCGCCGAGAACGGCTCGCGGCTTCGCTGCGAGAAAACCTGAAGCGCCGCAAGGCGCAACAGCGGGCGCGGGCGGCTCGAGCCCCCCGCGACTCTCGAGGACAATCTCCCGGCCCGGAAAACGCTGGGGAAAGGTAGACTTATGGATCGAATCGTGATTCGCGGCGGCTCGAAGCTCGAGGGCGCCATCCCGATTTCGGGCGCGAAGAACGCCGCGCTGCCGCTGATGATCGCCTCGCTGCTCACCGACGAGACGCTGACGCTGGAAAACCTGCCGCGGCTCGCCGACGTGAGCCTGCTCGCGCGCATCCTCGGCAATCACGGCGTCGACTATATGGTCGCGGGCAAACGCCCGGGCGACGGCGAGGCGACGGGCCAGACCGCGCTGCTCACCGCCAAGCGCATCGTCGATGCCACCGCGCCCTACGAACTCGTTTCCAAGATGCGCGCGAGCTTCTGGGTCATCGCGCCGCTCATCGCGCGCATGGGCGAAGCGCGGGTGTCGCTGCCCGGCGGCTGCGCGATCGGCACCAGGCCGGTCGACTTGCTGCTGATGGCGCTGGAGAAGCTCGGGGCCCAGATCGACATCGACGGCGGCTATGCGGTCGCCAAGGCCCCGCGCGGCCTGCGGGGGGCGGAGATCGTGTTTCCCAAGGTCACCGTCGGCGGCACGCATACCGCGCTGATGGGCGCGGTGACGGCTCGAGGCTCGACGCTGATCCGCAACGCCGCGCGCGAGCCGGAAGTGCGCGACCTCGGCGACTGCCTGATTGCCATGGGCGCGCGGATCAAAGGCGCGGGAACCTCGGAAATCGAGGTCGAGGGCGTCGCGCGGCTCAACGGCGCGCGCCATTGCGTGCTGCCCGACCGCATCGAAGCGGGAACTTATGCGACCGCAGTGGCGATGACCGGCGGCGACGTGCTGCTCGAGGGCATCCAGCCGGCGCTGTTCCAGGAAGCGCTCGATTTGCTGCAGCGCGCCGGCGCCTCGGTCAGCGCCGACAATCGCGGCGTGCGTGTCACGCGCAACGGCGCCGGCATCTCGCCGGTCGACGTCACCACTTCGCCCTTCCCGGGCTTCCCCACCGATCTGCAGGCGCAGTTCATGGCGCTGATGACGCGGGCCAAAGGCCGCTCGCGCATAACAGAGACGATCTTCGAGAACCGCTTCATGCACGTGCAGGAGTTGGCGCGTCTGGGCGCGAAGATAAGCCTCGAAGGCGACAGCGCGATCGTCGACGGCGTGAAGCGGCTGCGCGGCGCGCCCGTCATGGCGACCGATCTGCGCGCTTCGGTTTCGCTGGTGATCGCCGCGCTGGCCGCCGAGGGCGAGACCACGGTCAATCGCGTCTACCATCTCGACCGCGGTTTCGAGCGGCTGGAGCACAAGCTCGGCGCCTGCGGCGCCGACATCGAGAGGGTCGCCGGCTGACGATGACGCGCCCCTACGACGCTCCCGTAAAGCTTTACGCGCTCGATCGCGAGGGCCTCGCGGTGATTTCGGCGCACACCCAGGATTTCTGCGTCCGCCGCGCCGAGATGACCTATTTGCCGAAGCAGCGGCGGTTCGTGATCGGCGGCATGCGCTACGACTGGGCCGGGGCGGAGATCGGGTTCGACGAGCGCGTCGGCTCGGCGTTGCGTTTCGACCGCGTACTCCATGTCTCGCAGGTCGGACTCGACGACCACCAGCCGGACGAAGTGCTGAACCTGCTCGGCGTCACCTTCGAGAAGACCGAGACGCCCTCGGGCATGGTGTTCGTCGCCTTCGCCGACGGCGCCATCGTGCGCCTCGAGGTCGAATGCCTGGAGGTCGAGCTCGCCGACGTCGGCCCGCGCACAGCCGCGTGCGTGTGTCCGGGGCACAGGCTCACCAGCGCCGAATCGATGTGAGAAGCGTCCGATGGCGATCGTTCTCAGCGCCAAAGCGCCCGACTTCGAAGCCCGCTTCGCAGAGCTCATCGCCGCCAAGCGCGAGGTGGCGGCCGATGTCGACGCCGCGGTCGCCGCGATCATCGCCGACGTGCGCACCCGCGGCGACGCGGCGCTGGCCGAATATTCGCTGCGCTTCGACCGCGTCGACTTTGCCAAAACGCCGCTCGCCATCGCGCCGGCCGAGATCGACGCGGCGCTCGCGGCCTCAGACCCCCGGGCGGTGGAGGCTCTGCAATTCGCCTTTGAGCGCGTGCTCGCCTACCACCGCCGGCAGGCGCCGCAGAACGTTTCGTTCACCGACGCGCTCGGCGTAAAACTCGGCTGGCGCTGGCGGGCGATCGAATCGGTGGGGCTCTACGTGCCCGGCGGCGCGGCGAGCTATCCCTCCTCGGTGCTGATGAACGCCGCGCCGGCGATCGTCGCCGGCTCAGAGCGGCTCGCCATGGTCGTGCCGACGCCCGGGGGCGTGGTCAATCCGCTGGTGCTCGCCGCGGCACGGATCGCCGGGGTCACGGAGATCTATCGCGTCGGCGGCGCCCAGGCGGTGGCGGCGCTCGCCTATGGCACCGAGACGATCGAGCGCGTCGCCAAGATCGTCGGCCCCGGCAACGCCTATGTCGCCGCGGCCAAGCGTCGGGTGTTCGGCGTCGTCGGCATCGACATGATCGCCGGCCCCTCGGAAGTGGTGATCGTCGCCGACGCCAGCGCCGATCCGCGCTACATCGCCGCCGACCTGCTGGCGCAGGCCGAGCACGACGAAGCGGCGCAGTCGATCCTCATCAGCGACGACATCCAGCTCGCGCGCAACGTCGGCGAGGAATTGGTCAAACAGCTCGCCTCCCTGCCGCGGCAGAAAATCGCCGGCGCCAGCTGGCGCGACTATGGCGCGATCCTCATCGTGGAAAAGCTCGCCGACGCCGTGGCGCTGGTCGACCGGCTGGCGCCCGAGCACCTGGAAATCCTCGCCGACGACGCCGAGGCGCTGAGCGGCGCGATCCGCAACGCCGGCGCGATTTTCCTCGGGCCCTATACGCCGGAGGCGATCGGCGACTATGTCGGCGGCTCCAATCACGTGCTGCCGACCTCGCGTTCGGCGCGCTTCTCCTCCGGGCTCGGCGTCAACGACTTCGTCAAGCGCACGTCGATCCTCGAGTGCGACGCGCGATCGCTCAGGGCGATCGGTGCGGCGGCGGTGACGCTCGGCGAGGCCGAGTCCCTGGAGGCCCATGCCCGTTCGGTGGCGATCCGCCTCGCCGACCTCGAAGGGGGCGTCACGTGACCGCGAACGCGCCGGGCAAACGGCTCTACGAAGTGGCGCTCGACGAGGCGACCCTGCCGCGAACCAACGCCGATGCCGATCACGAGCGCGCGGTGGCGATCTTCGACCTCATAGAGGAGAACAACTTCTGCCCTCTCGGGCGCGACGACGGGCCGTTCAGCCTCACGCTCGCGCAGCAGGAGGGCAAGCTCGCGTTCACGATCACCAACCCAGCCGGAGAGGTCGCGAGCGATTTCATCGTCTCGATGACGCCGTTCCGCCCGCTGCTCAAAGACTATTTTCTGGTCTGCGAGACCTATTACAGCGCCATCCGCACCGCGAGCCCGCGGCAGATCGAGGCGATCGACCGCGAGCGCACCAAGTTGCACAACGAGGGCGCCGAGCTGTTGGCGCAGCGGCTCGCCGACAGGGCGGAATTCGACAAGCAAACCGCGCGCCGGCTGTTCTCGCTCATCTCGGCGCTGCACTGGAAATCGTGAAGGGTCGCGACCGCCGCGCATTCATCGCCGCCAACACGCGGCTCCTCGAGCCCCCGCTCGCGCCCGATTTGCGTCTGCATCTCGCCGACGAGGCGCTGGAGCTATGGACCAAGACCGAGCAAGAGCTCGGCGAGTTGGGGCTGCCGCCGCCGTTCTGGGCCTTCGCCTGGGCGGGCGGACAGGCGCTGGCGCGCTTCCTCGAGGAGCATCCCGAGACGGTCAGGGGAAAGCGCGTGCTCGACTTCGCCTCCGGCTCCGGTCTCGTCGCGATCGCTGCGGCGAAGGCGGGCGCTGCGTGCGTCGAGGCTTCCGACATCGACGAATTCGCGCAGGTAGCCATCGCCCTCAACGCCGAAATCAACGGCGTCGAAGTCCATGTGCTTCCGGGCGACGTCACCGGCGTGACAGACGACTGGGACGTCGTGCTCGCCGGCAACGTAGCTTACGAGCGCGACATGGCGGAGGCCGTCACAGACTGGTTGGCGACGCTCGCCCGCCGCGGCGCCGACGTTCTCATCGGCGATCCCGGCCGCGCCTATCTCGCGCGCGAAAAGCTGGCGCTGCAAGCCGAATACCGCGTCCCGGTGACCCGCGCGCTGGAGGATGCCGAAATCAAGCCCACCGGGGTTTACAGGTTCCGGTAG
>JBKQKS010000069.1:0-32372 GCA_052147395.1 Roseiarcus sp.
CGGCGGAGCGGAACACGCCGACGATGAGCGCCCCGACCAGCGTGCCGATGATCGAGCCGCGGCCGCCGAACAGCGAGGTGCCGCCGATCACGACCGCGGTGATGGAGTTGAGGTTCATGTTTTCGCCCGCCGTCGGGCTGATCGCGCCTACGCGGCCGATCAGCGCCCAGCCGGCGATCGCGGCGATGAGCCCGGCGAACACATAGACGCTGCGCAGAACTTTGTCGGTGTCGATGCCGGCGAGGCGCGCGGATTCGGGATCGTCGCCGGTCGCATAGACGTGCCGTCCGTAGGCGGTGCGGTTGAGGATGTACCAGAACACGGCGGCGACGACCAGCAGCAGGAACGAACCCCACATGATCCGGGCGCTGCCGATCGCCACCGGATTGCCCATCATGTTCAGGAACGGCGCCTTGGCGTCGATGTCCTGCATGCCGATGGTTTCGCTCTGCGAATAGAAGGTGTTGAGCGCGCCGATGATGCTGAGCGTGCCGAGCGTGACGATGAACGGCGGCATCTTGAGCCGCGTCACCAGCGTGCCGTTGAGATAGCCGAAGATCGCGCCGCACAGCAGGCCTAGCGGAAAGGCCAGGAACGTCGGCAGCCCGTCGACCACGGCGAGACGTCCCATCACCACCGAGGAGATGACCATGATGAGGCCGATCGACAGGTCGATGCCGGCGGTGAGAATCACCAGCGTCTGACCGATGCCGAGGATGCCGGTCACCATCACCTGGGTGAGCACGGTCGAGAGGTTGCTGGCGGTGGTGAAGCGCGCGGGATTGACCGCGACGCCGAGGATGAGGCCGAGCAGCAGCACGACGAAGGGGACGGTCGTCGGGTAGACGTGCAGAAACCGCTGAATTCGTTGCAGGAGCGTGAGCCGCTGCTCCTCGAACGAGGCGACGGCCGTCGCTGCGGCGGTCAAGACCTTCTCGAATTCTTGCGGCGCCGGCCGCCCGTCGGGTGAGGCTTGGCTCATGACATCCCCTGCCGTTTCCGTGACCCTAGATGTCTTCTTGCGAAATCGGCGCTCGCGAAACGCGAGCGCCGACCTTTCGTCGTTGGCTACATTAAGCGCGTGTGTTCGCGCCGAATCAACCCCAGCAGAGCTTCTTGCCTTCGTCGACGCTGATCGAGGGCACGCCGGGCATCGGCTCGTCGGTGATGAGCTTCTCGCCGCTGTCGATGCTGTGCGGCTTCGCGCCACTCTTGATAAATTCGGCGACCTGCTCGACGCCGTCGGCGGCCATCAGCAACGGGTATTGCTGCGTGGTGGCGGAGATGGTGCCGTCCGTGAGCCACGGCATCGCGAAGCAGCCGCCATCGATGGCGACTGTGATGACGCCTTTGTCCGTGCCCGCCGCCGTCAGCGCCGCCATGCCGCCGTAAGCCGCCGGTTCGTTGATCGCATAGATGATGTCGATTTGGTCGGCCTTCTGCAGGATGTTCTCCATCGCCTTGCGGCCGCCCTCGGTCGAGCCTTGCGTGACGTCGGAGCCGACGATCTGCGGGCTGTCGCCCGGGGCGAAGTGCTTGACGTTCTTGACCGGGATGCCGAACCCGGTGAGGAAGCCGTTGTGGCGGAAGTAGTCGACCGACGGCTCGTTGGCCGCGAGGTCGAGGGTCGCGATCTTGGCGGTCGCCGCCTTGTCGCCGAGCTTGGCTTTCGCCCACTCGCCGATCAGCTTGCCGGCTGCGAAGTTATCGGTGCCGATGTTGGCGTCGGCGGCCTCCGGCGGGTCGAGCGAGGTGTCGAGGGTGATGACGACGAGGCCGGCGTCGCGCGCCTTCTTCACCGTCGGCACGATCGCGGTGGAGTCGCTCGGCACCAGCAGAATACCCTTGGCGCCGGCGGCCATCAGTTGCTCGATCGCCGCGACCTGCGCGTCGTTGTCGCCGTCGAACTTGCCAGCGTAGGCCTGCGGGGTCAGGCCAAGCTCCTTGGCCTTGGCCTCGAAGCCTTCCTTCATCTTGACGAAGAACGGATTGGTGTTGGTTTTCGTGATGAGTCCGACGATCGGACCATCGGCCAGCGCCGGCGCGGAAGCGAAGCCGAACGCGAGAGCTACGGCTGCCGCCGTGGCGAAGAGACCGAATTTTCTGGTCATGTACCTACTCCTCCCGGGATGTCCGACGACGCCCCGATATCCAGGGGACCCGGTTCTGACGTAAGGTCGCGAAGCGAGCGCTCGATCCGTCGCCGTGGGCCTATTGGGTCAGACTTCGGCGACGGTGTCAAGGATAATTCTATCCAGTTGAATAATTCTTGACAGCCGCATCCTTTGGTCGCAATCTGTTCGACAACCGGCGCGAACAACTCTCGGGAGGCGGAGGATGGCGCACGCGCGTTCGAAGTCGCACAGCGACAGCGTCGGTCTCAGCGCGTCGGACGAAGCGGTCGCCGGGGCGCCCCCGTCGAACCGGTACGTCTCGGGCGCCGATCAGGCCGGAGTACGGCTCTACAACGAGCGGCTGGTGCTGTCGCTCGTCAGGAGGTTCGGTCAGCTGTCGAAGATGGAAGTGGCCCGCATCACGGGTCTGTCGGTGCAATCCTGCTCGACGATCATGAATCGGCTGCAAGCCGATGGATTGCTGCGCCGCGAAGCGCCGCTGCGAGGCCGCGTGGGCCAGCCCACCGTGCCCGCGTCGCTCGACCCCGAGGGCGCATTCTCGCTCGGCCTCAAGATCGGCCGGCGCAGCTGCGATCTGGTGCTGATCGACTTCTGCGGCGCGATCCGCCGACGCGCCAAGGACACGTTTCCTTATCCTACGCCGGACGCCGTGCTCGAGTTCGTGAAAACGGCGCTGCCTACCGTCACCTCGAACCTCACGCCGGCGCAGAGCCGACGCATCGCCGGGCTCGGGGTCGCCTCGCCGTTCCAGCTCTGGAGCTGGTCGTCCGAAATCGGCGCGCCGGAGGGCGCGTTGGAAGGTTGGCGCGATGTTTCGATCGCCGATGAGGTCAGCCGCATTTGTCCCTATCCGGTCACGTTGTGCAACGATGCAACTTCGGCATGCGCGGCGGAATTTTTTTTCGGCGAAGCGTGGCGCGAGCGCGACTTTCTCTATTTCTTCATCGGGGCGTTCGTCGGCGGCGGGCTGGTGCTCGACGGCGCGCTCTACACCGGACGCACCGGCAATGCCGCGGCGCTCGGCTCGATGCCGATTGCCGGGCGCAACGGGAGCGGCGTCTCGCAATTGATCGCACTCGCCTCGATCTACCAGCTCGAGCGCCGGGTGGAGGCGGCGGGGCTCGATCCCTCGTCGATCTGGCGCGATCCGTTCGAGTGGGACGACTATGGCGCCGTGCTGGAGCGCTGGATCGGGGACGCATCTTATGCGATAGCGCAAGCGTCCGTGGCGGCGGCGTCGGTGATCGACGTTTCCGCCGTGGTCATCGACGGCGCCATGCCGACGTCGGTGCGCGAGAAGATGCGCCTGGAGGTCGCCGCGCAGCTCGAGTTGATGGATCGGCGCGGCTTATCCGACTTGAAAGCTCTCTCGGGCGTCATCGGCGCCGACGCGCGTGCGATCGGCGGAGCGGCCTTGCCGCTCATCCAGAATTTCGCGCGCGACAGAGAAGTGCTGTTCAAGGACACGCCGAGCGGACTGGGTTGACGTTTCGCAGACGCGAACAAACAACGACGGTGATCTCATGGCCTTCAAACTGATAAAGGTCGATCCGTTCGACCTCGTGGTGTTCGGCGCCACCGGCGATCTCGCCTATCGCAAGCTCTATCCGGCTTTGTTGCACCGCGACAAGAGCAGACAGTTCACCGAGCCGACGCGCATCATCGGCGTGTCTCGCCGTCATCTCGACGCCGACCAGTTCCGCGCCTCGGTGCGCGAGTCCTTTGCCAAATCGAACGGCGCCGACGAGGCGCCGCCCGACGTGCTGGACCGTTTCCTCCAGCGCCTCCAGTATGTCGCCTTCGACGCCTCGAGCGACGAAGGCTGGGACGATCTGAAAGCCGCGCTGGGGCCCGACGAGCGCACCCGCGCCTATTACACGGCGACCGGCCCGGATCTGTTCGGTCCGATCGCGCGCCGGCTCGGCGCCGCGGGCCTCGCCACGCCGTGTTCGCGCATCATCGTCGAGAAGCCGATCGGCAAGGACGGCGCCAGCGCCGGCGCGATCAACGACACGATCGGCGCCGTGTTCGAGGAGAAGAACATCTTCCGCATCGACCATTATCTCGGCAAGGAATCGGTGCAGAACCTGATGGCGCTGCGCTTCGCCAACGCGTTGCTCGAACCCTTGTGGAACAGCGGTCATGTCGATCACGTGCAGATCACGGTCGCCGAGACGCTGGGCGTCGGCGGTCGCGGCGCCTATTACGACGAGTCCGGCGCGCTCAGAGACATGGTGCAGAACCATATGCTGCAACTGCTCTGTCTGGTGGCGATGGAGCCGCCCTCCGCGTTCCAGGCCGACGCGCTGCGCGACGAGAAGCTGAAAGTGCTGAAGTCGTTGACGGCAATCGACGAGTCCAACGTATCATCGCTCACTGTTCGTGGACAATATCGCTCGGGCTTCGCCGCGGGCGCGCAGGCGCCATCTTATTTGCAGGATAGCGGCCGCGAGGCGAGCGACACGGAGACTTTCGTCGCGCTCAAGCTCGGCGTCGCCAATTGGCGTTGGGCGGGCGTGCCGTTCTACTTGCGCACCGGCAAACGATTGCCGCAGCGCTTTTCCGAGATCATGGTAGGCTTCAGGCGAGTCCCGCATGCGATCTTCGCCCACGGTTCGGAGGGCATCCCCGCCAACCGGCTCGTCATTCGCGTGCAGCCGGACGAGGGCATCAAACTCTGGCTGATGATCAAAGAACCGGGACCGGGCGACATGAGGCTTCAGCATGTGCCGCTCGACATGACCTTTGCAAAGACATTTGCAACGCAGTCGCCGGAGGCGTATGAAAGACTGCTGATGGATGCGTTGCGTGGGAACGCGTCGTTGTTCATGCGTCGCGACGAGGTGGAAGCCGCCTGGCGCTTCACCGATCCGATACGGGACGCCTGGGCTCACCTCGGTGAGGCGCCGCGTCCTTATGCTGCTGGAACTTGGGGGCCCGCCGCCTCGATCGCGCTGATTGAGCGCGACGGCCGAACCTGGAACGAGGATTTCGAATGAGCAACCGAACCGTGGAGCGCCGCGAATTCCGCAATGGCGCCGAACTCGCCGACGACTTCGCCGACTGGACGGCGGACATCCTTCGCCACGCGATCGCCGCCAGTGGAGAGGCGTTGCTCGCCGTGTCTGGCGGCCTGACGCCGCAGCGTTATTTTCACGCGCTGTCTCTGCGTGAGCTCGATTGGTCCCGCGTTTCGATCGCGCTGGTCGACGAGCGGCGCGTCCCCGACGATCATCCGCGCTCCAACGCCCGCCTCGCGCGCGCGTTGCTGTTGCAGAACTACGCGGCGGCGGCGAGCTTCGTCCCGCTCGCCGATCAGCGGCTGACGCCCGAGCAGGAGCTGGCCTCGGCCCGCGCCCGCATCGCGGCCCTGCCGCTGCCGGCGGATGTCGTCGCGCTCGGCATGGGCGAGGACGGGCACACGGCGTCCTGGTTCCCCGGCGCCAGCGGGCTTGCCGAGGCCATGGATCCGGCGGCGCGCGCGCTCGTCGCGCCGATCACCGCGCCCGGCGCTCCCGAACCGCGGCTCACGCTGACTGGCCGGGTCGTGCTGCGCGCGCGCCACGTCGCGCTGCACATCGAAGGTCCAAACAAGATCGCAGCGCTCGCCCGCGCGCTCGAACAGGGACCGGCCGAGCAGATGCCGATCCGCGCCGTGATCAACCAGGCCGGCGACCGGCTGACGATCTTCGAGAGCTTCGCCTCCTGATCGCGCCCGAGCCTTCGCGGCGAACCCCTTTGCCGCGAAGGCGGCAGGTCAGCCTCGCTCAGCGCGGCTGCACTTCCCGGCTGTAGTCTTCGATCAGCGCCGCGGTGATGGCGCCGGGCGTGAACGCATGCGGGCCGATCTCGCCGACCGGCGTCACTTCCGCCGCCGTGCCGGTGATGAAGCACTCGGAGAATCGGGCGAGCTCTTCGGGCAGGATGCGCCGCTCGATCACCGCAAAGCCGCGCTTGCGCGCGAGCTCGATCACCGTCTTGCGCGTGATGCCATCGAGGAAACAGTCGGCTATCGGGGTATGGATCGCCTCGTTCTCGATGAAGAATATATTGGCGCCGGTGCATTCGGCGACCCGGCCCTCCCAGTCCAACATCAACGCATCGGCGTAACCGCGCCGCTCGGCGCGATGCTTCGAGATCGTGCAGATCATGTAGAGGCCGGCCGCTTTGGCGCGCGACGGCGCGGTCTTGGGATCGGGACGGCGGTATTCGGCGATGTCGAGGCGGATGCCCTTCATGCGCTGGGCCGGGTCGAAATAGCTCGGCCATTCCCACACCGCGATGGCGAGGTGGATCTTGTTGGCCTGCGCCGAGACTCCCATCATCTCGGAGCCGCGCCAGGCGATCGGGCGCACGTAGGCGTCGGCGAGGCCGTTTTTGCCGAGCACGAGCGCCTTGGCGGCGTCGATTTCGGCGACGCGGTAGGGAATCTCGAAGTCGAGGGTGCGCCCCGACTCCAAGAGGCGCTCGGAATGCTCGGCCGACTTGAAGACCACGCCGGAGTAGGCGCGCTCGCCCTCGAACACGGAACTGCCATAGTGCAGCGCATGGGTCAGCACGTGAACCTTGGCGTCCCGCCACGCAACCAGCGCGCCGTCGTACCAGATCCAGCCGTCCCGGTCGTCGAAAGTCTGTCCCGCCATGGCGCGCTCCTCGAGCTGTTGCGACCCGGGCTTGCTTTTACCGACCCGAGTCTTATCACGCTTTTGTCACAACTGGGGTCGCGACGTTACACGGAGCCCGCCGATATGTCCACATTGCTGACCTAATGGGGAGCGCCATGCGGGACCGCCCTCAGCCCGGACCGGAGGCTCGCGAGCCGGCGCCGATGTTCGACCTCATCGAGCTGTTCTATTTCGCCTATCGGGATTTTGTCGGCGACGCCGACCGCCTGCTGGAGGCCTATGGCTTCGGCCGCGCGCATCACCGGGTGCTGCATTTCGTTTCCCGTCAGCCGGGCCTCACCATCGCCGCGCTGCTCGACATCCTGCGCATCACCAAACAGAGCCTGAACCGGGTGCTCAAGGAGCTGATCGCCGAAGGGTTCATCGAGGCGCGGGCCGGCGCCATCGATCGCCGACACCGCCAGCTCTATGTGACGGACGCCGGCGAGCGGCTGGCGCGCGAGCTCGCCGGAGTGCAGACGCGCCGGTTCGAGCGGGCCATGGCGAGCCTCGGCGAGAACGGCCGCGAGCGCGCCAAGGACTTCCTCATTGCGGTCGTCGATCCGGGCGAGCGCGAGCGCATTCTCGAGCTCGTGGGCGTCAGAGGTTCCGGCGCCGCAGCGTGAACCTACGAAATCGGAGTCGACGATGTCCCTCGTTCCGTCCGTTCTCCCCGACGATGCCCCGCATGTGCTGGTCGTGGACGACGATCGCCGCCTGCGCGCATTGATGTCGTCGTTCCTTCGCCGCAACGGTTACCGCGTCACAGCCGCGGCGTCCGCCGCCGAGGCGAGGAGGCGCCTCGAGTGCCTGGAATTCGAGCTCATCGTGCTCGATGTGATGATGCCCGGCGAAAGCGGTCTCAGCTTCGCCGAATCCTTGCGCGAACATTCGGACATCCCGATCCTGATGCTGACGGCGCGGTCGGAGACGGCCGATCGCGTGCGCGGCCTCGAAGCCGGCGTCGACGACTATCTCGGCAAGCCCTACGAACCCAAGGAGCTGCTGCTGCGCATCGCCTCGATCTTGCGCCGAGCCACGCGCGCGGCGCCGGCGGCGCGGCCCGAAGAGAGCTCGCTGCGGTTCGGGCCCTATCTGTTTTTCCCCGACCGCGGCGAATTGCGCAACGGCGACGAAACGGTAAAACTCACGGAACGCGAGCGCGAGATTTTACGCACGCTAGGCTCCAATCCGGGGGCGAGCGTGTCGCGCGAGGCGCTCGCGGGATCCGGAGGCGCGGCGCAGGAGCGCACGGTCGACGTGCAGATCAACAGACTGAGACGCAAGATCGAGCGCGATCCCGCCAACCCGCTCTATCTGCAAACGGCGCGCGGCTGCGGTTACCGTCTGGTGCTCGACCCATGACCGCCGGCCCCGTCGCCATCGTCGTACGCGCCGCCCGCGTAGTGCAGACGGTCTGGCGGCGCGGCGCGCGCCGACTTGCCGAAATGCTGCCCAAGGGGCTCTATGCGCGCTCGTTGCTCATCGTCATCGTGCCGATGGTGCTGCTGCAGACCGCCGTCGCCTATGTGTTCATGCAGCGCCATTTCGACATCGTCACCCACAAGCTCTCGGCGGCGATCGCGCGCGACGTCGGCGCCATGGCCGACCTCTACCGCGCGCTGCCGAGGGGCGCCGACGACTCGGGTTTGAGACGAATCGCGGCCGAACGGTTTCGCATGTCGGTCGACCTTTTGCCGCGACAGCCCCTGCCGCCGACGCTGCCGACGACTTTTTACGAAGTGCTCGATCCGCTGATTCGCGCGCTGCCGAGCGAGCTCAGGCTGCAATTGCACGAGCCGTTCTGGGCCGATCCGGTGGGACGCTCCGGACTGATGGAGATCCGCGTCGACCTCGGTTTCGGCGTGCTGCGGCTCGTCACCCGCCGATCTCTGGCCTACGAACCCAACGTGCAGATCTTCATCTTCTGGATGGTCGGCGCCTCGATCGTGCTGATCGCCATGGCGATCCTGTTCCTGCGCAACCAGATTCGCCCGATCCTGTGGCTTGCCGTGGCGGCGGAAAATTTCGGCAAAGGGCGCGACCTCGATTTCCAACCACGCGGCGCCCGCGAGGTGCGCCAGGCCGGTTACGCCTTCATCGAGATGAAGCGACGCATCGAGCGCGCGAGCGAACAGCGCACGGCGATGCTCAACGGCGTCAGCCACGACTTGCGCACCATCCTCACGCGCTTCCGGCTCTCGCTGGAAATGATGGAGGAGATGCCGGAAACCGACCTGATGCAGGCCGACATCGACGAAATGCAGGCGATGCTGGAGGCCTACCTCGCCTTCGCCCGCGGCGACAGCGGCGAGCCGACGGAAATGACCAACCTGCGCTCGACCCTGATCGAGTTGCAATCCGACGCCCGACGCGACGGCGCGCCAGTCGACCTCGACACGCGCGGCGATCTCCATGTCAAGGTCCGGCCGCTCGCGATCAAGCGCTGCATCGGCAACCTCGTCGCCAATGCCCAGCGCTACGGCGAGCACGTGGAGCTGGCGGCTCAGCGCGAAGGCCGCTTCGTGTTCGTTCATGTCGACGACGACGGCCCGGGCATCGCGCCCGAGCATCGCGAGAACGTGTTCCGCCCCTTCCTCAGGCTCGACGAGGCGCGCAATCAGGACGAGGGCGGCTCGGGGCTCGGGCTGGCGATCGCGCGCGACATCGCCCGCGCCCACGGCGGCGACATCCTGCTCGGCTCGAGCCCCCTCGGCGGCCTGCGCGCGAGCGTGAGAATCCCGGTGTAGAGCCAATTGTGTTCCGGTGGAATCGCAATTCGCTCCAGGGGTCGGAATCTCATGCTTGGCGCCGGGCGGGGCCGGCGGCCGAAACCCTTCACCGTTGCGGGCTTTTTTCTTCTCCCGCGCCCAATTGCGACTCCGGTGACGAACCGGCGCCATTCCCCGGGCTTTTTGGCGCCAAGGGCCCGTTTCGCTTCGCATGCGAAGGGCGTCGTTTCGCCGGCGAAATAGCCAGCCGCCTGAAATCATTGAGATTTATTCCGGCTCATTGCGCGGTTTCGTTTGTTTCCAAGGACTTGCGCGAGAGGGGGCTGGGGGCGTCTCTCGTCGGCTTCGCCGATCGGCGGCGAAAGGGGGGGCGCGTTCGAACGGGCGCAAACCCGAAGCGGGCATCGGGAAATTCCTGATAGACAGAAATAATATATCAAGAATTGTGAAAAACACAATACTTCGAGTTCCGGGAATTGCGCAGACAGGACCGCACGTCACGATTTGCGCATCCGCCAAGTCGCTCGAGCGCTCGAGAAGGGCGGCGCGCCGGAGCGCAATTTCCCCCGCCCGGCGCGCTAACTCGAACAGTCGCTTTCGACCCTGAGGCGACGATCCCGCGCTGCCCGAACGACGGAAGGAATGCTGCAGGAACGGACCTTCAACCCTGCGTAGGATCTGCGCCGAAGCTGCACTACGAAGCCGGCCGAGTTGCTTGAGCGACCTTATGCTACTACCATTAGGCTTATGTGCTCGAAGTTGCAGCGGGTGCTGTTTGTGATTTTACGGCAGCGTATTGAAGCCGCACGCGGCATCGCTGACTGGATCGCTCTCCACAATGATCGACGCCCGCACCAAGCGCTGCCCGACCGCACGCCGATGGCGGTCTGGCGCGAAGCCTTCGCCGGCGCAATGGCTGTGGACATGATGGACAACGCTCCCGCTTTGCCCACATGCCCACAGCCGCAATAGCAGACGCAGCCTCTCGCTGCGTGGTAGAAGGGAATAACGAGCGGTCGGGCTTCCAACTAACACGCCGAGTCAAGCGGTCCCGCTGCGCGGGTCCACTTCAGTATGTCAGTTGCAAAAGGTGAGGTAGCGCGGTCGTGGTCAACCCATTGGATCTGCAAGCGGCGTTGCAATATGCTTGGCAAAGTCATCCGCGTTTCAAACATCGCGCGTTGGGAGGCCGACGAGCGCTCGACGGTTTCCACTACCAGTTCGCAGTCTCACTCGATCGCTTCTTCGAGGCCGTCCTGGAAGGGAATGACCGACACGCGACTGTCGCTTTTGAGGGGCTGAGCGATCTGAGTGAACTTCGGGGTAACTTGTTTTACCTTATTCAGGTCAAGACGACGCTGAGGCCCGACGCGCTCAAGAGCGCGCTAGCAGAGGCCCTCGCGGTCGATGAGTTTCTCGAAGAGTCCTTTCCGCAGCTGCGAGCGGCCTTTCGTTTCAGAATCACCACTCGGCGCTTGCAGGGGAACGTCCCCACCGAACCTGCAACACTTACAGCGGCTGATCTCGCGCTCGACTCGACCGCGGCGCAGCGTTGGGATGCGCTGCGAAACCGATGCTTGCCAGTCGAGGTGGAAAGTGCGCCGGAGGTTCGTCTTGCCATCCGATTGTGGAGAGATGTGATCCGGCCGATCGCGCTTATTGACAGCTGCATGGGTCGGCTGCTCGACATGATTGCGTCTAACGCCCTGCCCGACGACATAACTAAAAGCCTGATGTCTCTTTGGCAGATCGCCCGCCGCGAAAAACCGGCCCCTCTGCATCTGCTAAGCGTCGCAGACCTGACAACGAACAGATCGACGAATCACGAGCGGCGGATCATACACGGTGTGCGGCCAACTATTCTTGATATCCGCGATGGCTGCTTTATGGACCGCCCGGCGAGACTCGAAGCTGCTCTATCAGTCATCCGTGAGCACTGGGCTGAGCAAGCCACTGAGCGGCGTCCGTCATTCCCCGTATTCTGGATATGCGGACCGTCGGGAGCAGGCAAGAGCGTACTTGTCCTTCAGGTTGCTGGAAAACTGCTAGCTGAAGGTCAAGTCGAGGCGGTGAATTTCGTGGAGGCCTATGCCCACGCGCTACCACGTGCTCTCGACAATGCTGTTGGCGCGTCAATTCCAATGATCGTAGCGGGCGATGATCTTTACTCGCCGGATAACCGCGATCAGGCCTCATGGCGAGAAATCGGCGAACTGAGCGCAAGCCGTCGCTTTCCAGCTCGCTTCGCCATCCTCACCTGCGGGCCGCTTGAACACCTGAAGGCTTTCAAGCGCGACTGTGAACGGTATCAGGCGTTTCAAACGGTTGAGATCAAGATCGAAGCCTTGGATCTTGAAGAGCGGGTCGCTTATCACGCCTGGTATCAGGAGCGCACCGGGGCTGAGGTGCCGTTGAGCAGAGAGGAAATCTTCGTCGCCGCCGCCTGGATTTACGAGTTGCACCGAGAACAAAGGCTGACGCCGGAAGCTTTCGCAACGCGCTTCGACGGTCGCCTTCGTGAGCTCGACATCGCGCGGGCAGGTCGCGCCGCACTTGCGCTGAACCTCTATGGCCTCAAGGCTCCAGAAGCGCTCTTCGCAAACCGTCGCGCCGAGCTGGCCCAGCTCGTCGGCGAACGAATCTGGCGTCTTGCCAGTCCGAGCGCGGGGACTTTGACGGGGCGGTTTTTCCACCCGCAGATCAGCCGTTTGATTTACGATGCGTTAGTCCCGCGAGCCGAATTGGTCCGCCGGGCAGAGGACATGGCCCGTGGCTTCGACGCCATGTTGGAGGAGGAGGAGCCGGCGGACGCGTTCCTGGCGTGGCTCGGCTCCAAGAAGATTGGGAAAAACCGTGGACACGGCGCTCTGATGCTCGACGAGGCCATGCGTGTCGAGATTCTGAGGGCGCTTTGGCCGTGTTTTCGTGAGCGAGGCGCGGTTCATGAGGTAGTCCCACGCCTCTTGCGCTGGCATCATACGGCGCGCGAGGCCGGGATTAATCTTGAAGCCTCCGGCGCTAAGGGTCGCATCCAGTCCTGGTGGCGCGCGACGGAGGAAGATGCACCGAGCTGGGGCCTTCTGTTTCAAATGGTTTGGGACACGGCCGAACCGGAGCGCACGGCCCTGGTGGAAAGAGGGCGAACTTGGCTCGAAACGCACATGGACACCGGATCGTGGCCATGGGTGTATCAACGTCTATTAGAATATACCGCGGCAGATAGTCGTCTCAGGGCACTCGGCCTGCAGTGGTTGGAAGTCAATCCGGCAGGCCCAAATTGGCCGCGGGTATGGGGAACACTGTTCGAGACGCTCAAAAGGTCTGTCTGGACGCAAGACGAAATAGAGGAGCTCCGCCGCCTCGTACTCGTGGCAATTCCGATTCAGCCTGAGAGCGAGGCCGACCTCGCAGTTTGGGAAAGAACTGCCAAACTCGACCCGCCTGAATTAAGTCTTCTCAACGCGGTCATGCGCAAGCTGGCGATCGTGCGGAGTCCCTACAAGGTCGACAAAGGGGTTGATTTCTTGCTCCGTTTTATCGCGCCTGGCGAGCTAGTCATAAAGCTGTCGCCGGGTTTGCAGGACACGGTGTCCGGTCGAGCTTGGCCTCACGTCTGGACGAATATCAGCCAAAAGCGCCCCGACGAGCCGGGGCTTCCGGCTCTCGGACGCGAATGGCTGAAGGGCCGCGAGGACCAGCCGGAGTGGACCCATGTTTGGCGAAAGCTGATCGACCGGAATTTCGAATGCGACACCCTGCTTCCGCGCGGACGCGAATGGCTGAAGGGCCGCGAGGACCAGCCGGAGTGGAACTTTGTCTGGCAAAAGCTGATCGACCGGAATTTCGAATGCGACACCCTACTTCCGCGCGGACGCGAATGGCTGAAGGGCCGCGAGAAACAGCCCGGCTGGCAGTTGGTCGCGAACAAATTCCGCACTCGCATTTAGCTGCGAAGCTTCACCCCTAACGTCGACCATGCACGGCTCATTCGGGGGACTTCCGCAACGGGCGGATACCTGCCTTTTAGCGGCCTTGTCCTGAAAGGTAGGTTTCCGCCCATTCACGACGTTCCCCGACGGGCGCCGAGCATTGGGTTTTGGCCACCAGGTTCTCGAGGTCGCGCCCTCTTTGCGAAAAACCGGCGCTCCCTTTTTCGAGAGCGCGCGCAAACGGCCGCGCGGGCTCAATGGCGACCCATCGGCCCGATCGGCCGCGTCATCGTTCGCGGGCGCTTGTATTCGACGACGACCGCGCGTGTGCGCCCGCTGACCAGCTTCGGGCGGCCACGGGACGATGCGGCCTGCTTGGCCGCCAGCGCTTTGACCTCCTCGGCCGGCACGCCCATCAGCGACGCCGCAATCTCTACGCGAACCGACTCGTCATCGCTCAGCGCCTCGGCGGCGATCAACGCTTCCTCGATCGTCGGCGGCTCTTTGCGAACCCGCCGCGGACCCCATTTCGTATTCCAGACGGTGTTCATCGACGCCCCGAAGCTCTCGAATGGTCCACTCGATGAGCGGACCGGGGTTCCAGTTACGACATGCTAGCACGTTTGTTGCAGTGCAGCAAATACGACATCCGCACAGGGCGGAGGCCGCCCCCGCTGCCTTTGCCTCGGTCGGCGTCCCCGACGTATATCAATGCGCGAGCCGAAGGGATTCGGCAGATCGCGCCGCGCAGGATAGGTCGGCGACGAGGCGAAGATAAGACATGTCCACGATTGGCGAGCCCGCGGAGGGGCCATTTTCCGCTTATCTCCAGGATCTGCAGCCGCACGGGGGCCGGCGCGCCGGGATCGACGCGCTCTATCGCGCCCCCGAAACCGAAGTCGTCCCGGCGCTCATCGCCGCGGCCGAACTTCCCGCCGAAACTTTCGCACAGGCTGAGACGTTGGCGCGGCGACTGATCGAGGCGTTGCGCGCCCGTCCCGCCGGCGGCCTGGTGCAGGGACTGATGCGCGAATACGCCCTCTCCAGCCAGGAGGGCGTCGCGCTGATGTGCTTGGCCGAGGCGCTGCTGCGCGTTCCCGACGCCGCGACGCGCGATGCGCTGATCGCCGACAAGGTGGGCGGCGGCGAGTGGCGCCGCCACGTCGGCCAGTCGCCCTCGCTCTTTGTCAACGCCGCGACCTGGGGCCTCATGATTACCGGGCAACTCGTCGGCGCCGTCGACGAGAAGGGCCTCGGCGCGACGCTGACGCGGCTCATCGCGCGCTCCGGCGCGCCGATCATCCGCTCCAGCGTCGACACCGCGATGCGCGTGCTCGGCGAGCAGTTCGTTTGCGGCCAAACGATCGGCGCGGCGCTCGCCAACGCCGAGGGCTACGAAGCGCGCGGCTTCCGTTATTCGTTCGACATGCTCGGCGAAGCAGCGGTGACCGCTGAAGACGCCGAACGTTACATGTCGTCCTACGAAACGGCGCTCGACGAGATCGGCGCCGCCTCGGCCGGGCGCGGCATCTATGAAGGCCCCGGCCTTTCGGTGAAGCTCTCGGCGCTGCATCCGCGTTTTTCGCGCACCCAACGTGAACGGGCGATGACTGAACTCTACCCGCGCCTGCGGAGCCTCGCCCTGCGGGCGCGCAAATGGGACGTCGGGCTCAACATCGACGCCGAAGAGGCCGAGAGGCTCGACCTCTCGCTCGATCTCCTCGACAGACTCTGCCGCGAGCCCGCCCTGCAAGGGTGGAACGGCGTCGGCTTCGTCGTTCAGGCTTATCAGAAGCGCGCCTACGAAACGGTAGCATGGCTCATCGACCTCGCGCGCGAGAGCCAGCGCCGGATCATGATGCGGCTCGTCAAGGGCGCCTATTGGGACAGCGAGATCAAGCGGTCGCAAGTCGAGGGCCTCGAAGGCTTCCCGGTGTTCACGCGTAAAATCTACACCGACGTGAGCTATATAGCTTGCGCCAAGCTCGCGCTCGCCGCGCCGGAGGCGGTGTTTCCCCAGTTCGCGACCCATAACGCGCTGACGCTGGCGACGGTCCATGCCATGGCCGGGCCAAATTTCTATGCCGGCCAATACGAGTTCCAGTGCCTGCACGGCATGGGCGAGCCGATCTATTCCGAGATCGTCGACGCCGAACGGGGCCGGCGGCCGTGCCGCATCTATGCGCCGGTCGGCTCCCACGATACGCTGCTTGCCTATCTGGTGCGCCGTTTGCTCGAGAACGGCGCCAATTCCTCATTCGTCAACCGCATCGCCGATCCCAAGACGCCGGTGGAGGCGCTGATCGAAGACCCGGTCGCGGCCGCCCGCGCGCTCACCCCGCTGGGCAAGCCGCACGACCGCATCGTGCTGCCCCGCGACCTCTACCGGCCGAACCGGGCGAATTCGGCCGGTTTCGACTTCAGCAACGAGGCGCGGCTCGCCGAGTTCGGCGAAGCGCTCGCCGCGAGCGCGGCCCCGGGCCGTTTCGTCGCGCCCGATGGCAAGGCGAAGCGCACGATCCGCAATCCGGCGAACCTCGACGACGTCGTCGGCGAAATCGCCGAGGCCGACGCGATCGGCGCCTGCGCCGCGGCCGCGCTCGCAGGAGTCGCCGCGGCGCCGGGTTGGGCCGCCGTCCCGTCCGCCGAGCGGGCGCGCATTTTGGCCCGCGCCGCCGACGCTTTCGAGGCCGAGGCCAAGACGCTCGCCGGGCTCATCTGCCGCGAGGCGGGCAAGACGCTCGCCAATGCGCTCGGCGACGTGCGCGAGGCCGTCGACATGTTGCGTTATTACGGCGGCGAAGCCGCGCGCGGCTTGGCAGACCCGAAATGCCGGCCGCTCGGCCTCGTCGTCTGCATAAGCCCGTGGAACTTCCCGATCGCCATTTTCACCGGCCAGATCGCCGCGGCGCTGGCGGCGGGCAACGCGGTCATCGCCAAGCCGGCCGAGGAGACGCCGCTGATCGCGAGCGAGGCGGTCAGGCTCATGCACGAAGCCGGGGTCCCCGCCGGCGCGCTGCAACTCGTCGCCGGCGACGGATCGGTCGGCGCGGCGCTGGTCGCCGACGTTCATGTCGCCGGCGTCGTGTTCACCGGCTCGACCGAGGTCGCGCGGCTGATCCAGGCCTCGCTCGCCACCCGGCTCGGACCCGACGGACTGCCGATCCCGCTCATCGCCGAGACCGGCGGCCAGAATGCGATGATCGTCGATTCCTCCTCGCTCGCCGAGCAGGTGGTCGGCGATGCGCTGGTTTCGGCCTTCGATTCGGCGGGGCAGCGCTGCTCGGCGCTGCGCCTCGTCTGCCTGCAGGCGGAAATCGCCGAACGCACCCTCGCGATGCTGAAAGCCGCGATGCGGGAACTCGGCGTCGGCCCGCCCGACCGGCTCTCGACCGACGTCGGCCCGGTCATCTCCGCCGAGGCGCTCGCCGGCCTCGAGGCCCATATCGCCAAAATGCGCGCGCGCGGCTTCCCCGTGCATCAATGGCCGCTCGGACCCAATCGCGCGGGCGGGAATTTCCTCGCGCCGACGCTGATCGAGATCGAAAAACCCCGCGACCTCGAACGCGAAGTGTTCGGCCCGGTGCTGCACGTGCTGCGCTACGAGCGCGCCTCGCTTGCCTCGCTGATCGACGAGATCAACGCCACCGGCTACGCGCTGACGGGCGGCGTGCATTCGCGCATCGATTCGACGGTCGATCTCGTCTCAGAGCGGCTCGCCGCCGGCAACATCTATGTCAACCGCAACATCATCGGCGCCGTGGTCGGCGTACAGCCGTTCGGCGGCCACGGCCTATCGGGCACGGGTCCGAAGGCCGGCGGGCCGCTCTACCTGAAACGCCTCGCTCATACGCCCTCGGGCTTCCCGGATCTCCCTGCCGGCAGGCCGCCCGAGGCCGCGCTGCGATTCGCTGAAGGCTTGCGCGCCGCCGGGCGTAACTATCTCGCCGATTGGGTCGAAACGCTGGCGCGTGCGTCGCGTTGCGGGCTCGAGATCGAGTTTCCGGGCCCGGTTGGCGAGCGCAACGTCTATCAGCTCGGCGGACGCCTCGGCGTGCTCTGCGACGCGGCGAGCGAATATGCGCTCATCGCACAGATCGGCTGCGCCCTCGCCGCCGGCAGCCACGCGATCGTCGACGGCCTCGCCGCCGATGCCGTGGCGTCGGCGCTTCCCGGTCTCGGAATCGAGCGCGCGACGCCCGAGAGCCGGTTCGATGCGGCGCTCACCGACCGCACCGGCGACGCTCTGATCGCGTTCGCCATGGCGCTCGCCCGTCGCCCGGGGCCGATCGTGAGCCTCTATCGCGTCGATCTCGGAGCGATCGAACGCGACGAGGCCCCGCTCGATCTCCTCCTCAGGGAGCGCTCGCTGTGCGTCAACACGACGGCGGCCGGCGGCAACGCGAGCCTGATGTCGATGGTGTGAAGCGGGCGCCAACTCCGCGAGCCGGTCCTTGCTTTGCCGCGCCGCCTGTGGCACAAGCCCGCCGCATCGGCGGGACGCCGCGTCGGCGTCGTCCCGCGGGCTGCCGTAGCTCAGTGGTAGAGCACTCCCTTGGTAAGGGAGAGGTCGAGAGTTCAATCCCCTCCGGCAGCACCAGTTTTCCCGCCCGAAACGACATTGACGGCCGTCGAAGCGCAGGGCCGCTCCGCCGGTAGCGCACGGTTTCAGGTGTGCGGCGCCAGCTTACTGGACTTGCCCATTCCGAGATGGGGGCCGAGAAAAGGGATTGAAGCAGCTGTCACCGTAATTCCGATGTCCGTCCCTTAACCCGCAACCACGTGGAGCGGGCCAGCACCGGGCGAACCCTGGTTCATGGCGGCGTTCCAGGCGGCGGCGAGCGTCGCGAGGTTGTTGGCGTAAGCCGTGAGGAAGGCGTCCACGTCCGCCTTGGCGACCGCGCCGGGACCAGCCGCGACCGCGTTCACGGTCGGGATGGCGACGAGAGCAAGGCCACCCGGCGTGCCGAACGGTCCGGCGGTGTTGAGCTTGTTCGCGCCGAGCGCGACGAGAACCGCGTTCGCGCCGTAGATCAGCTCGTTGAGGTTGCCGGCGGCGACGCGCATCGCGGTGACCGTCGAGGGGAAGTCTGCGGCGGTCGTGCCGTTCGCGGAGGTCGAGGTTTTGTCCTGCGCCGGGATCGTGTCGGCGGCGGCCTGCGTGCCGGAAGCGGCGGAACTGGCCGGCAGGCCGAGCAGCGCGGAGGCTTCGTTGATGGTGTTCGAGATCACCTTGCCGGCGTTCGCGATCTTGCCAAACGAGGTGTTCAACGCCGAGGCGGAGAGCCGCCAGCCGCCGTCGCGTCGATCGGGCCGGTAGCGCCGATGGGCAGCGCGACGATGTTCGATCCTGCGGCGCCGGTCGAATTGTCGGTGAAGTCGTGGACAGCGGAGACCTCTACCTTGAGGCGCGCGTTGTCGATGGCCATGCCACGCAGGATCGCGGCGAGCCCATCGGGGTCGCGGCTGTAGACCTTGCTGAGGCCGGTGAACTGGTGCTTCTTGATCTTGACGGCAGTCATTGGAACACCCCTTTCCGGTGTGCCAGCCTTGCTGGCTCCAAGTCTCCCGAGAGGGACGTGGGCCGAAGCCCACGTCAGTCTAGGGAGGAAACGCCCGAAGAGGGCAAACCCGCGGGCTATTCGCGAGAATTGCAACTAATTGCACATTCGAAACTCAGGTCAATGTCGAGTTTGGGGCTTGGTACGCCGCCTGGACCTTCGCGGTTCTAGCGGCGCGAATCTGATGCTGGCGCCTTCGTGGATCGGTAGTTATTGAGGGCCGGAATCGACCCTGAGGCGATATTCGGCGGGCGGGTCAGGTACTTCCGCTCGCGCCAATACCGGTCGCTCCCCGCGCTAGGCAGGCTCGGCTGCGCCATGCAAAAGCGCAAGCCTTTCGTCAGAACGGAGCGCGCCCAGGCCGCAGAATTTATGCATCTCAACTGGCAGAAAATCATCGTGAAGTCGAACACTTCGCGAATGCTCTCGCGCTTTCGCTCGCGTTCGCAAGAAGATTTCTTAACTTGTGATATCGGTCTACCCTATCGACGCTATTATCGCAATTGTCATCATTTGCCTCAAGCACTTCATTTGCAATTTCGCTTTCTGCACAAATATCTTCGTGAGTCATTTCTTCAAGCACAAATATTTCATGATCTTGAAACGGAGGCCTTACTGGGAATCCACCATCTCCGAAGTCGTCTGACGATGACGTTGACGTCCAGCTCTCCTTCTTATACTTAACTTGCCACAAGATCGATGATGTCAAGTTTCTTACAAAGCGTTCTACCTCATGATCGACCTGCTCTGGATGGGTCTCGCACAGAACGAGCCCGACCGCCGCCCGAAGGCTGTCCACTTCAGTTGCATTGGGCTGCTCAAAGGGTTTTGGATCACATTTAAAGGCACCGCCGCGGCCAAGTCGGCTTTCTATTTCTTCGATGTCCTCTTGGAAAATACCGGCGGCGACAAGAATGGCCCTGAGTTGTTCCTGACTGACCGCCAACGAAGTATCTTCGATTCGTTTGGATACCTGGGTCGCGTCGCAAACTATTGGGGGTACCGCCAAAGTCAGACTGGGTTGATCTAGGATTGACGCGATTAGTTCCGCGTTCTCGAAATTGACACCCGTAAGATCCGCCTTCCTAAATGAGCTTAAGAAAATTGTCGATTGTACAAAAGACGACGCGACTAAGTTCGTGTTGTCAAAATTCGTTCCAAATAAAGTCGCTCCACGAAAATCAGTTGCGATCATAGAAGCGGAATCGAAATCGCCATCGCTAACCGAGGCGTCTACGAATTTCGCACCATTCAACATCGATCCAGAAAAATCTGCCCATCGAAGGTCAGAACGCTCGAAATTTGCGTTCCATAATTTCGCTTTTACAAACGAGGCCTTTCTTCCATCTATGCCACGCAAATCTGCGCCAAGCAGAATAGCGCCGTCGAACCTCGCAAATCTGAAGTTTCTAAACGGCTCAGAAATTGAGAGCAATTGTGAGACAATACGTTTGAGATTCGTGGAACTGTCGTCTGATATCGAAGGCCGCTTTTGCGCATATTCATTCGATAAAACAAGTCCTCTGAGGTCGAGGTATCTACAGAGTTGTCTAATGTTTGTCAATCGGCACACTAAGTCAAGGCCTGAAGCATACGGCTCATTCATAGGTTCTCGTACAATAGTCGCGCCCGATGGTTGCCATTCCGGCGGTTGAAATCCACTGCAACATGGACGGGCGAGACCCCAGACTTCATTCGTGTCTCGAAGTTCGCTGGGCGGCACAGCGATAAAATAGCTTAACCAAATGACGGGTATTGTCACCGTAATAGCCGACGTCCACTTAAGCGCAAGCTTCCAATGCGTAGCAGAATACCCAGGAGCAGATAATCCAAACCAGTATAAAATTAAAATGTCAAGCGTCAATGTGATCATGTGTAAATAAGTTATGTAATAACTTTGATAGCGAACAAACGACACTTGGAACGCAATTAGTAACAATACCGGCAAAATGAAGATTGTAATAGTGGAGACAGCGGTAAGAAGACTTCGATATATGAACGTAGTCATGCCGTCGGACAACAAGGCGTCGGCACCGACGTTCAATTGAGCGAATGGCATGCCCCGAATGAGCCGCCGCCATAGCACTCTTTGAATCTCCGATAGCTGCAATTGGTCCATGCGGGTCTCAAAACCGCGGAGCCGAACTCTCAATAACCTGAGATGCAGCAGCGCGTTCGCGTGCAAGAAGACAAAGATTGGCGGCGTGAGCGTATAGGCCAAGGTGAGGCGAATTTTCGTCTCAAACAGCGGAAACGGCGAAATAGAATCGTAAAATATTGCTGTGTCGCTAGTCGCCAATATTGTCGCAATCATCGCAACAGTGAGACCCAACAAACTTGTGAGCATCACTCGCGAAGGGCCGATTTCTTCATTGACCGCACTAATGAACGCGGTCAGACCCGGTACCTCAGGTGTACGACTTTGACCTAGTGGGCGTTCTCGAGGCGGCATTGAAGTCGGCTACGTTGGCATGATACGGTACGGTCCATCGCTGTAACCGCGAGCGCAAAGAAATATTCTACGCTTCTTTGGCTGCAGTGGAAGGACCGGGATCGCGAAATTGGCAGGATTCAGATGGCGGAAAGCGCCATCGCTGGTTACGGGCGACGTTTCGCTTACCTGACGCACCGCGCCGCGCACAGAAGGCGGTCGTTCATCTAGGGACCGACGATTTGCCGCCATGCGCCCTTTGTGACGTCCGGCGTCGGATACCAAACGCTGAATCTTGATCGCTAGCGAGAATTTACATGTCCGGGTTGGTGTCGCGCGGATCGAGGTGGCTGTAGCGGTACTGGACCGTCGCTTGGCAGACGCCGACAACCGAGCGGTCGGCATAGGTCGTCAGGTCGATCTCGGAGCCGGTGATCTTCGTGTCGATCGCGATGCCGCCCCAGGTGCGGTCGGCGGTGATCGCGCGCTTGACCACGGTCAGCGCCTGCTCCGCGAGAATGCCCGGCGCGACGTCGTCGCGGTTCGCGGTCACCCGGAACTCGACGTTCACCGTCAGGAAGCACATGATGTAGGGCATGGAGAAGGTTTCCTTCTCTGGCCCCGCCACGACGCCCAGGCTGTATTTCTTGCGCTGGTCGAAGTCGGCGAGCGGGCCGAGCGCGACAATGCTCCACGTGATCCCATACGGGTCGTTCGTGGGCTGGTCCGCCTGCATGCCCTGGAATATGGCGACAATGGCGTTCAGGATGGTCAGCCGGACGCTGGTGACGTTCGCGGTCATCTCACTTCTCCATGACTGAGCGGACGATCGCGTCCATGGCGCGGTCCACGAAATAGGGCAGCCCTGCGTCCAGCGAGGTCCGCATGTTCAGGCGCGGCGGGATGGTCACCTGGGTCTTGAGCACGTAGAGCGGCACGATGGTCGCCCCGCGCTTCTGGAAGATCACGAGGTTCCCGGCCTTGGTCTTGGTGACGAAAGTGTTCGGCCAATCCCTGGCGCTCTTCATGATCGGCGTGCCGTTGGCGTTGAGCGCCGCCGGAAGCGGGATCGTCAGGAACTTGACGTTCTTCGCCCGGATGATGCCGCCGGTCTCCTGGATTTTCGCGTAAGGGACGCCGGAATAACGGTGACACATGCATATTTCCCTATTACGTCTCGCCCCCGGCAGCGGCGGCGGGGCCCGGCGTTGGGTCTGCGGCCGCGTTTAGCGGGACACGGCATTCAATGCCGCATCCCGCCCCCGACGGTCTTACGACACGCGTTTCGGTACGCCGAACGGCGGCGGACGAGCGGCGATATCCCGCGCATTGAGAGGCGCGAGCCTCGACGGCTACTTCCACGGTCCGCCGCGCTCGGCTGCTGCGTCGATCGCGCGATTGATATTACGAACAAATCTGTCTTTCGCTTTGAAGCCCGAAAGAGTTTGCTACTCCGAAGTATGCTACTTTTTGTATCCCACTGTTATCGCACGCTTTTCGTCAGCTCGCCGGTTTATTGGTAAGGGAGAGGTCGAGAGTTCAATCCTCTCTGGCGGCGCCAGTTTCCGAGCCCCGAGAATGTTGACGCTCACTGAGCGCTGGGGCAGGGCGACAGCTTGCGCGACTCGTTGGTTCCGAGGCGATCGTCCGTGAATGGGGGTCGAATAGGGCGTCACCATAATTCTGAAACCCGCGAGTAGGGGGCGAGCTTTTCGCGCGTCATGGTTTGGCGCTGTCGAGATGGCTGAGCGCCGTCTTCGCGTCTGCATTGCCGGCCGCTGCGGATTTCTCGAACCACGCGCGCGCCTTGCCGACATCCTGTGGGACGCCGTCGCCACGCAAGTAGAGACCGCCAAGATAGAACATACCGAGGGCGCCGCCGGCCAATGCCGACTTCTCATACCAATGGGCGGCGGCGGCGTAGTCTTTGGGGGCGCCGTCGCCGCTTTCGTAAAGCTTCCCCAACCAGGCCATGCCGATGGCGCTGCCCGCATTCGCCGCCTTCTCGTACCATTGTCGCGCGACGGCGTAGCTCTGCGAGACATCCTTGCCCCACTGATAAAGGGAACCGACTTTCGCCATGGCGTCGGCACTGCCTTGCGCCGCCGCCTTCTCGTACCATTTGCGCGCGGCGGCGAAATCTTGCGGGACGCCGTCGTAGTCGTCCTCGTAGAGCCTCCCGAGATCGTACATGGCGCTGACTTGGCCTCGAGCAGCCGCTTTCTCGTACCAATCGCGCGCGGCGGCGTAGTTCAGGCTGACGCCTCGGCCGTATTCGTACAAGACTCCCATGTTATAGGCAGCATCGGGCACGCCGGCCGCTGCGGCTTGCTCGAACCATTTGCGCGCAGCCTCGTAGTCCCGAGGGGCGCCCTCCCCAAGGTAGTACAGCGCGCCGAGCTTGATCATGGCCTGCGGCTCGCCCTTTGCTGCCGCCTTTTCGTACCATTTGCGCGCGGCGACATAGTCCTGCGGAACGCCTTTGCCGTCATGACTGAGGATGCCCAGATTCGTCATGGCGCCGGCCGCCCCGGCCGCCGCCGCTTTCTCGAACCAAAGGCGCGCGGCCTTGTAGTCCACCGGGACGCCGTGACCGTCCTTATACATGGCGCCTAGGTTGTTCATGCCGCCGACGTCGCCCAGGGCCGCTGCTTTCGCGAACCAGGCGCGGGCCAAGGCGTAATTCTGCGGCCCGCCTTCGCCCCGAACGTAGAGGAGGCCGAGATCCCTCATGGCTTTCGCGCTGCCCGCCTCAGCCGCCGCTTCGTACTCCGTTTTCGCCTCGTCGACGCGCCCCGCCCTGTAGAGAGCGCGGCCCAACTGGAAATGCACGCGGCGATCCCCAAGCGCGGCCTTGGACGCCTCGCGGCAAGCGGCGATGGCGGCCTCGGGGTCGGCCATGTCCTTGTCTTCGACGCCGACGAATCCCTTGGGCAGGTCGGCGTCGTCCGGCAAGGCGGCCAGCCGATCGCATCGCGTTTCCACGGGCGCTTGCGGCGCGCCGGCCGATGCGCCCGCCATGCCGAGCCAGAGCGCGATTGAGACGATCCGACGCGCCACGGCGAAGCCCTCCTCGCCGCGAGGCTACCAGAGCCGTCGCGCTGGGGCAAACTGGCCGTCGCGCCGGCGTCGCGGGACCCCGCGGCCCAAATCAACCAACCTATCGATTGAACGCGCCGCCTCTCGACGGCGATGAGCGACTATTTCGCGGTCGCGTTCGAGAGTTGCGCCAGCCGGCGCAGCGCCAGTTCGTAGCCCAGCGTGCCGCAGCCGACGATCACGCCGGAGGCTACGCCCGACACATAGGAATGGTGGCGGAACGCCTCGCGCTTGTGCACGTTGGAGATGTGCACCTCCATGATGGGATGATCGAAGGCGTTGAGCGCATCGAGGATCGCGACCGAGGTATGGGTGAAGGCGCCGGGATTGATCACGATGCCGCCGGCGATCTCCCTCGCCTCGTGGATCCAATCGATGATTTCGTATTCGCGATTGCTCTGATGGAAGCGGATTTCGAGCGCGAGCTCGTTCGCCAGCGCGCGACAATCGCGCTCGACGTCGGCGAGCGTCTCGCTGCCGTAGATGTGCGGCTCCCGCTTGCCGAGCAGGTTGAGGTTGGGGCCATTCAGGATGAAGATCAAACGACTCATTCACGCCTCCCACGGGCCTTCGCGATCGCTCGGGCCGCTGTTACGCACCTTATAGCAATCCTCCTCGGGCGCTAATCGTCGCGCTCGAGGCTTCCGCGCGCCGCGACCCCGTGCAACAATCACGCATTGCGCAGGAACCGCAGTACGGTGTCGACGACGACGTCGCGTCGCGCCGCCAGCGCCTCGGGGCTTCTCATGTCGTGATTGAAGATCAGCGAGAACGTCGGGTAGTTCGAGACATTGAAGAAACTCAGCGCGCTGATCGTCATATGCAGGTGGAGGATCGAGACTCCAGGTCGGAAAACGCCCGCGGCGGCGCCCCGTTGGTAGATGCCGCCGAGGGTCTGCAGGGCGCCGCCGCCCAGACTGCCGGCGATTCCCGTCTTTGCGAGGTGGGCGCCGCGATGAATGTTCTCGACGACGACGAGGCGCACGAACCGCTCGTGAGCGGCTTGATATTCGAAGGTTGCGGCGACCAGCGCCCGCATCGCGCTTTCGGGATCCAAGTGCTCGACGTCGAGCGCGCCTTCGAGCGCACGCATCTGCCGGTAGCCCTCTTCCAAAACGGCGGTGAACAGGCCCTCCTTGTCGCCGAAGTAGTAATAGATCATGCGCTTGCTGGTCTGGGTCTTGGCGGCGATCTCGTCGACGCGCGCGCCCGAGTAGCCGTACTCGGCGAACTCGGCGGTGGCGACTTCGAGAATGTCGGCGCGCGCGCGGTCCGCGGCGCTCGCCGCCGGTTCGGCGGCCTTCGCCGTTCGTCCGCGCCTCTTGATTGCGCGCCTCGCGTCCATGCGATTCCTCGCCATGCCCTTCTCGAGAGAAAGTCTAGCACGAGTTGCCGGTGAGTCCACGAACTTGGGCGAACTTGTTCGTTAATCCTGAGGGCGCCGATCCGAACGCCCGCCAGCGGCGGCGCCCGACCGCCGTCGCGGCCGCTTTGGTGCAGCGTCAGAGTTCCGCTTCCGCCGCCAGGAGCATTTCCGCCTCGTCGACCGCCGCTTGCGCCGCCAACCGCATCGGCGTGTTCGCTGCGCCGAACAGTTCGTAGTTGTCGCGCTGGAGAAGCTCGAAAAAGAAGCGTTTCGCGAAGCGCTTTCGCTGCTGCAATCTGGAAGCCGCAGACGCGGACATCAAGGCCGCCGAGGCCCGCGGCGACGACCGCACTGCGGCCAAAGCCGACGCCGCGTTTCACGAGGCGCTGTTCGCCAATTGCGGCAACCGCTTCCTGGTCCAGTCGTACGCGTTGATTTCCGGCCAGATCGGCGCCATGCGATACCTCGCGCGCCATTCCGATCGCTCGCGCGAAGCCACGCCGTCCGAGCACCGAGCCATCATCGCGGCGATTGAAAGGCGCGATCTTGCCACGGCTGCGTCGACCTCGAGGGCTCATATTGCCGCCATGCCTGCCCGATTCAGAAAGGCGTCCCAGGCGCGAGCCGCGACGTTTTGAAAAAAGCTCCCTCCGCCGCCCTCATCCTGAGCTTGTCGAAGGGGCGGGAGAGGGAATAGCGGAGGCTGCGGGGCCTCGAGCGTTCGCTTTCGCCCGCAGCGCCTTGTAGGTTTCGGCGTCGATGGGCTTCGCGTTCGGTTCGCCGAGGTCTTTGATGTCCAGACGATAGGTCTCCTTGGCGGTGTAGCAAGCGAACGCCGAGATCGCCGTGGTCAGGAACGCGAGCGAGCCGATCGCCAGCGGCACGTTCTGCGAGCCCGGAGGCGCGACGGCGGCGAACAGCGCCGGCAGCAGCGCGGTCAGCATGGCGCCGATGTTTTGCGAGATCGCCATCCCCGAGACGCGCGCGCGGGTCGGGAACAGCTCGGGATAGTAGCTCGGATAGACCGCGTTATAGCCCTGATAGACTACGCCCCACATCAGTATCGAAAGCACGAAGGCGAGCGGAACGTTGTGGATGCTGATCGCATAGAGATAGGGGAACGTGAGCAGACCCGGGATGAGCGAGCCGGCGATGATCAAAGGTCGGCGGCCGTGGCGGTCGGAGAGATCGCCGACATACGGGATCACAGCGACGGCGACGATGTTGCCGACCACCGGGATCCAGAGATAGACGCTCTTGTCGATGCCGATGCCATAGGCCGGCTGCACCGCATAGGCCGCGCCGAAGATCGTTGCGACCACCGGAATGACATTCATCAACGCCATGGCGACGACGCGCAGCATGTCGGCGCCGTGATTGGTGATCGCGTCCATCACCGGGGCCTTGGGCCTTTCGCCAGCCTTGGTTTCAGCGACGAAGGCCGGGGTCTCGTCGACCTCGCGGCGAATGATGAGGCCCGCGATCAGCACCAAAACGCTCGCCAGGAACGGTATGCGCCAGCCCCAGGTCATGAAACCTTCGCCCGTCAACGCATAGCTGACCGGCAGAAACACCGCGGCGGCGAGGATCTGGCCGGCCTGCACGCCTTGCAGCGTGAAGCTGGCGAAGAAGCCGCGCCGACCGAACGGCGCGTGCTCGAGGATCATCGAACTCGAGCCCGAAATCTCGCCGGCGACCGCGAAACCCTGGATCAAGCGCAGGACGACGAGCAGCACCGGCGCCCAGATCCCGATCTGATCGTAGGTCGGCGCCAAGCCGACCGCCATGGTCGAGAGGCCCATGACGAACATGCACCACAACAGCACCCACTTGCGCCCGATCGTGTCGCCCCAGTGGCCGAGCACGAAGGCGCCGACAGGGCGCGCGATATAGCCGACGCCCTAGGTCGCCAGCGAGGCCACGATCGCGACGGTCGGATTGCTGGAGGGGAAGAACAGCTTCGGAAAGACGATAGCAGCCGCCGTCGCATAGATGAAGAAGTCGTAGTATTCGAGCGCAGATCCAATCCAGCCGGATGCCGCGGCTTTCTCGACTTGGCCTCGTTTATGCAAGTCCAGGGCTATCGCTCGACTCATCGGTTTCCTCCCGACGTGAATTGGTGGTGAGGTCAGTACTCGATGTGGGCAACCTCGCGCAGTTCCAGGGCGGAGGTCGCAGGAAAGCCGAAGAATTCGAGATAGGCCGGTATTTGCTCGAACAGCATGCCGACGCCGACCTGTGTCGCGCATCCGCGCGCCTTGGCTGCCGTGAGCAGCGGCGTCACTTCGGACTCGAGCACGACCTCGCCGACGAAGGCGCCGGGGGAAAGCCGCGAAACGTCGAAGGGTAGGGGATCGCCCGGTTTCATGCCGAGCGGCGTCGCATTGACGACGACGTCGAAGCCCTCGGGATCCTTTCCGCCAAGAGCGAGCTTCAGCTGCGGATAATGCTCGGCGAGCCGAGCCGCGAGCGCTTCCATCGCATGCGAGTTGACGTCGTAAAGACCGAGTTCCGCGAGACCCGCGCCGGCGCAGGAAGCGGCGATGGCCGAGCCGACGCCGCCGACGCCGACCACCAGCGCGCGCTTGCCGCGTAGCGAGACGCCTCGGCTCGCGACGCCGCGAACGAAACCCTCGCCGTCGAACATGTCGCCGATCAATCGGCCACCGTCCGACCTGCGCACGGCGTTGCAGGCGCCGGCCACTTTGACCGCGACCGACACTTCATCGAGCATGTGGACCACGGTCACCTTATGCGGCATCGTGATCAGCGCGCCGGCGAAGTTGGCGAAGCGGCAAATCTCGGGAAAGGCGGTGGGAAATCGGTCCGAGATCGCGAACGGGACGACCACGGCGTCGATCTCGTGGCGCTCGAACCAGGGATTGTAGATCATCGACGATTTGAAGGTCGTCGTGGGATAGCCGATGTGGGCGATGATGCGCGTCGAACCATTGATCATGGAAGCCGCCAGCTGCTCGGGTGAAGCCAGGAATCCGGGCGCCCGGGCTCAGAACCCGAGCAAAGCCGCCTGTAGCGGACGTCGCTTTTGCCGATCGCGCCGAGCAAGCCGATCTTCGCGATCAGCGCGTGCGCTTTTCTAGGCGAAACCAAAGCCTTCGCGATGTTCGGAAATTCGCCGCTGCGGTCGCATTCCCGGGTTGTTTGCGGACCGTCGTGCTGGCCCATGGGGTTTCCTCATCCCGATTGACGCCTCCGGCTCCTTCGGAGCGCGCTAGGTGCGGCGGCAAGTGTGCCCACTATGTACGAACGAGTTCGTTTATCAAGCGCCAGTATGCGCTCCCGCCCCCATCGCCTCGAGTCGAGGGTCGCGCAGGAACCGCGAGACGGTGTCGGCGACGATGTCGCGTTGCTGCGCCAGCGTTTCGGGGCTCCGCATATTGCTATTGAAGACGACGAGAAGGCCGCCTTTTCGGCGGCATTGAAAGCTCGGTTCGCCGGTCGACTCGCGCATGCGCAGAAGCGCCAAGCCGGGCCGGATTACGCCGGCCGCAGCGCCTCGTTCGCTGACCCCCGCCAGCCTATCGATGGCGCTGCCGCCAAAGCCGCCGGCGACCCCAATAGATCACCAAATGGTATAACGGGCGAGAGAACAATTCATTTGAGGATCGCAGCGAGAACGCATACGAGAGCTGCGCACCGATGAAAGTTTTTTGCGATGGTCCTGCGCGGGACGGGCGGCGGCGCCTGGGCGGAGGGAACTTCACCGGTAGAACATCGTAAGAACAAGACGAGCCTTGCAAGTTTCGTTTCGCCATCCGAGCGCGAGGCGCCTCGCTTTGTCGAGTGGCGTCGAAAGCGAAATTAAGAAACCGACGAGAACAACAATCATGTCAGACCTCGAAATCGTATGGACAAAAGTCGACGAAGCCCCGGCGCTTGCGACCTACTCTCTACTGCCGATCGTCGAGGCGTTCGTCGGCGCCGCAGGCGTGTCCGTAAAGTCGAAGGATATCTCGCTGGCCGGCAGAATCCTCGCCAACTTCCCCGAACAGCTCACCGCTGCCCAGCAAGTCGGCGATCAACTCGGCGAACTCGGCGCGCTCGCGACCAAGCCCGAGGCCAATATCATCAAATTGCCGAACATCTCGGCCTCGATCCCGCAGTTGAAGGCCGCGATCAAGGAGCTGCAGGGCAAGGGCTACGACATTCCCGATTATCCCGACGACGCCAAGACCGAGGCTGAGAAGGGCCTCGAGGCTCGCTACGGCAAGGTGCTCGGCAGCGCCGTCAACCCGGTGCTGCGCGAGGGCAATTCCGACCGCCGCGCCGCCGGCGCCGTCAAGCAATACGCGCGCAAGCACCCGCACAAGATGGGCGCCTGGAGGTCGGACTCCAAGTCGCATGTGGCGCACATGTCGGGCGGTGATTTCTACGGCTCGGAAGTGTCGACCGCGGTCGAGACCGCGACCAACGCCCGCATCGAGCTCATCGCCGGCGATGGCGCCGTCTCGGTGCTGAAGAGGAAGCTGGCGCTCGAGGCCGGCGAGGTCATCGACGCGGCGGTGATGAGCCGCAAGGCGCTACGCGCCTTCTTCGCCGCTCGAATCGACGCCGCCAAGCAAGAGGGCGTGCTGTTCTCGCTGCATCTGAAAGCGACGATGATGAAGATCTCCGATCCCGTCATGTTCGGCCATGCGGTCTCCGTCTTCTTCGCCGATGTGATCGAGAAGCACGCCGCCACGCTGAAGCATCTCGGCGTCAATCTCAACAACGGCTTCGGCGACCTGTTGGCGAAGATCGAGACGCTGCCGCAGGTCGAGAAGGACGCCATCAAGGCCGACATTGCTGCCGTTTATGCGCAGCGGCCGGGCCTCGCCATGGTCAATTCCGAAAAGGGGATCACCAACCTCAACGTGCCGAGCGACGTGATCGTCGACGCCTCGATGCCGGCGATGATTCGCGATTCCGGCCGCATGTGGGGCGCCGACGGCAAGCTGCACGACGTCGAGGCGGTGATCCCGGATCGCTGCTACGCGACGATCTATCAGGCGGTCATCGAGGACTGCAAGGCCCACGGCGCGTTCGATCCCAAGACCATGGGGTCGGCGCCGAACGTGGGTCTGATGGCGCAGAAGGCCGAGGAATACGGCTCGCACGACAAGACTTTCGAGATCGCCGCGGCGGGAACGGTTCGCATCGTCGCCGAGAACGGCGCCGTGCTGCTCGAACGTCCGGTCGAGGCCGGCGACATTTTCCGCATGTGCGAGGTCAAGGACGCGCCGATCCAGGATTGGGTCAAGCTCGCGGTGCGCCGCGCGCGTCTCAGCAACACCCCGGCGGTGTTCTGGCTAGACGCCGAGCGCGCCCATGACGCTCAGATCATCGCCAAGGTCGAAAGGCGCCTGAAGGACAACGATACCGCGGGTCTCGATATCCGCATTCTGCCGCCGGTCGAAGCGATGAAGTTTTCGCTCGAGCGCATCCGCAAGGGCCTCGATACGATCTCGGTCACCGGCAACGTGCTGCGCGACTATTTGACCGACCTGTTCCCGATCATGGAGCTCGGCACGTCCGCCAAGATGCTGTCGATCGTCCCGCTCATGGCTGGCGGCGGTCTGTTCGAGACCGGCGCCGGCGGATCGGCGCCCAAACACGTGCAGCAGTTCCGGGAAGAGGGATATTTGCGTTGGGATTCGCTCGGCGAGTTCCTCGCCCTCGGCGTTTCGCTCGAGCACTTGGCTCAGACCTACGAGAACGCCAAAGCCCGGATTCTCGCCGAAACCCTCGATGAGGCCAACGGCAAGATCCTGGAGTTCAACCGCTCGCCGGCGCGCAAGGTCGGCGAACTCGACAACCGCGGCAGCCACTTCTACCTCGCCCTCTATTGGGCCCAGGCGCTGGCCGCCCAGACCAAGGATGCGGAGCTCGAGGCCCGCTTCGCGCCGCTGGCCGCGGCTCTCGCCAACAATGAGGCCAAGATCAACGGCGAACTGATCGCCGCGCAAGGCAAGGCGGTCGATATGGGCGGTTACTACGCGCCCGATTTCGCCAAGACGTCGGCGGCGATGCGGCCGAGCGCAACGTTGAACGCCGCGATAGCCGCGCTCTGATGCGGGTTCCGGCCGGTTGACGCGAGCGGACGGGATTCCCCGTGTGGAATCCCGTCTGATAGATAGGACGGCGATGATTCGCGGGCCGCGGACATGGCTCGGCTCCTCGATCCTCTGAACCCTGCGGAGTTGCAAGCGCGCAGCGCGATAATCAAGGTGAGAACGGCGCGACAATCAGGAAATGCGAGCTGATCACGCGGAAAAGGGTGACGAGCGGCGCGAGGCGTGGCAACGGTTCGGCACGAACGAGAAAGCCCGCTAGAACAGGGCTGACGCCTTGATCTAACGGGCTTATGTTTGGTTGCGGGGGCAGGATTTGAACCTGCGGCCTTCAGGTTATGAGCCTGACGAGCTACCGGGCTGCTCCACCCCGCGGCAATCGGA
>JBKQKS010000070.1:0-17198 GCA_052147395.1 Roseiarcus sp.
CGCCGGATATCGCGAGCGTCGCGACGGGCGTCGTCGCCCCGCCGGTGTTGCCTTGCACGACCACGCTGCCCGTATTGCTGAGGCTCGTCGCCTTGACTGTGGTCGCCGCGGAAAGACCGGTATTGCCGATGTTGAGGGCGCCCTCGTTGGTGAATGCGCCGCCGAACATGACGATGGTTCCGCCCTCGCCGTAGCTATCGGAATCGATATCGGCGGTCCCGGCATTGGTGAAGGCTTGCAACGTGCTGACGACCGCGCCGTCTTCTTCTTCGAAAGTGCCGTTGTTGGTGACGAAGCCCGAAAGCGCCGAATTGGTCGTCCCCGCGCCGATCGAGAGCCGCGCCTGCTGCCCGTCGATCCCGAGCGTGGCGCCATGCCCGACCCTCATGATGCCGCCGGAGGCGAATTCGAGATCGGCATCGCCCTGCAAGTAGATCGAGCCCGTGATGATCGAGGGGGCCGCGCTCTGGTCGATCAGCGTCGCCTGGTCGGACGTGCCGAGCTTATCATTGCCCGAGAGGGTGATCGTGCCGCTGTTCGAGAAGTTGCCGACCGTCAGCGTGCTCGGCGCGCTGAGCCCTGTATTGCCGATCGTCACCGCCCCTGAGTTGGTCAGCGTTCCGGCGATCGACATCCGGCTGGCGCCGTCGCCGTAGTAAACATCGAGTTCGAGCGTGCCGTCGTTGGTGAGACCGTGCGACAGGTCGACGGTCGTGCCGCCGGGTCCGGTGACCCAGTCGCCTTCGAGGTCGAGCGTTCCATAATTGGTTGCAAGATCGTCGAGCGCCGAATTGGTCGTCCCGGCGCCGATCGAAACGCGCGACTGCTGCCCATCGAACTGGATCTCGGCGCCGGCCGCGATCCTCTTGATGCCGCCGGAACCGTATTCGAGATCGGCGTCGCCATGCAGGTAGATCGAGCCCGTCAGCGTCGTGGGCGCGGCGCCGAGAACGTCGAGCGTCGCCTGATCGGTCGTGCCGAGCGTTTCGTTGCCCCAGAGGGTGACCGTGCCGGTGTCCGCGAGGCTGCCGACGGTGACAGTCGTCGTCGTGGAGAGGCTGCTGTTGCCTAGAGTGAAGGATCCCGAATTGGCCAGGCTGCCGCTGATCGTGACGCTCTCGCCGCCGGAACCGCCGGCGGTTCCGACATCGAAGGTTCCGATGTTGGTCACGCCTTTTGCGGTGAGCGTCCCTCCCGTGGAGACATTCAACTCCGTGTCGGAGGCGACGGTGATGACATTCGCCGCGCCTGCGGCCGTCAGCGTGACGGTTCCGCTTTGCACCACCGCGTCGTCCGACGATCCCGGCGCTGCGCCGAGGGACCAATCGCTCGTGTTGGTGTTCCAGTTGCCGGTTCCGTTCCAGATGTCGGCGGCCATGAGCGTCCTCCGGTGTCCGGCGGCCTGACTGAAAAGCAGTCAGACGGCCTCGGTCGGGCGGGGCTGGATCGGACTCATGAACAGTCCTCAGCGCCTCGACGGCTTGGACCCATTCCGCCCGCCAAATTATTCACCTGTTTTTTCCCGTGATGCAAGCCGCCTGTCCGTAAGGGAAACGAGGTTTTTCGCAGAAGCCGACATATTCACGTTCAATGAATGTCATCACCGAGCACCCACGAAGGCGATTATATAGCCGATATACGTACAATATATTACGCATCGATTTCAGAAGTCGTGCGCGGCATTGTCGAATAACGAAACATTGGCGATCGTAGGGTTGCCGTTGGCGGCGCGCCATAAGTTCATTAACCTATTGCTTTGCATCAGGCGGCGCGGCGATCGGCCCTAGCTCGCGCCTTTGTCCTGCAATGTCCATCGACTCCACCGCGACCGCCATCGCGGGGCCTGCAACCAAGCGCATCTGGCCGTCCCGGCCCTTCGTCCGGGGACCGATCACGTTCACGTCATTCGCAATTGAGGGGACATGATACCGAGTGCACAAAATTGAAAAGGCTCAGAAGCGCCGGACATGGAAAATCGGCGATCGACGCCATGTCCCGGTCAACCCGACGATGTGACGCCGCCCGACGCCCCAAGCCGTTATGCAACCCGAGGTCCCTTCATCGCCGGCCGTCTGCCGGCGGGACAGGCGAGTCTTCACGACGAAGCAGCGCCGCCGCAGAGCCGGGCGAAAATTTTCATATTAGAATGTACTAATCCAATGCAAGGGGCGCTTTGCGGTCCCCGTCGAGACCGGGGGCGCGGAGGGGCGCAAATCGAGAAATTCGGGAGGAGGCGGGGCGATGTGCGAATTGTTCGCCATGTCGGCGGATCGGCCGGCGAGCCCGGCGCTGTCGATGCGGCGCCTGGCGGCAAGCTCGCCGACGGGGGGCGGCGCGCTGCGACGGGTTCGACGCGCGAGCGCCGCGCGAGCCCGAGCCGGCGGACGCATGCGCGTGTTCGCCCACGACGACTTGTCGCCGGGCGTCGAACAGGCGCTGAGCCGAGAATGCCGGTGGTTCCGGCCGAATCGTTGCGACCGATTCCGAGCTCGCATTCTCAGCGCCGCTCGGGCGGATCGCACCGTTGTGGGATAAGACGTCCCCACGGCCGAAGCGCTGACGCGGCGCCGGGACGTTCGCGGCGCGCCCGCGCGAGCGCAGGGCCCCGCCAATTTTCTCTACACGCACGAAAAGTTGCTGTGCGCCCACGGCTACAGCCGCACTTCGACCGACGGCGTCATCGCGCCCCCGCGCCTTGCCCGGCTCGAACGCCGCGGCGGAGCGGCGAATGATCAGCCGGCCGAGGCCGGCGTCACGCTCGGCCCCGACGCTCGCGGCAAGAGTTTCGCACTGTTCGCCAGCACGCCACTCGCACACGACAATTCACGCCCGCTCGCCGAGGGCGAGCTCGTCGTCGTGCGCAACGACGCCCGGCTCGCCGCCGGGCGCTGATGGCGGCTAGACCATATACTGGCCGCCGGTCGCCGAGAGGGTCGAGCCGGTAATGTAGCCCGCCTCGTCGGCGGCGAGGAACACCACGCAGCGCGCGATTTCCTCCGGCTCGCCGAGGCGGCCGATCGGGATGAGGGGCAGGATGCTCTTGGCGAGCACGTCGGGGTTGATCGCCTTGACCATCTCCGTGGCGATATAGCCAGGGCAGATCGCGTTGACGGTGATCCCGGCGCGCGCACCCTCCAGGGCGAGCGCCTTGACAAAGCCCAGTTCGCCCGACTTGGCGGCGGAATAGTTGACTTGGCCGGCCTGCCCCTTCTGGCCGTTGACCGAGGAAATGCAGACGATGCGGCCGAACTTGCGCTCGCGCATGCCTTCCCAAACCGGGCGGGTCATGTTGAAGACCGAATTCAGGTTGGTGTTGATGACCGCGCTCCATTGGTCGGGCGTCATCTTGTGGAACATGCCGTCCTTGGTGATGCCGGCGTTGTTGACGAGCACGTCCACGGGGCCGAGGTCTCCGACGACCTGCTTCAGGCCCGCCACGCAGGCGTCGTAGCTGCCGACGTCCCACTTGTAGACGTTGATGCCAGTCTCTTCCTTGAACTTGGCCGCCGCCTGGTCGTTGCCGCCATAGCTGGCGGCGACCTTGTAGCCGGCGCCGGCCAGCGCCTTCGAAATCGCCGCCCCAATGCCGCGTGTGCCTCCGGTGACGACCGCAACTCTGCTCATGGATGACTCCTTCCTCGAAACGGTTTCCACGCCCTAATGACGTTTGTTTTCCTTCGACGCCGCGGCCTCGCTGTTTCGGGGCGACGGCACGATGGACCGAAGGCCCCCAACCCCTCTCGGCGCCGGAAGCCCCGGGCTAATAGACCGAGGGGCCTCTCACTGCACGGGGCAGGGAGAGGGGCGCCATTGTCAGCGCTCGACCGTCAGCGCGATGCCCATGCCGCCGCCGATGCACAGCGTGGCGAGGCCCTTCTTGGCGTTGCGGCGGCCCATCTCGTATAGCAGCGTCGTCAGGATGCGCGCGCCCGAGGCGCCGACCGGGTGGCCGAGGGCGATCGCGCCGCCGTTGACGTTGACGATCGCCGGATCCCAGCCGAGCTCCTTGTTCACGTACACCGCCTGGGCGGCGAAGGCCTCGTTGGCCTCGACGAGGTCGAGATCGCCGACCTTCCAGCCGGCCTTTTCGAGCGCCTTGCGCGACGCCGGGACCGGGCCGGTGCCCATGATCGCGGGGTCGACGCCGGCGGTCGCCCAGGAGGCGATGCGCGCCATCGGCGTGAGGCCGCGCTTGGCCGCCTCGGCCGCCGTCATCAGCACCACCGCGGCGGCGCCGTCGTTGATGCCCGAAGCGTTGCCGGCGGTGACCGTGCCGTCCTTGGCGAACGCCGGACGCAGCTTGGCGAGCGATTCGTAGGTCACGCCGTCGCGCGGGAACTCGTCGGTGTCGACGACGATGTCGCCCTTCTTGCTGGCAATGACGTAGGGGACGATCTCGTCCTTGAACTTGCCGGCCTTCTTCGCGGCCTCCGCCTTGTTCTGCGAGCCGGTGGCAAAACGGTCCTGCTCCTCGCGGGTGATCTGGAACCGCATGGCGATGTTTTCCGCGGTGTTGCCCATGTGATAGCCGTGGAACACGTCGATGAGGGCGTCGCGCAGCATCGTGTCGAGCAATTTCAGCTCGCCCATCTTCGTGCCGTTGCGCAAGTGGGCGACGTGGGGCGCCATCGACATCGACTCGACGCCGCCGGCGACGATGATGTTGGCGTCGCCATTGGCGATCTGTTGCATGCCGAGAGCGACCGCGCGCAGGCCGGAGCCGCACAATTGGTTGAGGCAGAAAGCCGTCGCCTCCTGCGGAATGCCCGCCTTGATCGCCACCTGGCGCGCCGGCCCGGCGCCCTGGTTCGCGGTGAGAATCTGGCCCAGGATCACTTCGTCGACTTCCGCGGGCTCGACCTTCGCTTCCGCAATGAGGGTCTTGATCACTTCGGCGCCGAGATCTTGCGCCGGGATGTTGCCGAATACACCGTTGAACGAGCCCACCGCGGTGCGCTTGGCGTTTACAATGACAATTTCCGATGCCGACATGGAGTTTCTCCCACTACTGCCAACGACTGCGCGGCCAGGGCCGCGTTGTCCCGCGTCCTGCCGCCTTCTACACGAAAGGGGGGGACGCGCCACTAGCTATTAGACCTTCAACTTTAGGCTAGCCGCCAACGAATCCATCCGCAAGCGCGATTTTTACCGCAGTGCCGAAAAACCTATGCGTTGGCCAAAGAAACGCCTATTGTAGCCAAAGGCCTAGCTAGCGAATCCACCCGAGCGCCCCACCCCATGTCCGACAAAGCGTCGCCGATCACGGTCAAGAAATACGCCAACCGTCGGCTGTATAATACCGCGTCGAGCGCCTACGTGACCCTTGCCGATCTCGCCAAGATGGTGAAGACGGGCGAGGACTTCGTCGTTTACGACGCCAAGACCAACGAGGACATCACGCGCAGCGTGCTGGCCCAGATCATCTTCGAGCAGGAGGGGGTCGAGGGCCAATCCCTACTGCCGATTACCTTCCTGCGCCAGCTCATTCGCTTCTACGGGGACAGCATGCAGGCGCTGTTGCCGACCTATCTCGAGTTCTCCATCGACCGTTTCACCGGCGATCAGCAGAGGATGCGCGAGGCGGCGGCGGCGGCTTTCGGGCCCAACCTGTTTGCGGCGCCCTCGTTCGCCGCGCTCGAAGAAATGACGCGCAAGAATCTCGCCGCTTTCAATCAGGCGCTCGCCATGTTCTCGCCTTTCGCCGCCGCGGCGGCGACCTCCGGGCCCCCCACGGCCGCTAAAGAGAGCAAGGCCACGGACGAAATCGAGGATCTGCGCCGCCAATTGTCGGAAATGAAGCAGCGTCTCGACGACATGACGCATGCCCCGAGCTGAGGCGCTCAGAACCGGTCCTTGCGCCCGCGGATCTCGGCGAACACCGAAGCGGGGTCGGCGCCCTGCATGTCGAGCGCGGCCTGGACGCTCGGTTCGTCGGCGCGCAGGAAGGGGTTGGTCGCCAGCTCGAGCGCGATCGACGTCGGCAGGGTGGGCAGCCCGTCGGCCCTCAGCGCCGCGATGTGTTCGGCGCGCTGGACGAGCAGCGCGTTATCAGGCTCGATCGTCAGCGCAAACCTGGCGTTCGCCTGGGTGTATTCGTGCCCGCAGTAAACCTGGGTCTCGCCGGGAAGCTCGGCGAGCTTCATCACCGACTGCCAGAGCACGGCGGGCGGCGCCTCGAAGGCGCGGCCGCAGCCGAGCGCGAACAGCGTGTCGCCGCAGAACACGATCTCGTCCTCCTCGAACCAGTAGACGACATGGCCCGCCGTGTGGCCGGGCGTCTCGATCACTTTCGCTTCGAGCGCGCCGACCTTGACGAAATCGCCCTCCGCGACCGTGCGATCGAGCCCCTCGATTCGTGCGGCTTCCTTGGCCGGGCCGATCACGCGCAGGGCCGGGAATGCGGCGCGCAACTGCGGCAGGCCCTGGGTGTGATCGAAGTGATGATGGGTGACGAGCGCATCGGTGATCGTCCACCCCTTGTGCTTCGCGGCGGCGGCGACCGCGGCGCCGTCGGGCGCGTCGATCGCCGCCGTCGCGCCGCTGCTTCCGTCGTGGACAAGAACGCCATAATTGTCTTTGAGGCAGGGGAATTGATAGACTTCCGTGGACATGGCGCGCCGAGCTCCTCGATCCTCGCTAGCGCCATGAAGTAGCCCGACCGGCGCTACACGTTCAAGCCGGCGCATCCGCTCATGGGAGGCCCGCTCGCGATGGCCCTCGACGTGAATGATCTCGACGCCTTCTACGCGTCGCCGCTCGGCGAGGTCGTGCGGCGTCTCATTGGCCGCGTCATCCGCGCGCGCTGGGAGGATTGCCGGGGGCTCACGCTGATGGGATACGGCTATTGTGGGCCCTATCTCGAGCGTTACCGCGACGAAGCGCGGCGCTCGCTGGCCTTGATGCCGGATCGCCAGGGGGTCATCGTCTGGCCCGCAGAGGGGCGGGTGAGCTCGGCCCTGGTGGTGGGGGAGATGTTGCCCCTGCCGGACGCCTGCATCGACCGCGCGCTGGTGGCGCACGGGCTCGAGATGGCCGAACAACCCGCCGGCGTGCTCGAGGAACTGTGCCGCGTGCTCGTTCCGCAAGGCCGCGCCCTCTTCGTGCTGCCGTCGCGGCGCGGCCTCTGGGCGCGGGTCGAGGGCACGCCGTTCGGCGAGGGCCGGCCCTATTCCAAGTCACAAATGCGCGAGTTGATCCGCGACACCGCGTTCTCGCCGGTCTATTGGGGCGAAGCGCTCTACGCGCCGCCGATCGGCTCGCGGTTCTTCGTCAAGAGCGCGCCGGCCTGGGAGCGCGTCGGCGCCGCGCTCGGGCTGCCGTTCGCCGGCGTCCAGGTCGTCGAGGCGATCAAGCAGGTCTATCGGCCGGTGTTGGCGCGCCGTCTCATCAGCCCCGTGCGGCCGCAGTTCGAGGGGGCGCTGGCGCCGAGCGCCAGGCGCGACCGGCCGGCCCAGCATGCGGCGCCGCGATAGTCGGATTGCCGCGGTGCGCGAAACGTGCGATTCGGCGACACAGACAAGAAAACTCGAGGAGTGAGCATGTCTGCGTCGCCTCTGCTCGTGCTGGTTCGCCACGGCCAAAGCGATTGGAACCTCAAAAATCTGTTCACGGGCTGGAAGGATCCCGACCTCTCGCCGCTCGGAGTCGAGGAGGCGAGAACCGCCGGACGCCGCCTGAAGGCGCGCGGCCTCGTGTTCGATCGCTGCTTCACCTCGGCGCTGGTGCGCGCGCAGCACACGCTCGATCTGATGCTCGAGGAGCTCGGCCAGCAGAACCTGCCGATTGATCGCGACCAGGCGCTCAACGAGCGCGACTATGGCGATCTCTGCGGCCTCAACAAGGACGACGCGCGCGCCCGCTGGGGCGCCGAGCAGGTCCATCTCTGGCGCCGCAGCTACGACGTGCAGCCGCCGGGCGGCGAGAGCCTCAAGGACACGGTGGCGCGGGCGCTGCCCTATTATTGCCAGAACATCCTCCCCGCCGTGCTGCGCGGCGAGCGCGTGCTGATCGCCGCCCACGGCAATTCGCTGCGCGCGCTGGTGATGGTGCTCGACCGGCTGACCCCGAAGACCATTCCGACGATGGAGCTCGCGACCGGCCTGCCGCTGGTCTATCGCCTGCGCGCCGATTCGACGGTGGAAACCAAGGACGTGCTCGAAGCCTGAAGCCTGGCGGGTCTTCGATCGCGGCCGATTCCCCGTTGCCCGCTCCCGTTCTAGACTCGCGCGTGTGATTCGTCGGCAGCGGAGCGGGACGATGCAGCGCGGTTTCGGTTTGGGGCTTCTGGCGCTGGCGGCGTCGACGATGGCGGCATGGGCGGGCGAGCGCTACCAGTTCCTCGCCGCGCCGCAGATCAATCTGTCGCTCATGTATCGGGTCGACACTCTGACGGGCGACGTGATCGCCTGCCAGTTCGCCCACAACCCCGGCAAGGACGACGTCGAGCCCGGCGCCTATGGCGTCACCCAATGCTATCGCGGCGGCGACGGCGCCGTGAACCAGCCGCCCGGCCAGTACGGCCTCGTCGCCACCCGCCACGAGCAGGAGGGCGGCGTGTTCCGGGTCGATTACCGCACCGGCGCGCTCAGCATCTGCTATCTCTACGTGCAACGGCAGAAGCAGGGCGACCACGAGGCGGTCGTCGACCAGTACGTGGTCTGCACCACGCCCTATAAATAGCGTCGGGCCCGTCTCGGCGGGCGTGCCCCCGGAATGAGGAAGCGTCGCCCGCTATTGCTGCGGCGCCCTTCGTGCGAAAAAAAGGCCCCGCCGAAGCGGGGCCTCTGACTCGACGCGAGGAGGGGGCAATCGCGTCGAGCGCGCCGGCTCTTGGGGGGGAGGGAGCGCCGGCGAAACTCGAATTCTAGCAAACCCAGACCCAGCGGCGGCCGATAAAATGACCATATCCGTCATAAGTCGGACGCAACTGGTAGCACTGGTTCTCGCTGGCGACGACTGCGCCTACCGCCAAGCCGCCCAGCACCCACGGCGCCCAGCCCCAGCCGGGTCCGCCATAATACCCCCCGCGCCAGCCGCGTCCGCCATTCCAGCCGTGGCCGCCATTCCAGCCATGGCCGCCATTCCAGCCGTGGCCGCCATGCTGCCAAATCGTTGCGGCAGATGCCGTGTCGGTCGTCGCCGCCACTGCCGCCATACCCATCAGCGCCGCCATCGACGCCAACACCGTCTTTCGGAGCGAGGTCACCATCATTGCCTCCGTTCCTTGTCACGAGATACGTTGCTCAGACGAAACCGGATCGCTCGGGCCGCGAAAAATTCGCACGTCGCTTCCGCCCCGTCTTCGACAGGTAGCCAACATCCCCAACTTGGTATTTTTGGACCCTGATCACGGCTTCCTCGAGGCATTCTAGGCGACCGCTTCGAATCCCGGGCGAGCACGGGCCGGCAAATTTTCGAGCGCGCCGAGGCTTGCGCTTCGCTCCGGCTTGGTCCACATACGCTCCGGGAGGTTGGCGAAGGACGTACCGCTCGCCAACCGGGTCAGGTCCGGAAGGAAGCAGCCCTAACGAGCCAGGGCGGGTCTTTGTCCAACCTCCCACCGCGACGCCAACGCCGCTTTCCCTCATGATCGACACGCCTCAGCCCGCCGAATCGACGCTCGGGCTCGACCTCGGCGGCGCCCCCGTGTCGCCGACGCCCTATCGGGTGCTGGCGCGAAAATACCGGCCGTCGACGTTCGACGATCTGATCGGCCAGGACGCAATGGTGCGCACGCTCGCCAATTCGTTCAAGGCCAAGCGCATCCATCAGGCCTACATTTTTACCGGCGTGCGCGGCGTCGGCAAGACCACGACGGCGCGCATTCTCGCTCGGGCGCTCAACTACCTCGTGCCCGGCGAGTACGAAGAGCCGAGCGTCGTGATGCCGGAGCTCGGCGTCCATTGCCAGGCGATCATCGATTCGCGCCACGTCGACGTGATCGAGATGGACGCAGCCTCGCACACCGGCATCGACGACATCCGCGAGATCGTCGAGAACGCGCGCTACCGCCCGGTCTCGGCGCGCATGAAGGTCTACATCATCGACGAAGTGCACATGCTCTCCAAGCAGGCTTTCAACGGCCTCCTGAAGACGCTGGAAGAGCCTCCCGAGCACGTAAAATTCCTGTTCGCGACCACGGAAATCGAGAAAGTGCCGGTGACCGTGCGCTCGCGCTGCATCCGCTTCGACTTGAAGCGCATCGATTCGGCGCTGATGGTAAAGCATCTGACCCGAATTTGCGGGCTCGAGGGCGTCGCTGCGGCGCCCGACGCGCTGGCGCTCATCGCCCGCGTCGCCGAGGGCTCGGTGCGCGACGCGCTGTCGCTGCTCGACCAGGGGATCGCTCATGGCGAGGGCGCGGGCGTCGAGGTCGCGGACGTGCGCGCGATGCTCGGGCTCTCCGACCGCGGCGACATCATCGATTTGTTCGAGCTCGCGATGCGCGGCAAGATGCCCGAGGCGCTGGAGCTTACCGAGCGGTTGCACCGCGCCGGCGCCGATCCGGCGGAGATGCTGATCGAGCTCGCCGAATTCTGCCATCTCGTCACCCGGCTGAAGATCGCCCCGGCCGCGCTCGAAGATCCCGCGATCAGCGAGCTCGAGCGGAAGCGCGCCTCCGAGATGGCGCGCGCGCTGGCGATGGGCCCGCTCAGTCGCGCCTGGCAGGTGCTGCTGAAGGGAGTCGACGACGTCAAGGACAGCCCGCGGCCGCTGGCCTCCGCGGAAATGGCGTTGATCCGGCTCGCCTATGCCGCCGATCTGCCGAGCCCGGAAGAGGCGTTGCGCAAACTCGCCGAAGCCCCGGATTCGCCGCCGCGGGCGCCTTCGGGCGGGCCCGCGGGCGGGTCCGCCGGCGGGCCCTCGGGCGGCGGATCGGCCCGGGCCTCGCCCGCCCTGACGGCGCCCGCGGCGGAATCGCCCGCGGGCTTGCCGCGTCTCGAACGGTTCGAGGACGTCGTCGCCCTGGCGCGCGCCCGGCGCGACCTGCCGTTGGTGCGCGCCCTCGAATACGATGTCCGTCTGTCGCGTTTCGAGTTCGGGCGCATCGAATTTTCGCTCGTCGAGGGCGCTTCGCCCGCGCTGGCCCAGACCCTGTCGCAGAAACTCGGCGAATGGACGGGCGCGCGCTGGATGATCGCGCTCGTCAAGGGCGCGACCCAGCCGACGATCCAGGAGACCGCCGAGGCGAAGGCGAGCGCGCGTCTCGAGGGCGTCGCCGGGCATCCGCTGGTGCAGAAGGTGATGGAGCGCTTTCCCGGCGCCCGCATCGTCGACGTGCGCGGCGCGGAGGCGCCGGCCCCTGCGGCCGAGACGCAGGTCGACGAAGATGTCGGTTATGCCGACGCGGAGCCGGGCGAGGACGATTTTTAGACGGCGGGTTGCGCGGCGGCGCACGCCGTTGTAGCCGGGGGCGCCGACCCCGGCGCTGTCGGCGATCGTCGGCGGCGAAGCCAGGGTCGTCCTTCGCCAGGCTCGGGACGAGGGCCACCGGCTGAAGGGCGCGAGGAGGTCGCATATGGTCGATATCATGGGGATGATGAAGAAGGCGCAGGCGATGCAGGCCAAGCTCGCCGACGCCCAGGACGAGCTCGCGCGTCTCGAATTCGAAGGCCAGGCCGGCGGCGGCGTGGTCAAGCTGATCCTCACCGGCAAGGCCGAGCTCAGGTCGGTCGCGATCGACCCCTCGCTGTTGAAGCCCGAGGAGAAGGAGATGCTCGAGGACCTCATCCTCGCGGCGTTCTACGACGCCAAGGCCAAGGCCGACCGCGCGGCGAGCGAGATGATGCAGTCGCTGACGGCGGGCATGCCGCTGCCGCCGGGCATGAAGCTGCCGTTCTGAAGCGATGGCTGCGCAGGTCGCGGGGCCCGAGATCGAGCGCCTGATCCAGCTGCTCGCGCGCCTGCCGGGCCTCGGGCCGCGTTCGGCGCGCCGCGCGGCGTTGCATCTGATCCGCAAGCGCGAGCAACTGCTCGGGCCGCTCGCCGACGCGATGCGGGTCGCCCACGAGCGGGTGACGGTGTGCTCGGTCTGCGGCAATGTCGATACGCGCGACCCTTGCACGCTGTGCGCCGACGAGCGGCGCGACGACTCGCTGCTCGTGGTCGTCGAGTCCGTCGCAGACCTCTGGGCGCTGGAGAGGGCCGACGCGACGCGCGGCCGCTATCACGTGCTCGGCGGCGCCCTGTCGCCGCTCGATGGCATCGGCCCCGACGATCTCAACTTGAAGAGCCTGGTCGCCCGCGTCGCCGCCGGCGGCGTGAAGGAGGTGGTGCTCGCCGTCAACGCCACCGTCGACGGCCAGACCACCGCGCATTACATCACCGATCTCATCGCCCCGTTCGGCGTCAAGGTCACCCGCCTCGCCCACGGGGTCCCGGTTGGCGGCGAGCTCGATTTCCTCGACGACGGCACGCTGAGCGCCGCGATGCGCCAGCGCACGGCGTTCTAGTTGGAGAAACACGCACGAACGGGAATCATGATGCGCCGGCTGCTCGTCACTATGTTCGTCTTTTGCCCGGGCCTCGCGGTCGCGGCCGAACTCGATTCGCTCGAAGGGCGCTACGGTTTCGACTGGCATTCCGATCCGGAGAAAACCAGATGCGTCCGTGTCGACTCCAAGCTCATCGTGAGGTTCGGGTCGCCGTCGTATCGATGCGACTTGACTCCGTTCAGCAATACCGCGTCCGGCGCCAGCGCGGTCAAATGCAGCAAGAAGGACGGAAACGTCGAATATTTGATCTTCACGACCAAGGCGGCCTGCGAGACGGAACGGCAGACGCAAGCCGCGAACGGGGAGTGAGGCGGCGCCCGAAGAAAAAGGTGACACTTAGAAGAAAGTGACACTTACTTTATTCTCCTTTTTCTCGACCGCTGGTCGGCGTGCGTTATCAAATTAGGAAATGAAGTAAGTGTCACCGTATTTCCTATGCGTTCAGCGACGCGGTGTCACCGTATTCCCCGTATTCCGCACCGTATTCCCATATTCCTGAAACTCTTGACCGAAAGGCCGAGGACAGCGCGCGGGAGCTGTCCGGGAAAAGCCGGCGGCGCCCACTGGAGCGTCCTTCGAGGGCCCTTCGGGCCACCTCAGGACGAGGTCCGTTGTGGGTCGGTTCCTGTCGTTGGCCGGCTGGGCGCTAAGTGTAAGATTCCGACCCCTAGGCCGTGACGCGGCTCCCCGGGAATCGCTTCGCGATCCGGCAAACGAATCGCGCAACGAACGCCGTTTCGTTGGGAACCCGGCCTCACTCAGGAATCGGCGGACCGTCGTCGCTCGGCGTCGTCGGCGGCTCGCTTTCCTCGGCGTTGCCCTGGGCGAACAGCCCGTAGGGCGAGCGCAGGCGGCGGCGACGGCCGCGGGGGAAGCGCGATTCCGGCTGCGGCGCTTCGGCGAGAGGGGTTTCCAACGGCTCCGCCTCGGCGATCACGAGGTTGGGCTGCAACGACGGTTGCTCGCTCTCTTCGGCGATGGCCGCGAGCCTCGGCGCCGAGGTGATGAACGAGGGCAGGGGAGGCGGCGAATTGTCGAGCCCGGGCGGCTGCGGCTCGCGGCCGACGTTCGGCTCGCGGCCGACGTTCGGCTCGCGATCGATGTTCGGCTCGCGATCGACGTTCGGCTCGCGGCCGACGTTAGGCTCGCGGCCGGCGTTCGGCTCCCGGTAGGGCCGGAATTCGCGGCGGCCGTCCTGGCGGTCGGGGCGCGGCGGCCGATCCGGCCGATTGTCGCGGCGGTCCTGCCGCGGCTGGAACGGGGGACGATCCGGCGAGGGCTGCGGGCGGTCGGCGTCGTAGGGCTGACGATCGCTGTAAGGGAAGGGGGCGGCGGCGACGGGCTGCGGCGCGAACTGCGGCGGCTGGGGCGGCAGTTGCGGCTGCGGCGCAATGTAGCCGATGATCTGGGCGCGCTCGGAGGGCGAAGCGAAACGGTCGGCGAGCACGCCGAGATCGTCGTCCTCGTCGTCCTCGTCGTCGGCCTCGCCCGCCGGCCGGCCGTTCTGCGCCGCGAGCTGCGCGGCCTGCGCGGCCGCGATGAGGCGGAAGTAGTGCTCGGCGTGCTGGAGGTAGTTTTCCGCCGCGACCGGATCGCCGCCAGTGTGCGCGTCGCGCGCGAGCTGCAGATACTTCTCGGCGATGTGTTGCGCGTTGCCGCGAATCTTCACGTCCGGACCGTTCGACTCATAGGAGCGCGTGAGCGGATTGGGGCCACGACGATTGTTGGTCGGACGACCCCGCATGCGCTTGTTCTGACCGGGTCTCATTCTTCAGTCCCTGTTTGCAATCGTGCCGAGCTGGAGCGAAACGCGACCCCGAGGGCCCGAGCCCCGCCCGTGCAGTTCGATCTCGCGGTTTCGTCCTACCTGCGCGTAATCGGGTTCGCCCGCGCTACCCCGGCGAGCGTCGCCCGAGGCGCGCTCGTAGGATTCCGAGAAAAGCGGCTGTTGATATCCGTCAACCCATCATCGTTTGGAGGTTGGCGCCGCGCCCGACTACGGCGACTTAGCCATTCCGCCGGCCCGCTCTTCCAGCGACCCTCGACGAATCTGATGACAGACTAGCGCCTTTTTCCGAATTCGCCAAGCCTCAATTTGCTCTGCCCGCCGCACGGTAGCGTGAACCGATGAGCCGGAACAGCGCGCGCGCCACCTGGATTTCGCCGCCCTGCGGCCCGTGGGCGCGCGGTTTCGGGTTCCAGGCGTAGATGTCGAAATGCGCCCAGGACTTCACGTTTTCGACGAAGCGGCGCAGGAACAGCGCCGCCGTCACCGAGCCGGCGAACGGGCTCGACGGCGAGTTGCCGAGGTCGGCGACCTTGCTCTCGAGATACGAATCATAGGGGCGCCACAGCGGCATCCGCCATACCGGATCGGCGACCGCGGCGGCCGAGCGCGCGATCTCGGCCGCCAGTTCGTCGTCGTCGGTGTAGAACGGCGGCAGGTCGGGCCCGAGCGCAGCGCGCGCCGCGCCGGTGAGCGTAGCGAAGTCGAAGACGAGGTCCGGCGCCTCTTCGGCCGCGAAGGCGAGCGCATCGGCGAGGATGAGCCGGCCTTCCGCGTCCGTGTTGCCGATCTCGACGCTGAGGCCGTTGCGGCTCCTGATCACGTCGCTCGGCCGCATCGCGCGCGCAGAAATCGCGTTCTCGACGATCGGGATGATCACCCGCAAGCGCAGGTCGAGCCCGGCCTCCATCACCAGCCGGGCGAGCGTGAGCGCGGTCGCGGCGCCGCCCATGTCCTTTTTCATCAGGTCCATGGCGCTCGAAGGCTTGATGTCGAGGCCGCCGGCGTCGAATACGACGCCCTTGCCGACCAGCGTCACCTTCGGCGCGTGCGGACGCCCCCAGACGAAGTCGACGAGCCGGGGCGGTTCGGCGGCGGCGGCGCCGACGGCGTGCACGAGCGGGAAATGGCGCGCGATCAGCTGATCCCCGACGATGCTCTCGAAGGCGGCGCCGTGGAGCTCGGCCAGCCGCGCCGCCTCCGCCTCGAGGGCCGTCGGCGTCATCACGTTGGCCGGGGCGTTGACGAGATCGCGGCCGCAGGAGACCGCGTTGGCGATGGCCTCGAGCTGCTGGAAATCGACGTCCTGAGGTTTCGCGAGGCGAGGCCGCGGCTCGGAGGCTTTCTTGAACCTCTCGTAGCGATAGAGTCCGAGCAGGAAGCCGAGCGTGGCGAGCTCCGGGTCGGCCGGCGCATTGGCGAAACAATAGTCGCCCTTGGGCAGCGAGGTCGCGAGCTTGCCGGCGCCGAGCGGGTCGAAATCCGGGTCGCCCTTCAGGGCTTCGCCGAATAGCACGCCGGCCAGCGCGCCCGCAGCGTCGGGCAGCAATTGCAGCCGGCCGGCCTTCGGCTCGAAGCCGCTCGCCTCGGCGAAGCGCGCCGCGACCTCGCCGATCGTTGCGCGTACGTCGTTCCAGGTCACCTTGGAAACGAACCAGATCGGGATTGCCTGCGTCATGGCCTCGCTCGAGGTTTTTAAACCGGGGTTAACCGGGCGTTAGGGTTAACGAACTATCTCTCGAGGCCGAGCAAACGGGAAGCCCCGCCCATGTCGTCCTCACATTCACGCCCCGCGGCGTGGCGCCGCATCGGCGCCGCCGGGATCATAGCCCTCGCGGCCGCTGCGACGCTCGGCGGCTGCAAGAGCTTCGGCCCCGACACCACCGGCGCCGTCGCCAGCGTCGAGCTGACGCCCCCGACCGACCCGGCGGCGCTGCGCGCCTATGCCGACCGCTGGGGCAGGCTCTACGACGCCAACCCCGGCGACAAATACGCCTCGATCAACTATGCGCGCGCGCTGCGCGACCTCTCCCGCTGCGACGAAGCGCTCGCGGTGATGCGAGTCGCCGCGGTGAAGGCGCCCAACGATTACGAGGTGCTCGGGGCCTATGGCAAGGCGCTCGCCGACGACGGCCAGCTCGCGCAGGCCAAAGACGTGTTCACGCGCGCCTATTCGATGGATCGGCCGGACTGGACGATCATGTCGGCGCAAGGCACGGTCGAGGATCGGCTGGGAGACCATGTGGAAGCGCAGCGTTTCTATACCGAGGCGCTCAAGATCGCGCCGGGCGAACCCTCGGTGCTCGCCAATCTCGGCCTCTCCTATGCGCTGACGAAGCGCCTCGACCTCGCCGAGAAGGCGCTCAGCGAGGCGGCGGCGAGCCCGGCGGCGACCGCGAAGGTCAGGCAGAATTTCGCCCTCGTCCTCGCGCTCGAAGGCAAGTTCGCCGAGGCCGAGGCGGTGAGCCGCCGCGACATGTCGGAGGCCGACGCCAAGCGCAACGTCGACGCGATCCGCAACATGATCGCCCAGAACGATTCGTGGAAGTCGCTGGAGACCAAGTCCGCCGACAAGCGCAGGCCCCCGCCGGCGCCGGCGGGGTGAGCCTGCCAGGGCTCAAGCGTAAGTGATGACCGTCATGCCGCTGCCGTTGGTCGAGGACGCAAAGCCGCTGGGCGCATAATTGCCGAGGAGGGTCAGCGTCGCCTTCGTCGCGCCGTCGGCGAGCGTCATCGTTCCCGAGGTGTCGGCGCTGTTCTCGACGAACTTCGAGAACGTCCAGGGCGAGGGGATCACCAGCGAGTCGCCCGAAGCGCCGCCGGCGTCGAAGTCGGAAATCTTCGCCGCGAACGCCTTCGGGTTCAAAAGCTCGAGCGCGCCTCCCGCGCCGGAGAACGAGACCGTCTGGTTGCCGACG
>JBKQKS010000071.1:0-3619 GCA_052147395.1 Roseiarcus sp.
CCGGCGACGAGGCGTCCTGATGGACGCCGTGGCCGCCCTGCCGCCCGGCGGCGGGCTGATCGGCGCCGCCTGCGGGGCGCTGGGTCTGTCGCGCGCCAGCTTCCATCGCCGCACCGCGACGGCCCGGCGGCCGCGCGCGCCGATCCCTCCGCGCCCTCGTCCCGCCAGGGCGCTGGCCGCTCCCGAGCGTCAGGCCGTCCTCGAACTCATGCGCGAACCTCGGTTCGTCGACCAAACCCCGGCGGAAATCTACGCCGAGTTGCTCGACTGCGGCCTCTACCTCTGTTCGATCCGCACCATGTATCGGATCCTCCGCGACAACGGCGAAGTGAAGGAGCGTCGCCGGCAGCTGCGTCATCCCCTCTACAAAAAGCCGGAACTCATCGCCGAAGGCCCCAACCAGGTCTGGTCATGGGACATCACCAAGCTGATGGGACCGACCAAATGGACCTACTTCTATCTCTACGTGATCATCGACATCTTCAGCCGAAGGGTCGTGGCCTGGCTCGTCGCCGACGCCGAAAGCGCCGCTCTGTTCAAACCGCTGTTCGAGGACGCCGCCGCCAAGCACGCCGTCTTGCCCGGCCGGCTCACCCTGCACGCCGACCGCGGACCCGCCATGAAAGCCAAGGCCACCGCTCTCCTGCTCGCCGATCTCGGCGCTGCCAAGTCCCATAGCCGGCCCTACACCTCCAACGACAACCCCTTCTTAAGAGAGCCTCTTCAAAACCTGCAAATATCAGCCCGAGTTCCCCGAACGCTTCGGCTCCATCCAAGACGCCAAGGCCTTCTGCCGCAGGTTCTTCGAATGGTACAACGGCGAACACCACCATCTCGGAATCGGCCTGATGACGCCGAACCAAGTCCACTACGGACAAGCCGACGATGTCTACGCCGCCCGAAAACACACCCTCGAAAACGCTTTCCACGCAAACCCGAACCGCTTCGTGAAAAAGAGGCCCTCGCCGAACCACAAACCAACCACAGTCTGGATCAATCCGCCCCAAATCAAGCCTCGAGTCCAGGCCCAAATTATCAAGCCAGGTGTCTCAAAGTCGTTGACACGTTCCGTTCCCCGCAATGGGGGCAGGTGAAACCCTCAGCCCATCTGGCCTTTTCAAGATAGCCGGCACAGGCCGCGTCGTCGGGGAAAAGCTGCTGAAACTCGGGGAGGGATTTCGGGAACGCAAGCTCGGCGCCGTCGAGAATGTCCATCGCTACAGACCCTGATCCGCCTACCACTCGCTAACAATCTACCCCTAGAGCGTTTTCGGGATTTTTCGAATCGCGAGGGATTCCAATACTGTCGCGCGATTCCCACATGAGAGTGGATGGGATTGTCCATCGATTGGAGGCATTTGGGAAGAATGGCGCGAGCCTATGGTCAGGACCTTCGAGACCGGGTGATCGAGGCCGGATTGAAGGGGCCGAGCGTGCGTCAGGCGGCATTGCGGTTTGGCGTAGCGGCAAGTACGGCGATTGGTTGGGTGATGCGTCTGTGCGTCGATGGTGAGCGCGCCGCGCGGCGGCAAGGTCGGCCGCGCGGCTCGAAGCTCGATCCGCATCGGGGATTTCTGCTGTGGCGGCTTGGAACCGAGCCCGATCTGACGATCGAGAAGATGCGGAAAGTCTTGTGCGAGGAGCGCGGGGTTCGAGCGAGCGTCGGCACGATCTGGACCTTTCTCGATCGCGCCGATCAGACTTTCAAGAAGAAGTCCGTGCACGCCAGCGAGCAGGAACGCCCCGACGTTCTGGAAGAGCGCGAAGCGTGGTTCGAAGGTCAACTCGACCTCGATCCGAGCAAGCTGGTTTTCGTCGATGAAACTTGGGCGACCACCAACATGGCGCCGCTTTATGGTTGGGCGCCGCGCGGCGAACGCCTGCGAGCGGGCATACCTCTCGGTCATTGGAAGAGAACGACCTTCGTCGCGGGATTGCGGCTGACGGGAATGACCGCGCCCATGGTTTTCGACGGCTCGATCAATGGCGCACGGTTCCTCGACTATGTCCGCCGCGTTCTAGCCCCGACACTGACGCCGGGCGAGATCGTCGTCATCGACAATCTGAGCAGCCACAAGAGCGACGCGGTGCGCGAAGCCATCGAAGCGGTAGGCGCGAGCGTTTGTTTCCTTCCGCGCTACAGCCCCGACTTCAACCCGATCGAGAAAGCGTTCGCGAAACTCAAATCGTGGCTGCGAAGGCTCGCGGCTCGCACCGTCGGAGCGCTACGTGACGCTCTCGAGGACTTCGCCAGCGTGGTCACGCCCAGCGAATGCGAAAACTTCTTCGCGGCCTGCGGATATGATCAGGATTAAGCCCGATTGCATTCGCCGTCACCGGTGCCGCGCGCCCTTCGCGGGCAGCGGATCCCGCAAAGATCGAATTGGCGACCGCTTCGATGTTTGCCGAAACCGCTCTAAGTCGAGCGGAGGGTGCACGCATCAGTGGACTACATGGAAGGGGCCTTCAAAGGCAGAAAGTCCGAGGGTTTGCAGGCCTTGCTGATAGCCAAGTGCAACATCAAATTGACTTTCGGCTTCTGCCCTATCGCGACTTTCAGCATTTCGAGATAATGTTCGAACTGTGCGCGAAAATATGGCGGATTGAGCGTGATAGCATTCTTGTATAGATATCCGAATATGTAGGAATCTCCGTTATATTTGCTCTCGAATATCGCATCCTCATTTCCATCTCGATTGGATGGCCCAGCAATTACGAGGCAGGCTCCCTTGACGCCTATATATTCATCTTCACCGCCCGATGGTTGAAATATAAAACCAGTATCTACAAAATATTTTTCAATGCTAAGCGATTTTTCCGCAGCCGCCTCGTGCACATAATAATCGAACTCGAATTTATATTTTAAGGAAATGGACACAATTATAGCCATGATGGTAACGAGATAGAGTTTGTAATCCTGTTTCATGGAACCTCGCTGCTTCGCGTAAGCAACATTTCGCGATAATTGTCCGGCTCGAGTTGGCGCTCGCTCCGGGCCAGCGAAGAGCCGAGCTATCGATGACAATGGCGGACCGCCGCGGTCGAGACCGGCCGCGCCGTTTCTCCGCTACGCCCTTCCCTCTCCGAACAGCGACGAGCCTGCTTCATTTCTCGATCGCTGCCCAGGAGAAGAAAAAGATCGACGCAGAGCTGATGAGATTGACAATGTCCGCGCCGACATAGCCGTGGATCAGTTCGAAATACTGCGGGTACCAGCCGATCAGGCCGATTCGGATGGTGTTGATCGCGAGGATGGCGGCGCAGGACCCCAGAAGCAGAAGCACTCGGCGGGGGGTGATGCCGACCTTGAAATAGATGACGGCCGTAGCCCAGCCGAGCGCCGCAGTCGTGAGATTCAGAAAGCTCGAGCAGCCGGCGCCGACCTGCAATTGCGTCACGTTATCGGCGGCCAAGATGATGTTGCCGTAACGCGGGAGGCCGGTCAGGAACGAGACGAGCGCCGCGTCGGCTTGCAAAATATAGGGGAGGAGGAAGCTGAAAGAGAACCGACCCCACAGCACGGCCATGGTCAGGGCGATCTGTATCCGCATGGCGCGGCGGATCCGATCGGTCTCGCCCCAGATCGAGAAGTAGGAGCCGAGGAGCGTGAGCCCAACCC